>NZ_JACCBG010000001.1:1278000-1597500 GCF_013409645.1 Nocardioides panaciterrulae | reverse complement strand
TGAAGAGCCGCAACAGCTCCCCCACCTTCTCGTCCTCCACGTTCAGCCAGAACTGGTAGAAGGCGTACGGCGACATCATCTCCGGGTCCAGCCAGAGCGCGCCGCCCTCGGTCTTGCCGTACTTGGTGCCGTCCGCGCGGGTCACCAGCGGCGTGGCGAACGCGTGCACGGTGGCGCCGTCGGCCCGGCGGATGAGCTCGACGCCGCCCGTGAGGTTGCCCCACTGGTCGCTGCCGCCGAACTGCAGCGTCACCGCGTGGTCCCGGTGCAGGCTCAAGAAGTCCATCGACTGCAGCAGCACGTAGCTGAACTCGGTGTAGCTGATGCCGGTCTCCAGCCGGCGCTTCACGGTCTCCCGGGCCAGCATCCGGTTCACCGGGAAGTGCTTCCCGATGTCGCGCAGGAAGTCGATGACCGACAGCGACGCCGTCCAGTCGTAGTTGTTGACCATCGTCGCCGCGTTCGGCCCCTCGAAGGACAGGAAGGGCTCGATCTGGCGGCGCACCCGCTCGACCCAGTCCTTGACGGTGTCGAGCGAGTTGAGGGTGCGCTCCCCGGAGTCCTTGGGGTCGCCGATCATGCCCGTCGCGCCACCGACGAGCGCGTACGGCGTGTGCCCGGCCAGCTGGAGGCGGCGCGCGGTGAGGATCTGCAGCAGGTTGCCCATGTGCAGGCTCGGCGCCGTCGGGTCGAAGCCCACGTAGAACCGGACGCTCCCGGCGGCGAACGCCTCGCGCAGGCCGGCGAGGTCGGTCGAGTGGGCGATCAGGCCGCGCCACTGCAGGTCGTCGAGGAGAGCGGGGTCGAGGGACACGCGGAAGCCTTCCACAGTTCGGTGCTGACGACCCCAAGCCTGCCCCATCCGCGCGAGCACCGCCCACCCGGTTTCACCGATGCGACCGTGGCGGGAGCCGTCGCTACCCTGATCTGCGGCATGGGAGGGACCCAACGGTGATCGCAGGCAGGTACTCGCTGGACCGGGAGATCGGTCGCGGCGGCATGGGCTCGGTGTGGCTGGGGGCCGACGAGGTGCTCGGCCGGCCGGTCGCGCTCAAGCGCATCGGCATGGTGCCCGGCGTCGAGGCGCCCGACCTGGTCCGCGCCGAGCGCGAGGCCCGGCTCGCGGCCCGGCTCAACCATCCGCACGTGGTCGCGGTGTTCGACCTCGTCGTCGAGGACGACGAGCGGTGGCTGGTGATGGAGTACGTCGAGAGCGTGACCCTGGCCGAGCTGGTGCGAGACCAGGGCCCGCTGTCGCCGGCCCGGGCGGCCCCCCTGCTGGCGCAGGCGGCCGATGCGCTGACCGAGGCGCACGAGGCCGGCATCGTGCACCGCGACGTGAAGCCCTCCAACATCCTGGTGACCCGCGAGGGCCAGGTGAAGCTCACGGACTTCGGGATCGCCCGGGCCGCGGCCGACGCCACCCTGACCCAGACCGGCCTGGTCACCGGGTCGCCGGCGTACCTCGCCCCCGAGGTCGCGTCCGGCCAGTCCGCGTCCGCGGCCAGCGACGTGTGGTCGCTGGGCGCCACGCTCTACCACGCGCTCGCCGGGAAGCCGCCGTACGAGGTCGGCGGGAACCTGATGGGGACGCTCTACCGCATCGTGCACGAGGCGCCGCCGCGGCTGCCGGACGCCGGCTGGCTCGCTCCCCTCCTCGAGGCGACGATGACTCCCGACCCGGCGGACCGGTGGTCGATGAGCCGGGTGCGCGACGTGCTCCGGTCCGGCGAGGCCGGGCCGGCGACCCCGCCGTCCTCGTCGTCCGCGGCGTCCTCCGCTCCGCCGGCCGCGCCCACCCGGGTCCTCCCGGCGGATCCGGCCCCGCGGCCGCGCTCGACGCCGGACGAAGGACCGGTGCCGCGGCGCCGCCCCGGCCGCTCGCTGCTCCCGGTGCTGGTCGGCCTCGCGGTGGTCCTGGCCGCGCTGGTGGGCTGGGCGATCGTCGGCCGCGACGGCACCGAGACCGGGACCGCCACCCCGCCCAGCCACAGCCGCGCCCCCAGCCAATCCCCCAGCGGATCCCCCAGCCGATCCCCCAGCGGATCCCCCAGCGGATCCCCCAGCGGATCCCCGGGCTCCCCGACCGCCGGACCCACCGTGGACGGCATGCACCGGTTCATCGAGGACTACCTGGCCACCGTCACCAGCGACCCGAAGTCGGCCTTCGCCATGCTGTCCCCTCGGTTCCGACAAGCCAGCGGCGGCCTCTCCGGCTACGAAGGCTTCTGGGACACCATCAAGACGGCCCGGCTCCGCTCGTTCAACGCGACCGATCCGGACGCGCTCACGGTCGACTACGTCGTGGACTACACCCGCAAGAACGGCACGTCGACCTCCGACGAGGTCTCCCTCCGGCTGGCCTACCGTGACGGCCGGTACCTGATCGACGAGGAGTCCTGAACCGGCTCGAGCTCCCCTCTCGTGGGCGATCGGTGCCGCCCCCGCATCGGCTGGCCCTATCGTTTCCCCGGGAGGCACGTATGGAGCTGTCAGGGCTGTACCGGGACGTCATCGAGACGTCGCCCGACGGCATCTGGGTGTTCGACCTCGACGGCCGCACGATCTACGCGAACCCGGCGCTGGCCCGGATGTTCGGTGCCGAGCCAGAGGAGCTCGTCGACCTGACGGTCTTCGAGACGCTCGACGAGGTGGGGCGCGGCCAGTTCGCCGACCACCTCGACGTCGTACGCCGGGGCGAGCTCAACCCTGGCGACGTGGAGAGCCGGTTCGTGCGTCGTGACGGCAGCGCCCTGTGGGTGCTGGTGCGCGAGAGCGCTCTGCGTGGGCCGGACGGCCGGATCGCGGCCGTCGTGCACCGGCTCGCCGACTTCTCCGACCGTCGCTCGGTCCACGACAAGCTGACCGCCAGCCAGCGCCAGCTCGCCGAGGCACAGCGGATCGCCCGGCTCGGCAGCTGGGAGTGGGACGTCGAGCAGGACCGCATCGTCGGGTCCGAGGAGCTCTACGCCCTCTACGGTTACGGTGCCGCCGAATTCGGCGGCACCTACGCGGACTTCCTCGCCATGGTGCACCCCGATGACCGTGACCAGGTGGACGACGCCGTCCAGGACGCCCTGCAGGGGGGCGGCGCGTTCTTCTTCGTGGTCAGGGTGGCGCACGCCGACGGCAGCTGGGTCTGGACGCGCGGCCGGGGCGAGGCGCACCACGACGCCGCCGGCGCGGTGACCCGGATGTCCGGCACCCACCAGGACATCACCGAGACCAAGCTCGCGGAGCTCGCCCTGGAGGACTCCGTCCGGCAGAACGCGCTGATGCAGGCGGTCGCCACCGCGGCGAACGAGGCCCGGACCCTCGAGGAGGTCCTCAGCCAGGCACAGGCCCTGGTGCTGCTGCACGACGACTGGGAGCGGGCCCGGGCGTTCCTGCCCTCGGCCGACGGGCGCGGCGTGGTCCCGCTCTACATCTTCGAGGAGGACCGCGAGGTCGACGCCACCGAGCCCGGGACCTCGGTGGCCGAGACCGAGCTCGCCAACCGGGCCTTCCGCGAGCGCCGCACCGTGTGGGACGACGCCCGGCTCACCGTGGCCTTCTGCGTGTCCGCCCACGACCAGGTCTGCGCGGTCATCACGATCACCTCCGCTCCCCCGCTCTACCGCCACGACATGATCACCTCGATGGTCGAGCAGGTCGCCGTGCAGCTCGCCCGGGTCGCCGAACGGGAACGGGCCGAGCGGGAGCTCGCCACCGCCAGGGACGAGGCGATGGAGGCCTCCCGCCAGAAGTCGGAGTTCCTGGCCACCATGAGCCACGAGATCCGCACGCCGCTCAACGGCGTCATCGGCCTGAACGACCTGCTGCTCCGGACCCGGCTGGACGCCGCGCAGATGCGCCTCGCCTCCGGGGTGCAGGTGGCCAGCAGGGCCCTGCTCGGCGTCATCAACGACGTCTTGGACTTCTCGAAGATCGAGGCCGGGAAGCTGCTGCTCGAACGGCTGGACTTCGAGGTCCGTCCGGTCTTCGACCAGGTCGCGAGCCTGCTCGCCGAGTCCGCGCGCGCCAAGGGGCTCGAGCTGGTCGTCTCCTGTCACCCCGACGTCCCCGAGGTGCTGCGGGGGGACCCGATGCGCCTGGCCCAGGTGCTGACGAACCTGGGCTCGAACGCCGTGAAGTTCACCGAGGCCGGCCAGGTCCTGGTCCGGGCGACCGCGCAGCCGGGCGGGGGCGGCCGCACGCAGCTCCGGGTCGAGGTCAGGGACACCGGCGTGGGCGTCCCCCGGGGCGACGTGCAGAGCCTCTTCGACCCGTTCACCCAGGCCGACGCGTCCACGACCCGGACCTACGGCGGGACCGGTCTGGGGCTGGCGATCTCACGGGAGATCGTCGAGGCGTTGGGGGGCGAGATCGGGCTGGAGCCCAACCCCGGCGGCGGGACGGTCTTCTGGTTCACCGCCGACTTCGAGGCCGCCGCGGGCGATGTCGCCGACCCCGACGACGAGTACGCCCGGGGCTGGCTGCGCGGGCGCAGGGTGCTGGTGGTGGACGACAACGAGCACAACCGGCTGGTGCTGCAGGAGCAGCTGGGCTGGTGGGGCGTGCGTGCGCACGTGGTCGCCGAGGCGCACGCCGCCGTCGCGGCCGTGGAGGCGGCCGCCCGCGAGGGCGACCCGTTCGACGCGGCCCTGCTCGACCTGGTCATGCCGGGGCGCGACGGGCTGGACCTGGCCGAGGACCTGCGCAGCCGGCCCGAGAACGACGACCTGGTGCTGCTCATGCTCACCTCGCGGACCGTGCCGGACCCGGACCGCGTCCGCGCGGCGCGGGTCACCGACCTGCTCACCAAGCCGGTGCTGTGGGCGGCGCTACGCGACGTGCTCCTGCACCACGTCGCCGGCGCCGGTCCGCGGCCCTCGATCTCCGGCGGCCAACCCGCCGGGCCCAGCCGGCGCCACCGGGTGCTCGTGGTCGAGGACAACCCGGTCAACCAGATGGTGGCCGTGGGGATGCTCGAGGCGCTGGGTTACGCCGCCGAGACCGCCGACGACGGGCAGGCCGCCCTCGAGGCCCTCGCCCGCCCCGGGCAGGACGGGTACGACGCGATCCTGATGGACGTGCAGATGCCCCGCATGGACGGCTACGCCGCCACCCGGCAGATCCGCGCTCGTGAGCAGGGAGACCGGGTCCCGGTGATCGCCATGACCGCCGCGGCGATCGAGGGCGAGAAGGACCGCTGCCTGGCCGCGGGCATGGACGACTTCCTGACCAAGCCGGTGGACATCACGGTCCTGCGCGCCGTGCTGGACAAGTGGCTCGCGGGCAAGGGAGCGCCGCCGGCCGGCACGGACCCATGCCCCGCCGCCGCGCCGCGGATCGAGGGGCTCGACGTGCCCCGCCTCGACGAGCTGCGCGACCTCGATCCGGGCAACACCTCCTACCTCGACCGCGCGATCGGCAACTTCGTCACGAACACGCCCGCGACGATGGCGACCATCCGCGAGGCCTGCGCCGCCGGGGACGCGCAGAGGCTCAAGCAGGTCGCGCACAAGCTGGCCGGCGGCGCGCTGAACCTGGGCGTCACCCCGGCCGGACGGATCGCCCAGCAGCTGGAGCTGGCCGCCGACAGCGGCAGCACCGAGGGCTGCGCCCGGCTCGTCGAGGCCCTCGAGCTCGCGCTGGCCGAGGGCCGGGCGGCCGTGCTGGCCTACCAGGCGTCGTACTCCTGAGCGACGCCGGTCCGTGCCCGGTGCGCGGGGGTTGGCCCCCACGCACCCGGGGTATGACCCCTCCGACACTCGTGACACGTGCCCGGACCGAGGCCCGGACCAAGGAGAGAAGTCCATGAAGAGTCTGCTCGGCATCATCGTCGTGCTGTGGTTGGTGATCGGCGTCGCCGCCGCGTTCCAGCGCGGCTACTTCGGCAATGACCAGGAGGTCAGCTGCAAGACCGCCGGCGACACCGCGCTGACCGTGGTGGCCGGCCCCCTGAACTACATGGGCGCCAACCCCAAGGTCGACTGCAACGTGAACGTGCCCCAGCCCTCCAAGTGAGCTCGGGCGCCCACGCGAGCGGCGGCCCCGGACGTGACCTACTCCTAACGGTGGTCGTGTCCGGGGTCGTCGTCGTCCAGGGCACCCAGGTTGCCGACGATGACGGCGACCGGCGGGATCACGGCCGCGACGACGCTCATCACCACCGCCGCGGTCGTGGACCACAGCCGCACCACGTTCCACGCCAGGACGATGAGCACCACGCAGGTCCCCATCAACACGAAGTACGCACGCCGTCGTCCCGCCCGCGGTGCCATGCCCCGAACCTACGCCGGGAGGGTCGTCACCGCGGGGGTGCAACGATCGGGGCGATCATGACCGACGACCTCAGGGGAGACACCCATGCGCTACCGCAAGCTCGGCAACACCGGCCTCGAGGTCTCGGCGGTGACGCTGGGCTGCATGAGCTGGGGTGATCCCACTCGCGGCGGGCACCCCTGGGTCCTCGACGAGGAGGCCGGTCGGGCCCTGATCAAGGACGCCCTCGAGGCCGGCGTCAACGCCTTCGACACCGCCAACGTCTACTCGGGAGGCAGCAGCGAGGAGATCACCGGCCGGGCGTTGCGCGACTTCGCCCGCCGGGAGGACGTCGTCCTCGCCACCAAGGTCCACGGGCGGATGCACCCCGGACCGAACGGGGCGGGGCTCTCCCGCAAGGCGATCCTGCAGGAGATCGACGCCTCGCTGTCCCGGCTCGGGACCGACCACGTCGACCTCTACCAGATCCATCGCTGGGACCCCGGCACCCCGATCGAGGAGACCATGGAGGCCCTGCACGACGTCGTGCGCGCCGGCAAGGCCCGCTACCTCGGCGCGTCGTCGATGTACGCGTGGCAGTTCGCGAAGGCCCAGCACGTGGCCGAGGTCAACGGGTGGACGCCGTTCGTCTCGATGCAGGACCACTACAACCTGCTCTACCGGGAGGAGGAGCGGGAGATGCTCCCCCTGTGCGCCGACCTGGGGGTCGGCGTGATCCCGTGGAGCCCGCTCGCCCGCGGCCGGCTGACCCGGGACTGGGACGCGAGGACCGCGCGGGCGGAGACCGACGAGTTCGGGGGGACGCTCTACCGCGACGAGGACCGCACGATCGTGGAGACCGTCGCGCGGCTCGCCGAGCGGCGCGGGGTCTCACGGGCCCAGGTCGCTCTGGCCTGGCTGCTCGCGCAGCCGGTCGTCACCTCCCCCATCGTCGGGGTGACCAAGCCCCACCACCTCCAGGACGCCGTGGCTGCGGTGGACCTCGAGCTCACGGCCGAGGAGGTCGAGGAGCTCGGCGCCGGCTACGTCCCGCACGCGATCGCCGGCCACCGCTGAGCCGATCGTGTGACGGCGGGCCGACGAGCGGGGTCAGGCGGTCGCGGCCAGCGTCCAGACCGGGTGCCGTCCGCCTGCGGCGCGCTTGCGCAGGCTCGACGCGGCGATCCGGCGCGCGGCCTCCGGGAGCCCCGGGCCGGTGGCGCCCTGGGCCCGGGCGAGCTTCACCGAGCGCCCGAAGCACCGCATCACCGACCCGGCCGGGAGCCCGTCGAACTCGGCGGTGAGCTCGAAGGCGGTCTCGAGCAGGATCCGGTGCAGATCGGCCACGCCGGGGGCGGTCGCAGCGGTGTCCGCACCCGGTGCGCCGCGGTGTGCGCGCATGACACCTTCGGACGTCGTCTGGTTGCTCATCAGGCCTCCCTGTCAAGCATGGTGACCAGTGGGTGCCGGCAGCAGACAGGGACCAAGGTCCCTTCGGGCGGGCCCCCCGGTGCCCTTTGCGAGTAGGCCGATTTGGGTATGCGTCACCTGTTCGTCACGGGTGTGTGCGGCAGTGACGGAAGGGACGCTGCGCCGACGCACCGGTCGACGTCCTACCGCACGTGGCTGAACCTGCGCCGGGCGGGCGCCGTACCTCCTGTCGAGGAGCCCTCATCGAGGGGGCTCCCGTCCGGAAGGAGGCAGGACATGTCTGATCGGCGCACGCGCACCGGAGTGCTCGTGGGGGCGGTGGTCGCGGCACCGGCGCTCCTGCTCGCGGCCTGCGGCGGATCCTCGTACCAGAGCCCCTCGGGCACCACCTCGACACCGTCGTCCGGCTCCGGACCCGCTCAGGTCGCGACCCACGGCGGGTCGACCGGCTACCTCACCGACGGCTCGGGCCGCAGCGTCTACCTCTTCGAGTCCGACCACGGGAAGATGTCGACCTGCACCGGTCCCTGCGTCTCGGCCTGGCCGCCGTTGACCACCACCGGGGCTCCCCAGGCCTCGGCCGGCGCGAAGGCCGCGATGCTCGGCACGATCACCCGCTCGGACGGGTCGAAGCAGGTCACCTACGGCGGCCACCCCCTCTACTACTACGCCGGGGACTCGGCCGCCGGCCAGACCAACGGCGAGGGCCTCAACGGGTTCGGGGCCCTGTGGTACCTGCTCTCCCCCGCCGGCGCGACGGTCCAGCACGTGGCGGCGACGTCGGGCGGCTCGTCCTCCGGCGGGTCGGGCTACTCCGGCTACTGATCCGGGAACGGCGGACCCCCGCCGCGCGATGCGCGACGGGGGTCCGGTGGTGCCGGTCGGGTCTCAGCCGAAGAAGCCGAACACCCGCTTCATCAGGTCGGACTTGTCCGAGCTCGTGCCGTAGGCCTCGAACGGGAAGGCGGCGAAGACGACCTTGTAGTCACCGGCGAACGACAGCGCGTCCGGGTTGGTGCTGTCGTCGGTGAACGCGGCCTCGGCCCCGCCGATCGGCGTGATCTCGTCCTCGTAGTTCGCCTGCAAGACCGAGTGGTCCAGCGGGACCGCCCCGATGCCGTCGGTCACCGGGTTGCCGGTGACCCCGTGCACGGCCTTGGTGGCCTTGTCGTTCTGCGCCTCCGAGCCGTCCCAGTCGACGTGCAGGTAGTCGTGGACGAAGTCCGTCGTACCGGCCGCCTGGTCCAGCAGGTCCTGGCCCGACAGGAACAGCGAGCCCCCGTTGTCCAGGAACGCCTTGAGCTCGTGCTCGTAGCTACCGATCGGAGCCGGGTAGCTGTTGCCGGTGAACCACACGACCTTGGAGTGGGCCGTGAGGTAGGACTCGGGCAGCTGCGGCTTGTCGCCGAGGTCCCAGACGCTGTAGTCGATGTTGTTCGCGTCCAGGGCGTCGGTGTAGTACGGCCGCGAGTCCACCGGGTCGTTGGTGTCCTCGTCGACGACCAGGGTGTCGACCGTGACCGCGATGGAGGTCAGGTCGGCGGTGTCGGAGACGGAGGAGTCCGCCACCGAGGTCGCCTTCAGCGTGGCCGTGTCGGTGGCGTCGTTGGCCGCACCGGCCGGTACGTCGACCTTGACGCAGACGTCGGTCGAGTCCCCGCTGGCCACCGGGTCGGTGGTCGCGAGCGGCGTGGTGCAGTCGTCGGCGTACACCGTGGCGGGCCACTGGTTGCCGGAGACCGACAGGGCGTAGCTGTCCGCCTCGTAGCCGTCGTTGGTGAGCGTCTCGGTGAACGTCGTCCGGTCACCGGCCTTGGCACCCTGGGTGTCCTGGTCGGGCGAGATCGAGACGGCGTGCTTCGGGGCGATCGGGGTGACGAACGGGCTGCCCGTCGCGCCGGGCCCCTGCGCCGAGGTCACGGTGATGCCGTCGTTGATGATCTGCTCCACCGAGGCCGGCAGGTTGTCGACCACGCGGACCGAGAAGGTCAGCGCCACCTTGTCGCCGGCCGGCACCGTGACGCCGTCCCAGCGGGCACCGTCGGTGTCGAAGTGACCGCCCTGGCCGATGTTGGCCGACCGGGTGTACGCCGGCAGCGGGTCGGTCACGGTCACCCCGGTGGCGTCCTGGTTGCCGATGTTCTTGACGGTGATCGTGTAGTGGATCGTCTTGCCGGGGCCGATGTTCTCGGTGGCCTCCGACTTGGACACGAGCAGCGCCGGGAGCGGGCCCCGGTTCTTCATCGTGTACGCGCCGCGACCGTGGGTGCCGGCCGCGAGGATGCCGTGGCTGGCGTCGTAGTCCATCTGCCACACGGCGACCTTGGGCATCGTGCCCAGGCGGGTCCAGGACCGGCCGGCGTTCGTGCTGATGAACGGGCCCACGTCGGTGCCGACGTAGACGGTCTTGTTGTTCGACGGGTCGATGACGACCGTGTCCACAGGGACGTCGGGCAGGTTCGCCGTGACGTTCTTCCAGTGCTTGCCGCCGTCGGTGGTGGCGAACAGGTGGCCCGGGGTGTCCGGGGTGGCCTTGTCGAAGCCGGCGAAGCCGGCGTAGGCGATGCGCCAGTTCGAGCGGTCGACGGCGATCTGGTCGACCGGGCGGCCGGGCAGCACGTCGGTGCCGACCCGGGTCCACGACGGATCGTCGCTCGTGGTCGCGTCGGGGCTCACCTGGATCCAGCCCTCGTCGGTGCCGACGTAGACACCGGTGCCGCCGTCGGAGACGCCGACCGAGGAGATCACGCACCCGCGGGCACCGTTCGAGGCCGTCTGCTCGCACCCGCTGGTCAGGTCGCCCGAGATGGGCTTCCAGGTCACGTCCGCGGCCGACTCGGTCTCGGCGTTGTCGGTGCGGTAGAGCCGGTAGGTGCCGAGGAACATCTGGTTGGTGTTGCCCTGGTTCAGGGTCATCGGCACGTAGAACTCGGAGCGGTCCTTGGGGTTGATCCCGCCGTCGATCATCTCGTTGCCGAAGATCGTGCCGGTCTCGGTCGGGTCGTAGCGGTACGGCGAGATCGCGTAGTACTCCCCGAAGACGTACGCCGGCAGCGCGGTCGGCGCGTTGGGGTTCACCGTGGACTGGTCCACCTGGGCGTACCCGCCGTCACCGCTCGCCTGGTCGAACCACCGGTCGTTGACCGTCGACTTGCGCAGCGTGCCGTTGTCCTGCAGGCCACCCCAGTACTGGCCCTCGACCTGCGGCACCGTCTGCATCGAGACGTACTGCCCGATGCTGAGGTTGGTGGAGTGGATCAGCGCACCCGTGTTCGGGTCCACCGTGCCGTTGAGGTCCTGCCAGTCGGTGTCGGCGAGCGTCTCGCCGTCGTTGGTGCGACCCCCCTGGTGGAAGGACTGCCAGACGCCGCCGTCGTTGCCGATCGCGATGTGATCGGTGTTCGCAGGGTCGAAGGCGATCGCGTGGAAGTCCGGGTGCAGGTCCAGGCCGAGGTTCTTCCAGGTCTGCCCGCCGTCGGTGGAGCGGTAGATGCCGCCGGACGGGGGCGAGTTGTTGTAGCCGTAGGAGCCCTCGACGTAGAGCACGTCGGGGTTCGTCGGGTCCGGCTTGACCTCGTTGTCGTAGAAGCACTGGGTGCCGCAGTAGTCGACGACCGAGTCGTCGCCGGTCGTGGAGCCGACCGCCGAGGCCCAGTGGGCGCCGTCGTCGGTGGTCTTCCAGATCTGGGCGGGGTGGTAGTTCGCCTTGCTGTCGTAGTAGTCGAACCCGACGTACACCGTGGCCTGGGCGTCCGAGGCCGGGTGGGACAGGCCGAGGGAGAACCGGGTGCCGCCGGCGTTGAACTTGCCGTCGGGCAGATCGCCCATCGCGCTCTTCCAGCTGTGGCCGGAGTTGGTGGAGCGGTAGATGCCCTTGCCCCAGAACGAGGCCCACAGGACCTTCGGGTTCTGCGGGTCGATCACGAGGTCGGTGGCGCCGTGCAGCTGGTTCTTGGTGCCCTTGAGCAGGGTCCAGGTCCGGCCGCCGTTGCGCGAGCCCCAGACGCCGTACTTCACCTCGGTCGGTGCCGAGGTGCGGTGCGAGCCGCCGCGGCCGCGGACCGTGGAGGCGTAGAGCACGTTGGCGTGGTGGGGGTCCACCGCGATGTCGGTGACCGCCTGGCCGGTGAACTTGCTCGAGACGTGCTGCCAGCTCATCCCGCCGTTCTTGGAGCGGTAGATGCCGTCGCCGTAGTAGGAGTCACCGGCGAGGCTGCCCTCGCCGGAGCCCATGTAGACGACCCGGTCCTTGCTCGGCGCCACGGCCAGGGCGCCGACGGACTGGGTGTCCGTGTCCTGGGTGCGCGGGGTCCAGGTGCCGTCGGGGCCCTCGCTGGAGTCGTAGCTCCAGACTCCGCCCTGGGCGCCACCGACGAGGATGGTGCCGTCCTTGCGGATCGCGAGCGCGCCGACCCGGCCGGACATGGCCGCGAACGAGTTCGTGGTCCGCACGACCTGGACGATCGGGTCGGGGCCCTGGTTGACCCAGGTGCCGCCCCCGCCCGCGCCGTGGGCGTCGCGCCGGGCGGTGCTGGCCCTCATGGCGTCGGTGCGGTTGGCCGCCTTGAGGCGGAGCCGCGCGGCCTGGCTGAGGTCGATCGGCTCGTCGCCGGACAGCAGCCGGCTCCAGTAGTAGGCGTCGCGCAGCTTCTCGACCCCCGCGTCGGCCTCGTCGGCGCCGTGGAACTCAGCGGCGATCTCGCCCTTGGGCGTCAGCTTGATGGGGGCGTCGTCGCCCGGCGCTGGGCCGGCGTACGCCGTGGTGGCAAGTCCTGCGGAGAGAGTCATCGCGAGACCGGCGGTGCCGGCCGTGATGGCCCCCAAGGTGCGTCGGATGTTGTGCATGCACGCTCCAGGTGGAAGGAGACAGAATCGAGACAATCGCTCGCACTTAACTCCTATCCCCGGGGCCACGGAGGCATTTCGGCGCAACACGCCCAACAATTTTTCGCTCACGAGCCGCCTCCCACGGCGCGACGAGGCGCACCCGGACCGACCGGGCGCGCCGCGGTGTGATGCATGGGGCGCATGGGGCGGAGCACCGCGTCAGGGCATGCCACCGGGCGCGAGGTTCCCGTCGGGGGTGCGGACACCTCGCCGGGCACCTCGCCGGGCACCCGGACGCGCACCGGCTCGCCGTCCGGCTCGCTGATCCGTCGCTTGCGGGTGGCGGATCAGCGCATCATCGAGGGCCCCATGTCGCCGATCATCCAGCGGTGGCCGCGGCCGGTCATCCAGCCGTGGCCGCCCTGCCGGCTCTCGCCGTACCAGACGTGCAGCCACCGCTGCATCCGGAGGATCTCGGCGTGCTGCTGGCCGCTGATGGCGCGCGCCAGGCCTGCCACCTCCGGGTGGACGTCCAGCCCCCGGGCGAGCAGCTGCCGGGACATCATCACCGCGGCCATGTGGTGGATGATCATGTCGCGCAGGAACGCCCGGTCCAGCGCCGCGCCGGAGAGGCCGGACAGGTTGCGCATCATCGACCGGTAGCCGGTGTCGGCAGGCTGGTCGGGATACCACCGCCGGAGCCATGCCTCCATCTGGTCGATCTGGGCGGACTGGGCCCTGACGATCTCCGCGCCGAAGGCCCGCAGCTCGGGACGGTCGGAGCGCTGGAGCTGCTCGGCGGCGGTGACGGCCTCCTGGTGGTGGGCCACCATCCGGCTCAGGTAGTCGGCCTCGTCGTACACCTGCCCGCCGCGCATCCACGCCCAGGGCGTCCCTGGCCGGCCCCCGCTGCCTGAGCTGCTCCGGTCACCGGTGCCCTGCCCCGCGGGCATGCCGCTGTCCCCGCGCTGCAGCGCGATCACCGCTGCTGCGGTGGTGGCGACGACGAGCACGACCGCGACGGCGGCAGCGACGAGCAGCCAGGCCCGGGGGTGCGCCCGCAGGGGGGACATGCCCCCAGCCTGCGTCCCGGCCCCACCGCCGGTCAGGGTCGTTGGGCACGGCGCCCAGGGCGTCGGTCGCGTCCGTGGACAGGGGCGTCGCGCCTGACCTGCGGACTCGTAGGGCGGGTGGGGCTCGAACCCACGACCCAAGGATTATGAGTCCTCTGCTCTGACCGACTGAGCTACCGCCCCTCGAGACCGGGAGCCTAGTCGGGCGGCCGCCGGGGCGTGACTCAGGCCCGGTCCGGCAGCCGGCCGGCGGGGCTGTCACGCGGGATCAGCCAGGCCAGCAGCAGGCCGAGCAGCGCGAAGCCGGTCAGCACGCCGAGGGCGACGCCGAACGGGTGGCCGGCCCGGGTCTGGGCGGCCACGAGCACCGAGCCGGCGATCGCCACCCCGAGCGAGGAGCCGAGGTTGCTGAGGCTGCGAGACAGCCCGGAGATGTCGCCCTGGTCGCTGTCGGGGAAACTGGACTGGACGACGTTCACCGACGCGGTCAGCATCACCCCGAGGCCCAGCCCCATCAGCAGCAGCCCCGGCAGGAAGCTCCAGAACCCGGAGTCCGAGCGCACCAGCGCCAGCAGCAGCGCCATCCCCAGCGCGGTGCAGGCGAAGCCGGCCACGACCAGGGAGCGCTGCGACAGCCGCTGCGCCATCCGCTCGGCCCGTGCGGCGGCGATGAGGATGCCGGCGGTGGCCGGGGTGAGCATCAGGCCGGTCTCGATGGCGCTGAAGTCGCGCGCGTCCTGCAGGAACACCGAGATGACGAAGAACGAGCCCTGCATGGTCAGCCACTGCGCGAGCTGGGTGCCCAGGCCCAGGTTGGCGGTCCGGTTGCGGAACAACCGCAACCGCAGCAGCACCTCGCGGCCCGAGCGCTCGCCCCGACGGACGTGCAGGAAGAACCAGAGCACCAGACCCGCGCCGGCGAGCAGGAGCCACCACACCGGGGCGAGGCTGCCCTCGGGGATCACGGTCCTGCCGCCCACGTCGAGGTCCTTGCTGGCCGTGAGCCAGCCGTACGTCGAGGTCGACAGGAAACCGAGCACCAGGCAGACCATCGCCGCCCCCGACAGCACCGCGCCGAGCACGTCGAAGCCCGGGACCGCCGCGCCCTCGCGGGGCCGGTCGGTGATCTTGCGGGCCAGCAGCAGCACCCAGGCCACCACGAGCACCTGGCCCAGGAAGGAGGCCCGCCAGCTCAACGCACTTGTGAGGAACCCGCCGAGCAGGGGTCCGGTGGCCGCGCCGAGACCGGCTGCGCCGCTCACCACGCCGAAGTACCGCGCCCGGGTCCGCACGTCGTCGAAGGCGACGGTGATCAGGATGTAGATCGGCGGGATCATCAGCGCCGAACCCACCCCCTCGAGCAGCGAGTAGCCGACCATCAGCGCCCCGATCCCCCACGCCAGGGTCGCGAGCAGGCCGCCGGCGCCGTACACCACCAGCCCGAGCAGGAAGCAGCGCTTGCGGCCCCAGATGTCGGTGAGCTTGCTGCCCGGGATCATCAGGGCCGCCATCGTCAGCGTGAACAGGGTGATGGTGGTCTGCAGGGCGGAGATCGTCGTGTCGAGGTCGTGCGCGATGTCGCTGATCGCGACGTTCATGTTCGTCGCGGCGTAGCTGGCGATGAACTGGGCCAGCGCCAGGGGCAGCACCAGCCGGCGCGCAGCCGCCCGGTCGGTGGCGGCGATCTCGGTCATCGGGCTCCCCTCCCGCGGCTCCTCCCATCGTGCGCGAGCCCCCGGCCTGGCTCCCTCACCCGCCGCGGACGAGGCGACCCGGGGCGCGGCTGGTGCCCGAGGGGGTGGTCGGGCCGTCTAGGGTCGGGGCATGGGGCGCATCCGGGTGGGCATCTCGGGCTGGAGCTACCCCGGCTGGCGCGGGGACTTCTACCCGCGCGGACTGCCCCACCGTCGCGAGCTGGAGTACGCCGCGGAGCGGATGGCCACGGTCGAGATCAACGGCTCGTTCTACTCCCTGCAGCGGCCCTCGTCGTACGCCTCCTGGCGTGAGCAGACCCCCGAGGACTTCGTCTTCGCGGTCAAGGGCGGGCGCTTCATCACCCACCTGAAGAAGCTGCGCGGGGTGGAGACCGCGCTCGCCAACTTCTTCGCGTCCGGCGTGCTGGCGCTCGGGCCCAAGCTCGGCCCGGTGCTGTGGCAGCTGCCGGAGAACCTGCCCTTCGACGCCGGCCGGATCGACGACTTCCTCCGGCAGCTGCCCCGGACCACCGCCGAGGCGGCCGCGCTCGCCGCCGAGCACGACGACAAGGTCGCCGAGGACCGCGCGCTGGTCACCGCGGAGGAGGACCGGCCACTGCGGCACGCACTGGAGTTCCGGAGCCCGACGTTCTGCGTGCCCGAGGCCTACGCGCTGCTGCGGCAGCACCGGGTCGCCTGCGTGGTCGCGGACACCGCCGGCCGATTCCCGCGGGTCGTGGAGGACACCGCCGACTTCCGCTACGTGCGCCTCCACGGCGACCAGGAGCTGTACACCAGCGGCTACGGGCCCGGCGCCCTCGAGGAGTGGGCGGACCGCTGCCGGGCGTGGGCCCGCACCGAGGACGTCTACGTCTACTTCGACAACGACGCCCGCGGCCACGCCCCGCACGACGCCGTGGCGCTGGCCGACCGGCTCACGTAGCTCCCGGCGCGGCGCCCCTCAGCGTCGTGCGCGGCGGGCGTCGACGAGCAGCGCGAGGGTGTTGAGGCTGGCCCAGCCGATCGTCACGGCCAGCACCTTGCGGCGGACCGCGTCGTCGCGCGTGCGGGTCGCCAGCAGGGCGGAGTCGCCCAGGTCCATCGCGATGCGCATCAGCATCGCGGCGCGGACGGTGCGCTCGGACCGCCCGAAGACGCCCAGGGCGCTGATCGCCAGGTCGCGCACCCCGTAGGTCCGGGCGAGCAGCTCCAGCCCGGACCGGTCCGACTTGTCAGCCTGCAGGGCGTCGGGCAGGTGGGCGGGGCGGGCGAGCGCGAACGCGCCGTACCCGGCGGTCGCGGTGGACATCAGGCGGCTCAGGCGGAAGCTCATGGCGGTCACGGTAGCCACCACCCCGTGAGCCGCCCGCCGGACCGGGCCGGCCACGCGAGGAGCCGATCCCGCCCGAGGCTGTCCGGCGACGCGGTCCCGGGTGCATGCTCGTGTCATGAGCGAGGCGAGCGAGGCCGGTCAGCCCCAGCGGCTGGACCCGGTGCGGGAGGACTGGGAGCGCGCCCTGTGCGTCGTCGCGCATCCCGACGACCTGGAGTTCGGGGCGGCCGCGGCGGTCGCCCGGTGGACCGGCCAGGGCCGGTCCGTGGCGTACTGCATGGTCACCAGCGGCGAGGCCGGGATCGACGGCATGGCGCCCGAGACCTGCCGCGCCGTCCGCGAGGAGGAGCAGGTGGCCTCGGCCCGGGTGGTCGGCGTCGAGGAGGTCGAGTTCCTCGGCCTGCCCGACGGCGTCCTGGAGTACGGCGTGCCGCTGCGCCGCGCGATCGCCGGGTCGGTGCGCCGGCACCGTCCCGAGATCGTGGTGACCGGCAACTTCCGCGAGACCTGGGGCGGCCGCAACCTGAACCAGGCCGACCACGTGGCGGTGGGGCGGGCCGTCGTCGACGCGGTCCGCGACGCCGGCAACCGCTGGGTCTTCCCCGAGCAGCTCGCCGACGGGGTCGAGCCCTGGGGCGGCGTGCGCGAGGTGTGGGCGTTCGGCTCGCCCCAGGCCACCCACGCCGTCGACACGACCCACACCTTCGACCTCGGCGTGGCCTCGCTCGAGGCGCATCGCGCCTACATCGACGGACTCGGCTGGGCGGACTTCGACGCGCGGGAGTTCCTCGAGGGGTTCGCCCGGCAGAGCGGGCAGGCCCTGGGCGTCGGCTTCGCGGCGACCTTCGAGGTCTTTCCGATGGGCTGGGGCGAGTAGCGGCGCCACCGCTGCGTGAGGGACCTCACCCGAGGTCGCGGAACCCTCGCCGGGGCGCCCTTGTTGTGGACGGAGTCCCACCCGTCGAAAGGCAACACTCGTGCTCTCATCCCTGCGCCGGACCCCCTTCTGGGTCCAGATCGTCGGCGGCCTCCTGGTCGGCGTCCTGCTCGGCCTCGTGGCCCGCACCCAGGACGTCTCCTGGCTGACGACCACGATGGCGACCGTCGGCGGCATCTTCGTCGGCCTGCTCAAGGCCGCCGTCCCGCCGCTGGTGTTCACCGCGATCGTCGTCAGCGTCGCCAACCTCCGCCAGGTCGCCAACGCGGCCCGGCTGGCCACCCAGACCCTGGTGTGGTTCATGATCACCTCGCTCATCGCGGTCGTCATCGGCCTGACGATCGGCCTGCTCACCAACCCCGGCCAGCACGCCGACCTCGCCGCCGCGGGCACGTCGTACGACGGCACCACCGGCTCGTGGCTGGACTTCCTGACCGGACTGGTGCCCGCCAACTTCCTGGGCCTGTCGGTCGCCGACGGCGCGCTGTCGTTCAACGTGCTGCAGATCGTGGTCGTCGCGCTGGCGATCGGCGCCGCGTCGCTGAAGGCCGGCGAGGCCGCCGAGCCGTTCCTGGGCTTCATGAGCTCGCTGCTCGCGGTGGTCCAGCAGGTGCTGTGGTGGATCATCCGGCTGGCCCCGCTGGGCACCCTCGGCCTGATCGGCAACGCGGTCGCGACCTACGGCTGGGACCTGCTGGCCCCGCTCGCGACGTTCACCGTCGACGTCTACGTCGGCTGCGCGCTGGTGCTGTTCGGCGTCTACCCGCTGCTGGCGAAGCTGCACGGACTCTCCCCCGCGAAGTACTTCTCCGGCGCGTGGCCGGCCATCCAGCTCGCCTTCGTCTCCCGCTCCTCGGTCGGCACCATGCCGCTGACGCAGCGGGTCACGACGCGCAACCTCGGGGTGCCGTTGGAGTACGCCTCGTTCGCGGTGCCGTTCGGCGCCACCACCAAGATGGACGGCTGCGCGGCGATCTACCCCGCGCTCGCGGCGATCACCGTCGCGCAGGTCTTCGGTGTCCCGCTGGGGCTCCAGGACTACCTGCTGATCGCGTTCGTCTCGGTGATCGGCTCCGCCGCCACCGCCGGCCTCACCGGCGCCGTGGTCATGCTGACGCTGACGCTCTCGACGCTCGGCCTGCCCGTGGAGGGCGTCGCGCTGCTGCTCGCGATCGACCCGATCCTGGACATGATGCGCACCGCGACCAACGTCGCCGGCCAGGCGCTCGTGCCGACGATCGTCGCCAAGCGCGAGGGCATCCTCGACCTCGAGGCCTACCACGCCCCGCGGGGCCGCGACGTCCTCGGTGACGAGCCGGTCGAGGAGGACGAGCCGGTGGGCGCGGCCGCCTGAGGCCGGGCTGGAGCTCCCGCCGCTGGGACCTGGCCCGAGACCCTTGCCCGAGACCCTGGCCGGAGACGCAGGACGGGCCCGTCTCGATGAGACGGGCCCGTCCTGGTTGGCTCCCCCGGTTGGACTCGAACCAACAACCCTCCGGTTAACAGCCGAATGCTCTGCCAGTTGAGCTACAGGGGATCGCTGTGCAGCGCGGGAAACACTAGCAAGCCGGTTCCCCGCTGGCGAAATCGGGCGCGCCGGGCCCGACCTCACAGCGTGCCGACCTCCTCGCGGGCGGCGGCCAGGGCCTCCCCGGCCAGCCGGACCACCTCGGGATCGCCGGGATCGACGCCCTCGTCGTACTCGAAGACCCAGCTGATCGGCCGGTCACCGCGCGGCGCCCGGCGGGCGATCACCCGCAGGCCGCGGCGCCCGTGCACGGGCACGTGCCGCTGCAGCACGACGCTGGCGGTGACCCGCTCGCGGACCAGCTCCAGGAGCCGGCCCGGCTCCTCCAGCGTGACCCGGTGCTCGGGGCGGCGCTCCCCCCACGAGCCGACCTCGCTGACCCGCAGCACCGAGGTCTCCCGGTCCCAGTCGGCGGCCTCCACGAGCTCCCAGGGGATGCGGGCCGCGCCGGACTCCCCCGGCGACGACGAGAGCCGGACGTAGAGCGCGTCACGGGTGCCGGCGACGACCCCCGCCGGCGCCTCCGCCCAGGCCAGGACCCGCTCGCCCTCCGCCACCTCGAGCGGGGGCCGCGCCCGGCGGGGCAGCCTCACTGGGCACTCACTGGGCACTCACTGGGCACTCACGGTGCGCTCGCGAAGCGTGCGCCGGTGCTGCTCGAGGGCGGCGAGCTCGCCGAACATCCGGTTGTACTCGGTCGGGTGCTCGACCGGGTTGGTGCGCTGCAGCCGCGACTTCAGCTCCGCGATCCGGCGCATCGTGGTGAGCTCGAGCAGCCGGAAGACGTGCAGCGCGACGTACGACGCGTCCGGCTCCTTGGCGGTCAGCAGCGGCTCCACCCCGAGCGCGCTGATCGCCGAGGAGACCGCCGGGTCGGTGGCTGCGTCCCGCAGGCGGTTCGCCCAGGCCGGGTCGCCGGCCCCGGCGCCGGGACCGCCCGCGGCCGCGACCAGCTCCCACACGCCGCGGTAGGTGGGGTGCGTGAAGTCGTTGACGCCCACGTCGCCGGTGATCCGGCCGATCGTCATCGGGTGCTGGATGACCAGCTTCAGCGTCTCCCGCTCGATCGAGAACCGCGGGTCGCGCAGGTCGGGGACCGCCCGACGCGGCGGCGCGGCCGGCGCGGAATCGGCAGCCCCGGGCTGGCGGTCCGGCCGCCGGTCGGGCCGTCGCTCGTCGCGGCCGGGGCCACGAGAGGCGGCCCGGCGCACCTCCGCCAGGACCTGGTTGGTGTCGATGTCGGCCCCCACCATCTTCGAGATCTCTTGGGCGAACGCCGTCACCTTCGACTGGTCGCGGATCGACGCGACCAGCCGGGCGGCCTCCCGGACCGCGTCGATGCGGCCGTCGGCCCGGTCGAGGTCGAACTTGCCGACGACGTTGGACAGCACGAAGCGGTAGAGCGGCACCCGCCGCGCCACCAGCTCACGCACCGCCGCGTCGCCCTGCTGGATCCGCAGGTCACAGGGGTCGAGCCCGGAGGGCTCGACCGCGACATAGGTCTGGGAGACGAAGTTCTGGTCGCCGCCGAAGGCCCGCAGCGCCGCCTTCTGGCCGGCGGCGTCGCCGTCGAAGGTGAAGATCACCTCGCCGCGGAACTCCTCGTGGTCGTTGAGGAACCGGCGCAGCACCCGCGCGTGCTCGTCGCCGAAGGCGGTGCCGCAGGTGGCCACGGCAGTGCCGACGCCGGCGAGGTGGGCGGCCATCACGTCGGTGTAGCCCTCGACGATCACCGCCTGGGAGGAGCGGGCGATCTCGCGCCGGGCCAGGTCGAGGCCGTAGAGCACCTGGCTCTTCTTGTAGATCGGGGTCTCGGCGGTGTTGAGGTACTTCGCGTCGATCCGGTCGTCGTCGAAGATCCGGCGGGCTCCGAAGCCGATCGTCTCCCCGCCGGCGTCCCGGATCGGCCACAGCAGCCGGCCGCGGAAGCGGTCGTACGTCGAGCGGCCGACCGCCACCAGGCCCGCGGTGACCAGCTCCTCCTGGCTGAACGCCTTGGCCCGCAGGTGCTTGAACAGCGCGTCGCCGTCGCGCGGCGCGAACCCGACGCCGAACTGCTCGGCCGCGGCCTGGTCGAAGCCCCGCTCGGCGAGGAACTGGCGGGCGGCCAGCGCCTCGGGCGTCGCGAGCTGGCCGGCGTAGAACTCCTGCGCCTCGCGGTGCGCCTCGATCAGCCGGCTGCGCTGCGGGCCCTTCGGCCGGTCGTCGCGGACGTCGCCGTCCTCGCGACGCAGCTGCACGCCGTACTTGTCGGCCAGCCGCTCGACCGCCTCGCCGAAGCTCAGGGCATCGAGCTTCATCACGAAGGTGATGACGTCGCCGCCCTCGCCGCAGCCGAAGCAGTTGCCGGTGAGGATGTCGTCCTCGAGCGTGAACGCGTGACCGTCCTCCACCTCGGCGCAGAAGACCTCCTCGACGCGGTCGGTCGCCTCGACCGACCGCACCACCCAGTCCTGCTCGGAGCGCCCGGGGCCGCCGGCGCCCCCGGTGCCACCGGTGCCGTCACGAGGGACGCTCGTCACCAGGCGATCGCCGGGCTCGAGCCTCGAGGTGGTCACCTCGCGCCGGGCCCCGTCCTCGAGGCCCGCACGGACGAACCAGCGGTGCCCGTCGGTGGCGTGGATCTCCTTCTGCTGCCGGCGCCTGGTCAGCACGATCCGGTGGAGCCGCTGGACGCCGTAGGACCTGAACGGCGCATCGGTCCAGTCTCCCCCCGCGCCGAGCACCTTGTGGGTGCCACCCGCGAGCTCGCTGATCGGGCGCACGCCGTCCCAGGTCAGCACCCGGGTCTCGGCGGCGAGGCAGTGGTAGAAGCCGCGCGAGGGCGTGACGTGGAACGACGGGGACTTCTCGTCGTGGAAGGGACAGAGGCCCTTCTGCGAGCCGCCACCGGCGTTGCGCAGGCTCACGTAGGAGGAGACGACCTCGTCGATGCGCGCCTTCTCGCGCACCTCGGCGATGCTGTCCTCGCGAATCCTCCCGGCCACGCTGCGGAGTCTACGGGCGCCGCCGGGGCCTCCGGGCGGCACTCCACAGGAGTCAGTACTCCCCCGTCATCACGTTGGCCAGCGGCTCGCCCGCGGCGAAGCGCCGCAGCTGGTCGCGGACCAGCCGGTGGGCGCGCGACCACATGGCGCTGCTGGCCCCACCGACGTGCGGGGTCAGGAGCAGGTTCGGCGCCGACCACAACGGGTGGCCGCCGGGCAGCGGCTCGGGGTCGACCACGTCGAGGGCCGCGGAGATCCGGCCCGAGTGCAGGGCGGCGACCAGGGCGTCGGTGTCCACGACCGGGCCGCGGGCGACGTTGACCAGCAGGGCCGCGTCCTTCATGCGGTCCAGGAACTCCCGGTCGACCAGGCCGCGGGTGGCCTCGGTGAGCGGCAGGATCAGGATCACCACGTCGGCCCCGGGGAGCAGCGCGGGCAGCTCGTCGATGCCGTGGACCCCGGCGCGGGCGGAGCGGGCCACCCTGACCACGTCGACCTCGAACGGCCGCAGCCGGGCGTCGATGGCCTCGCCGATCGCGCCGTACCCGACCAGCAGCACCTGCTTGTCGGCCAGCGCCGGGCGCCACTGCGCGTCCCACTCCCCCCGGTCCTGGGCCCGCACGAACCCGGGCACGCCACGCAGCGAGGAGAGCGTGAGGGTCACCGCGAGCTCGGCGGTGGAGGTGTCGTGGATGCCGCGGCCGTTGCAGAGCAGGACGCCCTCGGGCACGTACGCGCGCACGTTGTCGACCCCGGCGGTCATCGTCTGGACCACCTTGAGCGCACTCATCCGGGGCAGCACCTCCCCGACGCGCCGACCGACCTGGTAGGGCGGGACGTAGAACTCGACCTCGGCCACGCTGTCGGGCACGTGCTCGGTGGGGTCGACCACCTCGTAGCGCAGTCCCGACGGCGGCTCACCGAGACGCTCGGGGTCGAACGGGAGCCAGACGAGGGGTGCACTCACGCCAGTGAGGCTAGCGGTGCCGGCGCAGCCGCTCGTGCCAGGCCACCGCACTGGCGTCGGTGAGCGAGGCCACCTGGTCGACCACCACACGCAGCCGACCCGCGTCGTCGCCGGCCGCGCGCCAGTCGTCGGCGAAGGCCCGCTCGAGCTCGTCGGGACCGCGATCGGCGAGCCGGGCGACCAGGTCGGCCAGCAGCTCGCGCTGCCGCACCATCGTCGCCAGCCGGTCGTCGGCCTGCATCACGTAGTGGGCGGCGATGCCCTTGAGCACCGCCATCTCGACCCGGGCGCGCTCGGGGACCACGAGGTCGGCGGAGTAGCGCGCGAACGGTCCCGCCGAGCCGGCGAACGTCGCGTGCTGGACCGCCCCGCAGAACCGGCCGATCAGGTCGCTGGTGAGGTTCTTCAACGCGGCCAGGCTCCGCCTCGAGGCGTCGTACGGCGCGGTCGGCCAGCTCTGCTGCTCCCGCAGTCCGGCCAGCCCGGCCTCGAGCAGGTCGTCGGAGGCCTCGGGGAGGTACCAGTCGCGGACCGTGTCCCACAGCGCCGCGTGGTCGAGCCGGGTCAGCTCGATCCGGCCGGCCACCACCCCGTCCTCGACGTCGTGGACGGAGTAGGCCACGTCGTCGGCGAGGTCCATGACCTGCGCCTCGAGGCAGCGGCGGGTGCCCTCGACCCCGGCCCGCATCCAGTCGAAGACCGGCCGGTCGTCGTCGTAGACCCCGAACTTGCGCACCAGGCGGGGCGAGCCGTCGGCGTGCACCCCGCCCGGCGCCCGGGCCTGGCTACGCGACCAGGGGTACTTGGTGCAGGCGTCGAGGGTGGCCCGGGTGAGGTTGAGCCCGACCGACCGGCCCGCGGCGTCGAGGGTCTTGGCCTCCAGCCGGGTGAGCAGGCGCAGCGTCTGGGCGTTGCCCTCGAAGCCGCCGCAGCGCTCGCTGAGCTCGGCCAGCACGCGTTCGCCGTTGTGGCCGAACGGCGGGTGGCCCAGGTCGTGGGCCAGCGCGGCGGTCTCGGCGATGTCGGGGTGGGTGCCCAGGGCCCGGGAGAGGTCGCGGGCGACCTGGGCCACCTCGAGGCTGTGGGTCAGCCGGTTGCGCACGAAGTCGTCGGTCTGCGGGCCCACCACCTGGGTCTTGGCCGCCAGCCGCCGGGAGGCGGCCGCGTGCACCACGCGGGCGCGGTCACGCTCGAACGGCGTGCGCTCGGGCGCGTCCACGCGCTTGGGCGGCTCGGGGACGAGCCGCTCGCGCGACGCGGCGTCGTACTGCTCCAGGGAGTCCATCGGCGCCGACCCTATCCGCGGCCGCCGACGCACCGGCGCCCGCGCGTCGGGTCAGTTGACCGACACGTGCACGTGGTCCATGTGGTTGGCGGTCGCCGACCCGTGGTCGCCGTAGTCCCGCCAGCCCTCGGCGGCGCGCTCGGGCGTCCAGATCCGGTCCCACCAGATGACGTCGTAGAGGCCCAGCTCGGAGGCGTGGGACTGGAGGAAGGCCGCGATCTGGTCGCCGAGGGCCTTGTCGCTGGTCATGATGTCGATCGCCTTGCCCGAGGCGTGCTCGCCGTGCGCGTCCCAGCCGCCGTACGACGTGATCTGCGGGAAGGCGTGGCACACGGCCCGGTAGACCAGCACCGCACCCGACGTCAGCCCGTTCTCCACGCTGCCGTCGGGGCAGGGCGCGGTCGACAGCCCGGCGGGCGCGGTCCGCGACGAGGTGGACGGCGAGCCCGAGGACGGGGACGTGGCGGGCTCCGGCTTGGGCTGCGGCTCGGGCTTCGACGCGCTGAGGTAGCCGGCGGTGACCCACCGGGACTTCCCGTCCACGGCCAGCTCGACCCGGCCGGACTCGGCGCGGCCGGTGATCAGGACCCTGGAGCCGGCGTCGAGGAGACCGACCTGCTCGGCGCCCTTCTCCGGCGAGGCCCACAGGTTCAGCAGCGCGGTGCTCCACCGGTGCACGTGGGCGTGGGTGACGGCGTGCCGGGTCTGCCGCGCGTCGTAGCCGTCCTGGAGGCGCATGATGTAGCGCTCGCCACGAGCGGCGGCCTGCCGCGACTCCGAGCGGGAGACGATGTCGTCGGCCCGGCTGATGCCGGTGGTGGTGGCTTCCTGGGCGAGCACGGCGCTCGGCGCGGGGTCGGAGCCCAGCACGCCGAGGGTGACGGCGGTGCCGGTGGCCAGGAGGGCCAGGGGGCCGGCCACGAGGGCGGCACGGGGCTTGCGGCGGGCAGCGGCGTCCCGCTTGTGGCGGATGGCCACAGCGCTGATCCTTTGCTGTTGCTGACGGGGGTCAGGTCCGAGAACGCCGCCGCGCTCGGGTAACAGAACGGCAACGAGCCCAGAGTCAAGCACACATTGACCATGCCGTCGCAACTTCGCCCACCCGGATGGGGGACGCGCTCCCGGGGGCACCCCGCGTCCGCGTCAGTTGGTGCAGACGTGCACGTGGTCGTCGTGGTTGGCGGTCGGGGACCCGCGGTCGGGCATCAGCCGCCAGCCCTCGCTCGCCCGCACCGGGGTCCAGATGTGTTGGCGCCAGATGATGTCGTAGAGGTCCAGCTCGGCGGCGTGCGCCTGCAGGAAGTGGGCGATCGAGGTGCCCAGCGCGACGTCGCTGGTCATGATGTCGATCGCCTTCCCCGAGGCGTGCTCACCGTGGGGGTCGTAGCCGAGATAGGCGTGGATCTGCGGGAACGCGTGGCACACGGCCCGGTGGACGAGCACCGCGCTGGGGGTCAGTCCGCTCTCCACGGCGGAGTCCGGGCACGGTGCGGTGGACAGCCCGGTCGCCGGCTGGCCGGCGGCTGTGGGTGTGGGCGTGGGCGTCGGCGTCGGCGTGGGCGCGGGAGTGGGTGCGGCCGTCGGCGTGGGCGTCGGCGTCGGCGTGAGCGCCGGGGTGGGTGCCGGCCGCTCCCGGGACAGGTAGGCGGCGGTGACCCAGCGGGCCTCGCCGTCGACGACCACCTCGGCGCGGTCGCCAGTACGCCGTCCGGTGACCAGGACCCGCTCGCCCCGGTCGACGACGCCGACGTCCCTGGCCCCGCCGCCCGGCCCCGTCCACAGGTTCAGCGCGGCGGTGGTCCACAGGTGCGCGTGCGCGCCACGGATCGCCTCACGGGTCGCCTCACGGGTCGCCTCACGGGTCGCCTCGCGGGTCACCCGCCGGTGGTAGGCGGCGTGGAGCTGCTCGAGGGAGCGCCGGCCCCGCAGGGCGAGCCGTGACGCCGACCGGGAGAGGGCATCGGCCCGGGGCGAGGACGGGGGCGCCGGGGCCACCGATCGCGCCGGGCTCGCCGCGTCGCGCGCGGGTGCCGTGAGTGGCGAGGACACGGCGAGGAGCACCGCGGCCAGCGCCGCCACCACGGCGAACGGTCCGGCGACCAGGATCGCCCCGGCCGCGCGGCTGACGGCGGTCTCCCGCCGGTGGCGGTGCGCCACAGCGCTTGTCCTTTGCTGTCGCTGTCAGGGATGTGCCCGAGACTGCTGCCGACCGCGGAGGCACGGACCGGCAGCGCGCGCCGAGTGAAGCACAGACGGGCTACCTTGCGACGGCACGTACCCCCCATCTGGGGTATGCCGGCCCGTCATCCGCCGGTGGCCTCGGTGGCCTCCTCCTGCAGGAAGCAGTCGCTGCCGTCGCGGTCGTCGAGCCAGCCCTCCGGCAGCGCCACCTTGGCCCGGGGCGAGCCCTGGCGGCCCCGCGGGCTCCCCAGCTCCGAGACCGGGAACGGCTCGGCGGGGTCCAGCTCGGCCAGCAGGGCGTCGAGCGTGGCGAGGCTGTCGACCAGGCCGAGCGAGCGGCGCAGCTGGCCGCCGGTGGCGAAGCCCTTGAGGTACCACGAGACGTGCTTGCGGAACTCCTTGCAGCCCCGCTCCTCCCCCATGTGCCGGCACAGCAGCTCGGCGTGGCGGCGCATCATCGAGGTCACCTCGCCCAGGGTGGGCAGGGTCGCCACCTGCTCGCCGGCGAAGGCGGCGGCCAGGTCGCGGAACAACCAGGGGCGGCCCAGGCAGCCGCGGCCGACCACGACCCCGGCGACACCGGTCTGCTCGACCATGCGCACCGCGTCCGCGGCCTCCCAGACGTCCCCGTTGCCGAGCACCGGGATGTCCACGTGCTCGACCAGGGCGGCGATCGCGTCCCAGTCCGCCTCGCCGGAGTAGGCCTGGGCCACGGTGCGGCCGTGCAGGGCGATCGCGGCCGCGCCGGCCTCCTGGGCGATCCGTCCGGCGTCGAGGTAGGTCAGGTGGTCCTCGTCGATGCCCTTGCGGGTCTTCATGGTCACCGGGACGTCGTACGGCGTCGCGGCCGCCACCGTGGCCTCGAGGATCCGCGCGAGCAGCCCGCGCTTCCAGGGCAGGGCGCCCCCGCCGCCCTTGCGGGTCACCTTCGGCACCGGGCAGCCGAAGTTCAGGTCGATGTGGGCCACGCCGTACTCCGCGCAGAGGATCTCCGCGGCCTTGCCGACGTAGACCGGGTCGGAGCCGTAGAGCTGGACCGAGCGGACCGTCTCGGCGTCGTCGAAGACCAGCATGTCGCGGGTGTGCTGGTCGCCCTCGACCAGCCCCCGGGAGGTGATCATCTCGCAGACGTAGAGGCCGGCCCCCTGCTCGGCACACAGGCGCCGGTAGGCCGCGTTGGTGATGCCGGCCATGGGGGCGAGCACCACCGGGGTCTCGACGTGGACCGACCCGAGGGTGAGCCCCGGGGCGGACTGGTCGGTCACGGTCGGCACGGCAGACATGGGCACCATTGTCCCCGGCCGCCAGCGCGGGCGGAAACCGGCGCCGGCTCCGCCGGGGGCCGCCGGGTCAGCCCTGCTTCGAGCCGCCGTGCCTCTTCGAGCCCTTGCCGCTCCGGTGGTGCTTGCCGGACGCCGGCGCGTCGGCCTCGGCGATCTTGCCGGTCCAGGTGATCGGGTTGAACTCCTGGCTGGGCCGGAAGCTCACGGCGGTCAGGTCGCCGTGCCGGGGCGAGAGGAAGACCAGGCAGGTCTTCACGGTGTCGCCGTGGCCGAACTTCTTCGGGAACGGCGTGCTCGGGCAGGGCTTGAACGAGCTGGCGAACGTGGAGGACTCGATCAGCGTGTCGTGCCCGTCGACGATGTAGAGCGGCACCGGCTTCCCGCCGAGATCGGTGTCGCCGACGTTGCGGACCGTGACGTGCACGAAGTAGGGGCTGGTGGCGCGGGTGGCCTTGTCCAGCTGCCACCCCTGGAAGGAGCGCGCGAACGTGGTCCGCTCCAGGCCGGTGACCTTGAGGTCGAGCGCCCCGATCGTGCCCTGCCGCGGCCGGTAGGCCACGACGGCGTCGTCGCCGAGCTGCAGCTCGCTGCCCTGGGCGGTGAGCTCGACGCCGTCCGGCACCGGGAGGTACGGCGAGGCCGCGACCGAGGCCTGGCCAGAAGCCGGCCCCGAAGCCGGACCTGGGTCGGCCGGGCCCGAGGAGCCCGACGGGGTCGCGGAGCCCGCGGCCGAGGCGGTGGTGTCCCCGCCCCCCGAGCAGCCCCCGAGGACCAGCGTGGCCGCCAGGCCGGACGCGAGCAGCACGCCGAGCGGCGCGACCCGGGAACCCATGGTCGAAGTCTGCATGGCCGGTGCCGTCAGCAGCCGACGAAACGCTCGGCGAAGTAGGAGGTGATGGCGTCGAGGCCGATCCGCTCCTGCTTCATCGTGTCGCGCTCGCGGACGGTGACGGCGTGGTCGTCGAGGGTGTCGAAGTCGACGGTCACGCAGTACGGCGTACCGATCTCGTCCTGGCGGCGGTAGCGGCGACCGATCGCCCCGGAGTCGTCGAACTCGACGTTCCAGTTCCGGCGCAGCTCGGTGGCGAGGTCGCGCGCCTTGGGCGACAGGTCGGCGTTGCGGCTGAGCGGGAGGACGGCCACCTTCACCGGCGCCAGCCGCGGGTCGAGGCGCAGCACGGTCCGCTTGTCCACGCCGCCCTTGGTGTTCGGCGCCTCGTCCTCGGTGTAGGCGTCGATCAGGAACGCCATGAGCGACCGGGTCAGGCCGGCGGCCGGCTCGATGACGTAGGGCATGTAGCGCTCGTTGGCGGCCTGGTCGTAGTAGGACAGGTCCTGGCCGGAGAACGTGGAGTGCTGGGTCAGGTCGAAGTCCGTGCGGTTCGCGACCCCTTCGAGCTCCTCGAAGTCGCGGCCGGAGAAGCCGAAGCGGTACTCGATGTCCACGGTCCGCTTGGAGTAGTGGCTGAGCTTCTCCTTCGGGTGCTCGTAGTGCCGGATGTTCTCGGGGTTGATCCCGAGGTCGGTGTACCAGCGGGTCCGCTCGTCGATCCAGTACTGGTGCAGCTCCTCGTCGTCGCCCGGCTTGACGAAGTACTCCATCTCCATCTGCTCGAACTCGCGGGTGCGGAAGATGAAGTTGCCGGGCGTGATCTCGTTGCGGAAGCTCTTGCCCATCTGGGCGATGCCGAACGGCGGCTTCTTCCGGCTCGAGGTCACGACGTTCTGGAAGTTCAAGAAGATGCCCTGCGCGGTCTCGGGCCGCAGGTAGGCCAGGCCCGACTCGTCCTCGAGCACGCCCAGGTAGGTCTTGAGCATCATGTTGAACGCGCGCGGCGGGGTCCACGCGCCACGGGTGCCGCAGTTCGGGCAGGGCACCGACTCGTTGATGTCGACCGAGTCGGGGTCCACGGGCTCGCCCTTGCCGGCCTTGCGGGAGGCGAAGTCCTCCTGCAGGTGGTCCTCGCGGTAGCGCTTGTGGCAGGACTGGCACTCGGTCAGCGGGTCGTTGAAGGTGCTCAGGTGGCCGCTGGCCTCCCAGGTCCTGGTCGGCAGGATCACGCTGGAGTCGAGGCCGACGACGTCCTCGCGGGCGGTGACCATGTAGCGCCACCACTGGCGCTTGATGTTCTCCTTCAGCTCCACGCCCAGCGGGCCGTAGTCCCACGCCGACCGGGTGCCGCCGTAGATCTCGCCGCACGGGTAGACGAACCCCCGGCGCTTGCAGAGGGAGACGACCTGGTCGAGGGTCGAGGCGGGCGGCTTGGCCACAACTGCTCCTGTTCGATGGCCGGCTGGCTGCCGGTCTGGTTCGCGGGCTGAGGGATCAGCCTAACGACCTCGGCGACCCGGTATTCAGCACGGTGTCCCCGGTGACCACCTCGTAGGCGCTGGGCTCGTCCAGGGCCCGTGAGAGCACGGCCACCGCCCGCAGCTTCACGTCGTACGACGACAGCGCCCGGCGGTAGGAGCCGACGTTCTCCCAGGTGGTGGTGAGCACCCACAGGGTGGGGTCATCGACGTTGCGGCCGACCGTCCCGCCGGCGTACCCGGGGCACGCCGCGAGGGCGGCGTGGGCCTGCGCCAGGGCGGCCCGGAACTCGCCGGCATCGCACTCGGGCACACGGAACCTGCTCACCACGATCACGCCCCGACCCTACGTCCGCGCGCAGTTGACAATGATTCTCATTCTGATTGAGAATCGTTGTCATGACCAGTTGGGCTCGCCGCATCGCCGGGGCGGTGACGGGCCTGCTGGTCGCCCCGCTGCTCGGTGCCTGCGGCCATCTCGGCACGGCCTGGGAGCAGCCGACGGTGGTCGCCTCGTTCTACCCGCTGGCGTTCGTCGCCCGACAGGTCGTCGGGAACCACGAGCGGGTGGTCGACCTCACCCACCCGGGCCAGGAGCCTCACGAGATCGAGCTCACGGTCGGTCAGACCGCCGACGTCGTGGACGCCGACGTCGTCCTCTACGAGCAGGGCCTGCAGCCGGCGGTCGCCAGCGCGGTCGCGGAGAACCGGACCGGCCCGACCGTGGATGCCGCGGTGTCGGGCGGTCCGCTGCGTGCCGGCGACCCGCACTTCTGGCTGGACCCGGTGCGGCTGGCGCGGGTCACCGAGGCGTTCAGCCGCGAGATGGCGCGGGTGGACCCGGCCCACGCGGCGGACTACCGGCGCCGCGGGCATGACCTGGAGCGCCGGCTGCACCGGCTCGACGAGCAGTACCGCCGCAGACTGGCCCACTGCGCGCGCCGGACGATCGTCGTCAGCCACGACGCGTTCGGCTACCTCGGGCGTCGCTACGGCCTGCACGTCGTGGCCATCAACGGGCTGTCCCCCGACGCCGAGCCCTCCCCCGCGCACCTGCGCCAGCTGCACGACCTGATCCGCACCGACCACATCACCACCGTGTTCAGCGAGGCGCTGGCCAGCCCGGTGCTCGCGGACACGCTCGCCCACGACCTGGGCATCCGGACCGCGGTCCTCGACCCGATCGAGGGCCTCACCGACGCCACGGCCGACCAGGACTACCTCTCGCTCATGCGCCGCAACCTCGCGGCGATCCAGGAGGCGAACCACTGTGACTGAGACCGACTCCCCCGTGCTGGAGCTGCGCGACGTCGCAGTCGAGCTCGGCGGCCGGCCGGTGCTGCGCGGCATCGACCTCACCGTCGAGCCCGGCGAGGTGCTCGCCGTGATCGGCGCCAACGGCTCCGGCAAGTCCACCCTGGTGCGCACCGCGCTGGGGCTGGTCCCGACCTGCCGCGGCGAGGTCCGGCTCTTCGGCACGCCCCTGCGCGAGTTCGCCGAGTGGCACCGGGTCGGGTTCGTGCCGCAACGCTCCGCGGCCGCCGGCGGGGTGCCCGCCAGCGTCCGCGAGGTGGTCGCCTCCGGTCGGCTCTCGCGCCGCCGGCTGCTGCGTCCGACGAGCCGCGCCGACCGGGACGCGGTCGCCGAGGCGCTCGACCAGGTCGGCCTGGCCGACCGGGCCCGGGACGCCTTCGCCACCCTCTCCGGCGGCCAGCAGCAGCGGGTGCTGGTGGCTCGGGCGCTGGTCTCGGGGCCCGACCTGCTCCTCCTGGACGAGCCGACCGCGGGGGTCGACCTGCTCTCCCAGGAACAGCTCGCCGCCACCCTGCGCCGCCTGGTGGACCTGGGGACCACGCTGGTGCTGGTGCTGCACGAGCTCGGGCCGCTCGCGCCGCTCATCGGCCGCACGCTGGTGCTGGGCGGCGGCCGCACGGCGTACGACGGCCCGCCGCTGGCCAGCTTCACCGACGTCGACGCCCACGCCCACGCCCACCACCCGGACCTCGAGCCGCAGCGGATCCACACGCCCGGGATGACCTCGCCGCTGGACCCGCAGAACCGACAGGAGGACCGGGGATGACCCTGCTGCACTACGACTTCGTGGTCCGGGCGCTGCTCGGGGCGCTGTTCACGGGCCTGGCCGCCCCGGCGGTGGGCACCTACCTGGTGCAGCGCCGCCTGTCCCTCCTCGGCGACGGCATCGGCCACGTCTCGGTCACCGGCGTGGCGCTCGGCCTGCTCACCGGCACCAGCCCCACCTACACCGCCGTCGTGGTGGCCGTGCTCGGTGCGGTCGTGATCGAGCTGATCCGCGCCACCGGCCGCACCAGCGGCGATGTCGCGCTCGCGCTGCTGTTCTACGGCGGGATCGCCGGCGGCGTGCTGATCACGGGCCTGGCCGGCCAGTCCGCGGCCACCCTCAACACCTACCTATTCGGCTCCATCACCACGATCTCGGACTCCGACGTCGTGGTGACAGCGGTGCTCGCCGCGATCGTGGTCGCGGTGGCGATCGGGTTCTCGCCCCAGCTGTTCTCGGTCGCCCAGGACCCGGACTTCGCCCGGGTCAGCGGCCTGAACGTGCGCGCCTACAACCTGCTGGTCTCGGTGCTGGCCGCCGTCACCGTGACCGTCGCGATGCGGACCGTGGGGCTGCTGCTGGTCAGCGCGCTCATGGTCGTGCCGGTGGCGACCAGCCAGCAGGTGGTCCGCGGGTTCCGCGTCACGCTGTTCTCGGCGATGGCGCTGGGCACGTCGGTCTCGCTGGTCGGCGTCACGACGTCGGCCTACGTCGACGTCGCCCCGGGCGCGAGCATCGTGCTGCTCGCGCTGGCCTGCTTCGTGATCACCTACCCGGTGGGGTCCTGGCAACGTGCGCGCCGGCGACGGTCGGCGCCGTTCGACGCCGGCCCCGAGGACGGCTACGGCGTGGACACCGGGCACACCGAGGTGCCCGAGGAGCACGTCCACCGGCACGGCGAGGACTGCGGGCACGTGGCCGTCCCCCACGGCGGCCACGTCGACTACGTCCACGACGGGCACCGCCACGCAGCGCACGGAGGTCACTATGACGAGCACTGACGCCGGGGCCGGTCCGCTGCGGCCCACCCGCCAGCGGCGCGCCGTGGTCGAGGCGCTGGCCTCCTTCGCCGACTTCCGCTCGGCGCAGGAGATCCACGAGCTGCTCGGCGAGCGGGGCGAGCAGGTCGGGCTGGCCACCGTCTACCGCACCCTGCAGCGCCTCGCCGATGCCGGCGAGGTCGACATGCTGCGCTCGGAGGACGGCGAGGGGATCTACCGGCGCTGCTCGGACACCCACCACCACCACCTGGTCTGCCGGGAGTGCGGCGCGACCGTGGAGGTCGAGGGCCCGGCGGTGGAGCGGTGGACGGGGGCGATCGCCTCCGAGCACGGGTACGCCGAGGTCAGCCACACCCTGGAGATCTTCGGGACCTGTCCGGCCTGCCGCTGACCGGATCCACGCCGGACTCGATTTCCGGGCTCGACTACCGGCTCGACTACCGGGCCCCGCCGTACCTCCGGTCCCGGCTCGCGTAGGTCTCGATCGCCTGCCACAGGTGCCGGCGGTCGACGTCGGGCCACAGCACGTCGGAGAAGACCAGCTCGGCGTAGGCCGACTGCCAGAGCATGAAGTTCGACAGCCGCTGCTCCCCCGAGGTGCGCCACACCATGTCGGCGTCGGACTGCTCGGGGACGTAGAGGTGCCGGGCGACGGTGCGCTCGTCGACCTTGTCGGGGTTCAGCCGGCCGGCGGCGACCTCCCGCGCGATCGCGCGGGCGGTGTCGGCGAGCTCGGCGCGACCGCCGTAGTTGACGCACATCGTCAGCGTGAGCACGTCGTTGTCGCGGGTCAGCTCCTCGGCGACCTGCAGCTCGCGGATGACCGACTTCCACAGCCGGGGCGCCCGCCCCGCCCACCGCACCCGGACGCCGAGCTCGTGCATCTCGTCGCGCCGCCGCCGGATCACGTCGCGGTTGAAGCCCATGAGGAAGCGCACCTCGTCGGGCGAGCGCGACCAGTTCTCGGTGGAGAACGCGTAGGCCGAGATCGCCCTCACCCCGATCTCGATCGCCCCCTCCACGACGTCGAACAGCGAGTGCTCGCCCTGCTCGTGCCCGGCGGTGCGGGGCAGGCCGCGCTCCTTGGCCCAGCGCCCGTTGCCGTCCATCACCACGGCGACGTGGCGCGGCACCAGGTCGCGCGGGACGGCCGGCGGGCGGGCTCCGGACGGGTGCGGGGTCGGGGGACGTACGGCGCGCTTCACGCGGTAGAGCGTAGGCCCGCTGACCCGGTCAGGGCCGGACGCTCCCGGCCCGCTCGAGGACCAGCCCCTCCACCTCGGCCAGCACCTCCCGGGGCGGGACCACCTCGACCGGGCACGGCGCCTCGCGCAGCAGCGTCCGGGCGGTGCCACCGAGGTGCGCGGTGAACGGCAGGCCGTGGGCCCGCCGGACGAGCACGAGCAGGTCCGCGCCGGCCGCGGCGTGCAGCAGGGCGCGGGCCGGCTGCTGGTGCACCACCGAGAGCTCCACCTCCACCGCCGGGTGCTCGCGGCGGTGCCGCTCGACCAGCGGGTCGAGCTCCTCCTCGAGCTGTCGCGCCCGCTCCCCCGGGTGCGAGCGGGCCTCCACGACCTCGTCGTACGGGCCGGGGAGCTGCCAGGCCCGCAGCACGACCAGCCGGGCCCCCCGCGTCTCCGCCAGGTCGAAGGCCCGGGCCAGCAGCTCGGTGGCGTGCGCGGGCGCGCGCAGGCCGACCACCACCCGCCCGTGGTCCCCGTCCGGCTCCCAGTCCGGCGGGACAGACACCATCGGGCAGCGGGCCCGACCGGCGACGCCGACGGTCGTCGACCCGGTGAACACCGCACCCAGCCGGCCGTGCCGGTCCCGGCCGAGCACGATCAGGTGGGACTCCGCCGCGAGGTCCAGGATCGTGGCCGCCGTCGGGCCGGTGCGCCGCACCGTCGCCACCTCGCAGTCCGGCGCGGCCGCGCGGACGACCGCCACCCCCTCCTGCAGGATCCGGTGGCCGACCTGCTCGAAGTCGTCGCGGATCAGCGGCAGCATCGGTGTGGTCGGCGTGTAGTCCGGCGACACGTGCACCAGCCGGACGCCGGTCCCGACCCGTTGCGCCTCGGCGACGGCGTACCGGATCGCGCGCTCGCTCGCCGGCGAGCCATCGGTCCCGACGACGATGAACGGGGTGGTGCTCGCGGCGCCCATGGCCGATGCTCCCCACGCCGCGGACGAAGCGGGCAGGGGCGTTGTTCGGCGCGTGGAGGACCGAACGGCCCGCCGGGGGCGGCGGCGCCGGGGCGGCTCAGCGCTCGACGTAGGCGAGCGAGCGCAGCGCTCGCTCGAGGTGCCAGGCCAGGTAGGCCGACACCAGGCCGCTGGCCTCGCGCAGGTGCCGCTCCTCGGCGGCCTCCACCACCGGCCAGTCCCCCGTGAGCAGGGCACCGAGCACGCCGATGGTCTCGGTCGCCGGGCTGGCGGAGCCGGGGATCCGACAGGTGGCGCAGAGCACCCCGCCCATCGAGGGGTTGAACCACCGGTGCGACCCGCCCGCGGTCGGCAGCGTGCCGCACCGGGCGCAGTGCTCGAAGGTCGGGGCGTAGCCGGCCACCGCCAGCGACCGCAGCAGGTAGGAGTCCAGGACCTGGCCCGGGCCGCGCTCGCCGGCGACCATCACCCGGAGCCCGCCCACGAGCAGCAGGAACTGCTGGACCGCCGGCTCCTTCTCCTCCACCACGAGCCGGTCCGCGGTCTCGAGCATGACCGTGCCGGAGGTGTACCGGTCGTAGTCCTGGCCGAGCCGGTCGGAGAACGGGGTGATGGTCTCGGCCTGCGTCACCACGTCGAGGCTGCGGCCCTCGGCCAGCTGCAGGTCGACGTGGGTGAACGGCTCCAACCGCGACCCGAACCGGGAGCCGGTGCGACGCACGCCCTTGGCGACCGCACGCACCCGCCCGTGCTGACGGGTCAGCAGGGTGATGATCCGGTCGGCCTCACCCAGCTTGTGGGTGCGCAGCACGATCGCCTCGTCGCGGTAGAGCACCGCACCATTGTGCCTCGCCCCGGCGCCTGCGACCGCCTCAGCGACCCGCGCGCCGCGCCCGCCCCGGGGTCTGCCAGCAGCCCAGGGCGAAGCCGATGGCCGCGCGGTTGAGCCGGTCCGGGGTCGCCCGCCACTCCAGGATGCTCCGGGCCCGCACGAACGTGGCCCGCGGCATCTCCCCGGCCAGCATCGCCGCGTCGGCGGCCGGGTGGATCGGGTCCGCGGGGTGGCCGACCACCAGCGCGGGGGCGGTGATCCCGCGGCGCTGCTTGGAGGAGGGGGCGATCCGGCCGAAGAACAGCCCGTGGACCACGGCCGCGACCGAGTCGGCGTGCTGGTCGAGGGTGTCCAGGGCGATCCCGGCCCAGAACGGCACCAGCCCGCGCGGGACGGGCCGCGTCAGCAGCCGCAGCCCGTTGACGGTGAACGGTAGGAAGCGGGCGGCGAAGAGCAGCGGGCCGAACGCAAGGATGCCCGCCTCGAGCGCGTTGTTGAGCACCGGCATCTCGATGAGCAGGCCGCGCACCCGGTCCGGGGCGATCACCGCGACCTCGAGCGAGACGTTCGCGCCGAGCGACGTACCTCCGATCACCGCCTGCGGGGCGCCGAGGTGGTCCAGCAGCGCCACCACCTGCTCCGCGAACGCGGTCATCGAGTAGAGCAGCGGGTCGGCCGGCCGGTCGGAGCGGCCGTGGCCGAGCAGGTCGAGCGTGACCACGTGCAGGCCCTCGGCCGCGAGCGCGCGCGCCAGCGGCTGGTGCATCCGGCGGGGCATCAGCTGCCCGTGCAGCAGCACCACCCAGGCGTCGCCGGAGCCGTACTCGGTGTACTCCAGGCGGTCCCGCCCGCTGTCGCCCTCGACGAAGAACTGCCCGATGCGCTCGGAGACCAGCATGAGGCGAAATCTAGTGGCATGCCGGTCGCGCCGGCTGACATCGTCCTGCCCCGTGGACCTGGAGCTCATCGAGACCTACTACGACACCGTTCCCCGCGCGGTGGCCGTCGCCGAGGAGGTGGGCCCGTTCACGCTCTTCGTGGCCGACCCCGCGACCGGTTGGCAGTTCTACGCCCGACCCCGGCTCGGGCTCGACGTGGACGTCACCGCGGACGACGTACGACGGGTGTTGGCCAGGCAGGCCGAGCTGGGCGTGCCGCGGGCGATCGAGTGGGTCGACGAGGTGACCCCGGGCCTGCTCCCGGCGGTCCGGGCAGCGGTGGACGGTCGCCACGACCTTGCGCGCTGCCCGCTCCTGATCCTGGCGAAGGACGCCGCGCCGCCGGCGCCGGCCGCGCGGGCACGGGTGCTCACCGGAGACGACCCCGACCTCCCGCTGGTGCTCGGCGCCGTGAGCGCGGCCTTCCGCGGCCACGACGACGTCGTGCCGAAGGAACCGGGCCGCCAGACCGAGATGGTCGCCCAGGGACTGCTGGTCGTCGTCGCGGCCCTCGACGCCGCCGGTGCCGTGGTGGGCGGCGGGTCCGCCGCCCCCCGCGGGGAGGTCGCCGAGCTGATGGGGATCGCGATCGTGCCGTCCGCCCGCCGGCAGGGGCTCGGCGCCGCGGTCACGGCGACGCTGGCGGCCGAGTGCCGCCGGCGCGGCGTGCGCACGACGTTCCTCTCGGCGGCCTCCGAGGACGCCGCCGGCGTCTACCGCTCGGTCGGGTTCGAACGGGCCGCCAGCGCCTGCATCCTGGGGGTCGGCTGAGCGGCACCGGTCGCGGTCGACCTCCCCAGCCCTCGGTATTGACCCCGCCCGGGGTCGGCTGTGCACGGTGGAGGTGAAGCAACCGCCCCGTGACAGGCAGCCGGGCCACACACGGCCCCGGCTCACGCGTCTCGCGGCTGCCGTCGCGGCCCGGTGAAACCCATCCCACGTAGGAGGCGCGACATGCTCGTGCGCACCATCTTCGGATCTCTGGCCACCTCGGCCCTGATCGCCGGCGGCCTGGCGGCGCCGGCCAGCGCCCACGGGGACCACCGCCATCACCACCATCACGCCGACGAGGTCAAGGTCCTCGTCTGCGCGAAGTTCCAGGACCACCACGACCACGGCGACCACCACGGCGACGACCGCGGGACCGACCCCGGCAGCGACCACGGGGACGACCACCACGGGGACGACGCCCAGGTCGCGATCACGGTCCGGACCGACGAGGACCAGGGCAGCGCGACGCTCGGCGACGGGGAGTGCTCGCGCTTCCAGCTGGACTTCCACCGCAGCCTGCTGCGCGTCTACGCCGCCACCCAGGACGACGAGGGCCACATCCGGTTCAAGGTCTTCGGCGACGTCGTGGGCGCGTGGAGCCGCGACAACCTGCTCAAGGTCCGGTTCGATGCCGGTGAGGACCACCCGTTCGTCGGCGTCGGCGTGGGGGTCGAGGAGGACCATCACCACCACGACCACTGACCGGCCGCACCGATCCGGCCGCACCGATCCGGCCGCCCCACCCCCCGCGCGGGGGGTGGGCGGCAGCGGATCGGGGCCTAGCCGCGGTTGACCGCGCTGATCACGGCCTTGAGCGAGGCCGTGACGATGTTCGGGTCGAGCCCCACGCCCCACAGGACCCGTTCGCCGACCAGGCACTCGACGTACGCCGCGGCGATCGCGTCGCCACCGGAGGAGAGCGCGTGCTCGGCGTAGTCGAGGACGCGCACGTCGAAGCGGCTGCCACCGGCGGGGTCGGGGAGCTCGTTGATCGCGTTGACGAACGCCGCGATCGGTCCGTTGCCGGTGCCCTCGAGGGTCCGCATCTCCCCGTCGACGTAGACGTTGACGGTGAGCGCGTCCTTCTCGCCGGCCGCGGAGGAGGTGTGCACGGAGTTCAGCTTCAGCGGCGCCTCGCGGTCGAGGTACTCCGCCGAGAACACCGACCAGATCTGGTCGGCCGACATCTCGCCGCCGTCGGCGTCGGTGCGCTCCTGCACGACCCGCGAGAACTCGATCTGCGCGCGGCGCGGCAGCTCGAGCTTGTGCTCGGCCTTGAGGATGTAGGCCACGCCGCCCTTGCCGGACTGGCTGTTGACGCGGATGACCGCCTCGTAGGAGCGGCCCACGTCCTTGGGGTCGATCGGCAGGTACGGCGCCTCCCAGGGCATCCGCTCGACCGGGATCCCCTGCTCGGCGGCCCGCCGCTCGAGGTCCTCCAGGCCCTTCTTGATCGCGTCCTGGTGGGACCCGGAGAAGGCCGTGTAGACCAGGTCGCCCGCGTAGGGGTGGCGCGGGTGGACCGGCAGCTGGGTGCAGTACTCCACCGTCCGGCGGATCTCGTCGATGCCCCCGTCGATGGCGAAGTCGATCATCGGGTCGACGCCCTGGCTGAACAGGTTCATGCCGAGCGTGACCAGGCAGACGTTGCCGGTGCGCTCGCCGTGGCCGAACAGGCAGCCCTCGACCCGGTCGGCGCCGGCCATCATGGCGAGCTCCGTCGCGGCCACCGCCGTACCCCGGTCGTTGTGGGGGTGCAGCGAGATCACGGTGTGCTCGCGACGGGTCAGCTGGCGGGAGAACCACTCGATCTGGTCGGCGTAGACGTTGGGCGTGGCGACCTCGACGGTGGCCGGCAGGTTGAGGATGATCTCGCGACCGTCCTCGGGCTGCCACACGTCGGAGACCGCCTCGCAGACCTCGGCGGAGAACGGCAGCTCGGTGGAGGTGAAGATCTCCGGGCTGTACTCGTAGCCGATCACCGTGGTGTCGAGGTGGTTCTCGACGTGCTTCATCACCAGCTCGGTGCCGCGGACGGCGATGTCCTTGACCTCGTCCTTGCTGGCCCGGAAGACGACCCGGCGGAACATCGGCGCCAGCGCGTTGTAGAGGTGGATGTTGGCGCGCGGCACGCCGACCAGGGACTGCACGCTGCGCTCGATCAGGTCCTCACGGGCCTGGGTGAGCACCGAGATCGTGACGTCGTCGGGGATCCGGTCGCCCTCGATCAGCTGGCGCACGAAGGCGAAGTCGGTCTCGCTGGCCGAGGGGAACCCGACCTCGATCTCCTTGTAGCCCATGCGCACCAGGAGGTCGAACATCTTCATCTTGCGCGCCGGGCTCATCGGGTCGATGAGGGCCTGGTTGCCATCGCGCAGGTCGGTGGAGAGCCAGCGCGGCGCCTCGGTGATCGTCGCGTTCGGCCAGGTGCGGTCCGGGAGGTCGATCGGGGGGAAGGCGCGGTAGCGCTCGATCGGCATGCCGCTGGGCTTCTGGGAAGGGATGGTCATGGGGTCCTCGCCTCGGGAGTGGGGTGCCGGTCGCAGGCGAACCTCCGCAGCGAGGGGGTCCGGCTGTGGCTCAGACCTCGCTGCGGCAGCGAAGGAGGAGGCTGCGCATCATGACGGCCCCCACCATAGACCAGCGAGCCCGACCGCCGGCCCGGGCGTCTCACCGCTCGGTCGCGGTCGAGCCGTCGGGGCCGTGGGGGCCGTCGGGGCCATCGGGGCCGTGCGGGCCGTGGGGGTCGTCGGGGCCGCGCAGCCGGTCGTCCAGGGCCGCGATCCGCTCCTCGAGGGCGGCCAACCGCTCCAGCAGCTGTCGGTCCAGGGCCTGCTCGCGGGCCTCGGCCGGCGCCTCGTCCTCCCGCACGAACAGCGAGGCCAGGCCGGCGCTGAGCAGCGACAGCAGCAGGAAGCCGGCCAGCATCAGGACCGCCGAGGTGATCGCGCCGCCCAGCGTGCTGGGTGGCGCGCCCTCCACGAAGCCGACGGTGGTCATCAGCCCGAGCGCCCACCACAGCCCCTCCCAGTAGCTGTCCACGGTGTCGGACTCGAAGGCGGCCGCGGCCCCCGCGCCCACCAGCAGGGCGGTGAACGCCACGATCACGCCCGGCAGCACCAGGCTGCGTCGCAGCCGCGGCACACGCATGCCCCCACGATAGAGCGGTGCGAGCGCCGGGGGTCCTGCCACGGCGGCCGGTCCCCACTGGCACGATCGGCGCATGACGCAGCCCGACACCGACGGCCGGACCATGCGCGACCGGATGCTCGCCGGTGACCCCTACATCGCCGACGACCCGGAGCTGTTCCGGGAGAGCCGGCGCGCCCGGGTGCTCTGCCACCGGTTCAACCAGCTCGACCTCGAGCAGGCCGAGGAGGCGGACCGGCTCCTCGGCGAGCTGCTCGGCGGCTTCGGCGAGCACAGCCACGTGCGGGCGCCGTTCCACTGCGACTACGGCTACCAGACCTCCATCGGCGCGCGGACGTTCGTGAACTTCGGGCTGGTCTGCCTCGACGTGGCGCGGGTGCGGATCGGCGACGACGTGCAGATCGGCCCGAACGTGCAGCTGCTCACCCCGACCCACCCGGTCGAGGCCGGCCTGCGCCGCGAGAAGTGGGAAGCCGCCGCCCCGATCACCATCGGGGACAACGTGTGGCTCGGCGGCGGCGTGATCGTCTGCCCGGGCGTCACGATCGGCGCGAACACCGTGGTCGGCGCGGGCTCGGTCGTGGTGCGCGACCTGCCCGCGAACGTCGTCGCGGTCGGCAACCCCGCCAAGGTCATCCGGCACCTCGAGGCCTGACCCGCACCGTCCCGCACACCCGTCCCCCAGTCACCGGGGATGAACATCAGCCACCGGCCATGAACACTGGTGCCATGACCGCGACCGCACCAGACGCCTGGGGGATCCAGCAGGACTGGATCGACGCCTACGACCAGCCGCACCGCGTGCCCGACCCGACCGTGGCAGCGCTGCGCGAGGCGATCGGCGCTCCACCGGCCGACCTCGAGCAGCGCGCGCCCGTGGTGACCCGGCCCGGCCGACGGCTCGGGCTCGTCGACCACGGGGGCAGCCTCGAGGTCGAGTGCGAGGACGGCTCGCGTCGTACCCTCGGCGACCTCGTGCCCGAGGACTTCCCGCTCGGCTACCACCGGCTGCTCACCGCCGACGGCTCGAGTCGCCGGCTGATCGTCTCCCCCGGGCGGTGCTGGCTGCCGGAGGACCGGCTGTGGGGCTGGACGGTGCAGCTCTATGCGGCCCGCTCGCGCAGCAGCTGGGGCATCGGCGACCTCGGCGACCTGCGCACGCTGCGGGAGTGGACCGCCGCGGCGGGCGGCGGCTTCCTGCTGGTCAACCCGCTGCACGCGGTGGCGCCCACGCTGCCCCAGGAGGCCAGCCCCTACCTGCCCGCGACCCGGCGGTTCCGCAACCCGGTCTACCTCCGCGTCGAGGACGTGCCGGGCGCGGTGGTGAGTGGGGACCTCGCGCGGGCCCGGGAGGTCAACGGGCTCGACCCGATCGACCGCGACGCGGTGTGGGCGCTCAAGCGCGACGTGCTGTGGCGGACCTTCTGCGACACCGACGCCGGCCGCGACCCCGCGTTCTCCGCCTGGCGGGAGCAGCAGGGCCGGGCGCTGGAGGAGTTCGCCACCTGGTGCACGCTCGCCGAGCAGCACGGGCCCGACTGGCGCGACTGGCCGGCCGGGTTGCGCCGCCCGGACGGTCCGGAGGTGGCGGCGTACGCCGAGGACCGGGCCGACCGGGTGTCGTTCCACGCGTGGCTGCAGTGGCAGCTCGACGTGCAGCTGCGCCGGGCCGCCGGCGACCTGATGGTGCTGCAGGACCTGCCGATCGGGGTCTCCGGCGGCGGCGCGGACGCGTGGGCCTGGCCCGACGAGGTGGCCGGCGGCATCACGGTCGGAGCCCCGCCGGACCTGCTGAACAGCACCGGCCAGGACTGGGGCTCGCCGCCGCTGGTGCCGTGGCGGCTGCGCGCGGCCGACTACGAGCCGTTCATCCAGTCGCTGCGCGGCACCATCGCCGGCGCGGGAGGGCTGCGCATCGACCACGTGATGGGGCTGTTCCGGCTGTGGTGGATCCCCGAGGGCCACGCGGCGACCGACGGCGCCTACGTGCGCTACCCGAGCGAGGACCTGCTCGACATCGTGGCGCTGGAGTCCCACCGCGCGCAGGCGGTGGTGGTCGGCGAGGACCTCGGCACGGTCGAGCCCGGCGTGCGCGAAGCGCTCGCCGAGCGGGGCATCCTGTCCTACCGGCTGCTGTGGTTCGAGGAGGACGACCCCGCCGACTGGCCGGCCTCCGCGCTGGCGGCGGTCACCACCCACGACCTGCCGACGGTGGCCGGGCTGTGGACCGGCTCCGACGCCGAGGACCAGCTCGCCACCACCACGATGACCGAGGACGACGTCCGCGCCGGACGCGCCGACCTGCTCGCCCGGCTGCAGCGGGACGGCGAGCTCTCCGCAACGCCGGGCCCAGGCCCGGTCGCCGGGCCGGTCGCCGGGGTGGACGAGGCCGTCACCGCGGCGTACCGCCAGCTCGGGCGCGCGCCCAGCCTGCTGCTGTCGGTCGCGCTCGAGGACGCGGTGCGCGAGGAGCGACGGCCCAACGTCCCCGGGACCGTGGCGCGGGACAACTGGCGGATCCCGCTGCGGGTGCCTGTCGAGGACCTGCCGCAGCTCCCGGAGGCGGTGGCGTTGGCCCGGCTCGTCGACGGGGCGGTACGACGGGACGGGGTCAGCCCGCCAGCATGATCCCCACGAACGTGGCGGCGAGCGCGGTGAGGCCGGTGAGCGCGCCGTAGACCGCCATCTGCGTCTTCGAGCTGGCCCGCGCGTGCAGGAACGCGGTGACGCCGGAGAGCAGGACCAGCACGTACTTCAGCTGCAGCGTGTGCTGGAAGGCCGCCGAGTGGTCGTCGGCCGCGACGACGTTCCACACCCCGGTCAGGATGAGGACGGCGAAGGCCGGCCAGGCGACCCGGTTGAACGCGTTGGCCGCGGCCTTCGGCACCTCGGTGCCGGCGGCCCGCAGCGCGGGGACCAGTGCCGCGAGGGTGATCTGGCCTCCCACCCAGATGGTGGCCGCGAGCACGTGCAGGAACAGGCGGATGGTCTCGAGGTCGACGCTCTTCACGGTCGTCAGGCTCTCATCCCCGCCCGGGCAGGGCAGGATCGGGGCATGGCCACGCTGCTGATTGTCCACCACTCCCCCACGCCGGGCGTGCGCGCGCTGAGCGACGCGGTGGTCGCGGGCGCCCACGACGACGCGATCGAGGGCGTGGAGGTGGTGGTCCGGCCGGCGCTGGCGGCCACCGCTGCCGACGTGCTGGGGGCCGACGGCTACCTCCTGGGCACGCCCGCGAACTTCGGCTACATGAGCGGCGCGCTCAAGCACTTCTTCGACACGATCTTCCTCGAGGCCGGCGGTGCGCTCACCGAGGACGGCTCCGCCTCCGCGGCGGGCGGCGGCAAGCGACCCTGGGGTCTGTGGGTGCACGGTCGCTACGACACGACCGGCGCGGTGCGCTCGGTGCAGTCGATCGTCGGTGCGCTGCCGTGGCGGCAGGCCGCGGAGGTCCTGTCGGTGGTCGGCGACGTGGGTGAGGAGCACCGCGCCGCGGCGTACGAGCTCGGCGGGACGCTGGCCGCCCTGCTGGCGGACTGACCCCCGGGCCCGGGTGCCCCGGTAGAGTCGCGACGTCATCGCCCGCGCCGTCGAGGAGGAGCCGTGCCGCAGGTCCGCCGGCTCGTCGTACCGCTCGTGCTCGGTGCCCTCGCGCTGGCTCTGCTGGTCGGGTGCGACGGGTCGCGCGCCCGCGGCGACGACGGCGAGCCCGACCGGGTGGACGCGGTCGAGCCACCGACCCTCGGGGCCTGTCGCGACCTGACGCCGGCCGACGTCGCTCAGTCGAGCAACGCCACCGCCACGGTCCCCTGCTCCCGCGCGCACACCGCCCAGACCTACGTCGTGGGCGCGCTGCCCTCGTCGCTCGTCAACGCCGGCTACGACTCGCGCGCGCTCGGGGCGTGGGCGTACCGCACCTGCTCGGCCCGGCTGATGCGGTTCCTCGGCGCCGACGAGAGCCTGCTGATGCGCTCGGTCCTGAGCTGGGCGTGGTTCCGCCCCTCGCGCAGCGCGTGGGACGCCGGAGCGCGGTGGTACCGCTGTGACGTGGTCGGCGGCGGCGACCAGAGCAGGGAGTACGCCGACCTGCCGACCAGCGTTCGCGGCCAGCTGCTCGGCAAGGAGGACGACGACTGGATGGTCTGCGCCTCCGGGCGGACCGTGGCGGGCTCGGTCAAGATCCCCTGCTCGCAGCCGCACGCCTGGCGCGCGGTCACGACCATCGTGCTCGGCGAGAAGGACGACCCCTACCCGGGCGACCGCCTGGTCGAGGTCAGGACGCACGACTACTGCTCCGACTCGGTCGGCGCCTGGCTGGGCTACCCGGCCAGCTACTCCCTCGGGTTCACGTGGTTCCACCGGGCCGAGTGGGAGGCGGGCAACCGTCGTTCGGTGTGCTGGGCGGAGACCGACCGGTGAGGCGCCTGCTCCCCCTCGCCGCGGGCGTCCTCACCGGCGTCCTCGCGCTCGCGGGCTGCTCCGGCGGCGGCGGGTCGTCGGACTCTGCTCCGGGGCCCTCGTCCGCCGGCTCCGGGGCCACCGGGTCCTCGTCCGCCGGGTCCGGGGGCACCGGGTCCGTGTCGCCGGCCCCCACCCCGAGTCGGGCGACGCAGGCGCCCTCGCCCGAGGAAAGGGCGTGCTACCGGCTGTCCTACGCCCAGGCCGTCGCGCCCACCACCGCTGCGCACAGCGTCCCGTGCGGTCGCAGCCACACCTCCATGACGTTCGCGGTGGGCCGCCTCGCCGCGGTGGTCGACGGGCACCTGCTGGCCGTCGACTCCCGGCGGGTCCAGCAGCAGGTCGCCACGACCTGCCCGCGCCGGCTGACGTCGTACGTCGGGGGCACGGCCGACGACCTGCGCCTGAGCATGCTCCGGTCGGTGTGGTTCACCCCGACCGTGGCGCAGTCCGACGCGGGCCAGGACTGGTTCCGCTGCGACGTGATCGCGGTCGCGGCCGACGGCCGGCTCGCGCCCCTCGCGCCGCGGATGGCCGGGGTCCTCGGCACCTCCCAGGGGCAGGACCGGTTCGGGATGTGCGGCACCGCCGAGCCCGGCGCCGCCGACTTCGCCCGCGTGGTCTGCTCCCGTCCCCACAGCTGGCGGGCCGTGCAGGTCGTGCACCTCACGGGCGGGTCCTACCCCGGCACGGCCGCCGCGCGGGACGCCGGCCAGGGCCCGTGCCAGGACGCCGGCCGCGCCGCCGCCGCCGACACGCTCGACTTCCGGTGGGGCTACCAGTGGCCGACCCGGCAGCAGTGGGCGGACGGCCAGCACTACGGCCTGTGCTGGGTGCCCGACTGACGTTGAGTTGGCCCTCCCGCCGGTGTGAGTTGGGCCTCCCGCCGGTCCGAGTTGGGCTTTCCGCCGGTGTGAGTTGGGCCTCCCGCCGGTGCGAGTTGGGCTTCCCGCCGGTGCGGGGCCCAACTCAACGCGACACGGGGCCCAACTCAACGCGGTGCGGGGCCCAACTCAACCCGGCACGGGGCCCAACTCAACGAGTCATTAGAAGCCGAGCTTGCGGAGCTGGCGGGGGTCACGCTGCCAGTCCTTGGCGACCTTGACGTGCAGGTCGAGGTAGACGGGGGTGCCGAGCAGCGCCTCGATCTGGTGGCGGGCCGCGGTGCCGACCTTGCGCAGGCGGGTGCCCTTCGGGCCGATGACGATGCCCTTCTGGGAGTCCCGCTCGACGTAGAGGTTGGCGTGGACGTCCAGCAGCGGCCTGTCCTCGTCGCGGCCCTCACGCAGCCCCATCTCCTCGACGACGACCGCCACCGAGTGCGGCAGCTCGTCGCGCAGCCCTTCGAGGGCGGCCTCGCGGACCAGCTCCGCGACGAGGATCTCCTCTGGGGCGTCGGTGAGCTCGCCGTCCGGGTAGAGCTGGGGGCCCTCGGGGAGCTGGGCGACCAGCAGGTCGGCGAGCAGCGAGACCTGGTCACCGGCGGTGGCCGAGACCGGCACGATCTCGGCCCACTCGATGCCGGCCTCGCGACCGATCTCCTGGATGTCCAGCAGGTGCCGGCCGATCTGTTCCGGGGTGGCCAGGTCGGTCTTGGTGGCGACCGCGAACTTGATGGTGCGCCGGATCTTCGCGACCTCGCCGGTGATGAACCGGTCGCCGGGGCCGATCCGCTCGTTGGCGGGGAAGCACACCGCGACGACGTCGACCTCCGACAGGGTGGTCGTGACCAGGTCGTTGAGCCGTTCGCCGAGCAGCGTGCGCGGCCGGTGCAGGCCGGGGGTGTCGACGAGGATCAGCTGCGCGTCGGGACGGTGCACGATCCCGCGCACGACCGTGCGCGTGGTCTGCGGCTTGTCGGAGGTGATCACGATCTTGGTGCCGACCAACGCGTTGGTCAGCGTGGACTTGCCCGCGTTGGGCCGGCCCACGAACGACGCGAAGCCGCTGCGGTGCGGCTGGTCGTGGCGGCCCGTGTCCTGGGTGCTGGTGCCCTGGGAGCTGGGGTCCTGGGGGGTGGTCTGCTCGGTCACCGGTCTGCCTCCTGCTGCGCCCGGGTCCGGGCCTCGTCGTAGGTCGCCCAGATCTGCTGGTCGCTGTGGCCGGCCGCCCGGCCCGCTCGCCAGACCGGCCCCGGGTCGACCGCGCGCGGCTGCCGTTTCGCACCGCCGCGCCAGTAGCCCATCACGTCGTACGCCGGGCTCGGGAGCTCGCGCACGCGCATCAGGTGCTTGCGGATCGCGCGCATCTGGCCGGACTCGCCGGCCATCCAGAAGTAGCCACGGCCCTCGGGCCAGTCGATGCCCTCGACCACCGCGGCGAGGTCGCTGACGCCGTCGGCGGGCGGCGCCAGCCAGGTGACCTCGGCGTGCTCGGGGAGGTAGCCGGAGGCGCGGAGCTCCTCGGCGTCCGCCGCCTCGGCCCAGACCCGGAGCGGCAGGCCGGCGGGCGCGGTCTCGGCGATCCTCGCCATCGCCGGCAGCGCGGTCAGGTCCCCCACCAGGAGCAGCCACGAGGCGTCCTCGGGCAGCGCGAAGGAGCCGCGGGGGTCGGTCACGGTGACGGTCTCACCGACGCAGTCCCGCGCCGCCCACTCGGTGACCAGCCCGACCTCGTGCACCACGACGTCGAGGACCAGCTCGGCGCCCGTCCAGGAGCGCACGGTGTAGTACCGGCTCTGGAACTGGTCCGGGACCACCAGGCCGACCCACTCGTCGGGGATCCCGGTGCTGACGAACCCCGCCAGCCCCGGGCCGCCGAGCGTCAGCCGCACCAGGTGCGGGGTCAGCTGCTCACGGCGCAGGACGTCGGCGGCGTACTGCCTCCCTCGGGTGCTCACCGGCCAACCGTATCGGTCACCCGGCTCGGTCTCGATACGCCGGTCGCGAGCTCGTTCCTCGCCCGCGCGGCTACTCGACCTGGCTGCTGGGTCCTGGACCTCGCAAGCTCGGTCCAGGGCAGCTCAGAACGTGTGGCGCAGCGGGTAGCCGCTGTCGCCGTGCTCGTCGGTCTTGGTCGCCAGCACGTGGTGCAGCTGGATCTCGTTGCGCTCGAAGGCCAGCCGCGAGCCCGCCATGTAGAGCCCCCAGACCCGCGCGGTGCCCTCACCCACCTCGGCGACGCACTCGTCCCAGTTCTCCTGCAGGTTGCGGCACCAGCCGGCGAGGGTCTTGGCGTAGTGCACGCGGAAGTTCTCCTCGTGCTGGACCTCGAGGCCGGCGTTCTGCACGTCGGTGATGATCCGGCCCGAGCCGATCAGCTCCCCGTCGGGGAAGACGTAGCGGTCGATGAACGCGCCGGTGTTGCGCGGCACGTTGTCGTAGCGGGTGATGCAGTGGTTGAGCAGCCGGCCCTGCGGGCGCAGCTTGTCGTGGATGAACCCGAAGTACGCCGGGTAGTTCTTGACCCCGATGTGCTCGGTGAGGCCGATGGAGGAGATCGCGTCGAACTCGCCCTCCTCGACCAGGCGGTAGTCGAGGTAGCGGACCTCGGCGAGGTGGTCGAGGCCCTCCTCCTTGATCCGCTGCTGGGCCCAGCTGGCCTGCTCACGGGAGAGCGTGACGCCCAGCGCCTTCACGCCGTACTCCCGGGCGGCGTGCCGCACCATCCCGCCCCAGCCGCAGCCGAGGTCGAGGAGCCGCTGGCCGGCCTTCAGGTCGAGCTTGCGGGCGATCAGGTCGTACTTGTGGGCCTGGGCCTCCTCGAGGGTCGCGTCCTCGGTCGGGAAGACCGCGCAGGTGTAGGTCATCGACGGGCCGAGGACCATCTCGTAGAAGCGGTTCGACACGTCGTAGTGGTGGTGGATCACCTCGGCGTCACGGACCAGCGAGTGCCGCACGCCCTCCACGACGCGGCGCCAGCGCGGCAGGTGCTCCTGCGGCGGCGGGGCCGGCGGGCGCAGGTTGGACAGGCCGAGGCCGCGCAGCAGCGCGACGGCCTCGCCGGCGCTGGGCCGGCGGAAGCGCAGGTGGTTCTGCAGCAGCCGCAGCGCGTCGTAGGGGTCGCCGGGGTGCACGCCGTGCACCTGGAGGTCGCCGGACACGTAGGCGCGGGCCATGCCCAGGTCGCCGGGCGCGGTCAGCAGGAAGGACAGCCCCCGCTGGTTGAGCAGCTCCAGCTCGATCTCGGCGTCGGCCGGGCCGGCCGAGCTGCCGTCGTACGCCGTGAAGCGCACCGGCATGCCGTCGCGCAGCAGGGACGCCACCGCGTCGCCAATGAGGAGCGACCCCTTCTGGATCGTAGTCATCTTCTCTTCACCGCCTTGTCGTAGAGGCTCGTCAGCCTGTCGTCGGGATCGTGGCGCCGCTTGACCGCGGCCAGGTTGGCGCCGTCGTAGAGCCGGTCGAAGGTCTCCCGGTCGTAGAAGGCCTCGGAGTAGAGGGACTTGTGGCCGCCGAGCCGGTGCACCTCGGCCTCGATGGCGCGGTTGCGCGGGCCCTCGGGCGCCTCGGGGCCGACGTGGACCGTGCCCCAGAAGCCGACGTTGACGTAGCTCGCGCCCGGCTCGAGCGGGTAGGTGGGCCAGTCCCCCCGCGCGACCAGCGGGCACAGCCACACCGGCCGCATGCCGACCTCGCGGTCGAACCAGTCCAGGAACTCCGGCAGCCGTCCGACGGGCACCTCGACGTCCTGGATCACCCGCTCGCGCAGCGGCCGCCCGGCCCGGCGGTCCAGCCAGTCGGCGAGGCCGACGCGCCGGTCGAGGCCGATCAGCTTGTGATAGACGTCCGAGCGCCGCCAGCGCCGCGGCCAGAGGCGGCGTACGGCGGGGTTCTGTACGCCGAACGCCCCGGAGCACCAGAACCAGTCGGTGTCCCAGCGCCACAGGTAGTCGTACATGGTCAGCAGGTCGCTGCCGGCGCCCGCCTCGGCGCGCTGCTGGATCGAGCGGTAGAAGATCTGCTGGCCGGTGTAGTCGCTCGGCTCCACGGTGCGCCCGTCGACCACCGGCTGCTCGGACCAGGTCGCCAGGGTCAGGTAGTACTCCCCCGGCGCGAAGGCCACGCCGTCGATCCCGTCGACGCGGATGCCCTCGTGGACGCCGCTCTCCACGATGGCGGCGATCGTCTTGGCGAGCACCTCGGCGTCGTCGAAGCGGAGATGGTGCAGCGCGACGTACGACGGGACCGCCTCGAGCTCGATCCGCAGCCGGGTGGCGTAGCCCAGCGAGCCGTAGGAGTTGGGGAACGTGTCGAACAGGTCCTCGCCGGGGCGGGTCGTGACCACCTCGCCGGCGCCGGTGAACACGTCCATCTCGAGCACGGACTCGTGCGGCAGCCCGTTGCGGAAGCTGGTCGACTCGATGCCCAGCCCGGTGACCGCCCCGCCCAGCGTGATCGTCCGCAGCTGCGGGACCACCAGCGGGATCAGGCCGTGGGGCAGCGTCGCGTCGACCAGGTCCTCATAGGTGCACATGCCCTGGACCTCCGCGGTCCGGGTCTGCGGGTCGACCTCGATCACGCCGGTCAGCCCGGAGACGTCCAGGCCGGGCGCGTCGACCGCCGACCGCGGGCGGAACAGGTTCGAGGTCTTCTTCGCCAGCCGCACCGGCGCCCCCGCAGGAATCGCGGCGTACGACGCGCTCAGGCGGTCGACCGCCTCCCGATGCTGCTGCCATCCTCCCCGTTCCGACACGCCCCACAGATTACTCCCGCCCGCTGGCCGGCATTCCACCGGTCGTCGTGGTCGCTGACCGGACAGGGCTCAGGTCCGCGAGGTCGCGCGGAGCGCCCCGCGCGGGTCACCGACGTGCACGACCACCCCGCCGCCGGCGAAGTCCGCGAGGGCGGCGCGGTCGGCGTCGGGCAGCCCCTCGGCCTCGGTCAGCACGACCACGGCCTCGAGGGCGCGCGACCCGGAGGCCACCGCCATGGCGATGCACACCCCCACCGCGGAGACCTTCAGCGAGGGCAGGTCGACGGTGGCGGCGGCGTAGGTCCGGCCGTCGCCGTCCCGGACGGCGGCCCCCTCGGCGGCGCCGGTGCGGGCCCGGGTGGCGCGGGCCAGGGTGACCAGCTTCCGGTCCTCGGCGGACAGCTCACTCGCTGCGGTCACGGTGCTCCTCCTCCTCGGTGCCGTGCCCGTCGGCCGGCGCGGGCTGCACCTGGCTGATCAGCACGGTCTCGATCTTGTTGCGGCGTCCCACGACGCCCTCGGCCTCGAACCTCAGCCCGTGCGCGACGACCGACGAGCCGGGGATCGGCACCCGGCCCAGGTGCTTGGCCATCAGCCCACCGACGCTGTCCACGTCGTCCTCCTCGACCTCGAAGCCGAACAGCTCCTCGAGGTCGTCGACGGGGTACCTCGAGGAGACCCGCGCCTCGCCGGGGGCCAGCACCTCGACCGTGACCTCGTCGCTGTCGTACTCGTCGGTGATCTCCCCGACGATCTCCTCGAGGATGTCCTCGATGGTGACCAGGCCGGCGGTGCCGCCGTACTCGTCGACGACCACCGCGATGTGCTGGCGCATCGCCTGCATCTCCGAGAGCAGCGCGTCGACGGGCTTGGAGTCGGGCACGAAGTGCGCGGGACGCATCACCCCGTCGATGCGCTGAGTGAACTCGACGTCGGGCGCCTCGAAGTCGCGGCGCACGATGTCCTTGAGGTAGGCCATGCCGACCACGTCGTCGAGGTTCTCCCCGATGACCGGCACCCGGGAGAAGCCGCTGCGCAGGAACAGCGACATCGTCTGGCGCAGGTTCTTGTGCCGCTCGATGTAGACGACGTCGTTGCGCGGGACCATCACCTCCCGCGCGCTGGTGTCGCCGAGCTCGAAGACCGAGTGGATCATCCTGCGCTCGCCGGACTCGATGACCGCGGAGGCCTCGGCCAGGTCGACCAGCTCGCGCAGCTCGGTCTCGGTCGAGAACGGGCCCTCGCGGAAGCCCTTGCCCGGGGTGATCGCGTTGCCGACCATGATCAGCAGCGCCGGCAGCGGGCCGAGGATGCGGGTGACCACGGTCAGCGGCCCGGCGGTGAGCAGCGCCGTCCGCTCGGCGTGCTGCCGGCCCAGGGTGCGCGGCGCCACGCCGATCGCCACGAACGACACCAGCAGCATCACCGCGATCGCGGTGACCACGGTGGGCCACCAGGACCCGGCGTACGCGTCGTTGACCTCGAGGGTGACCAGCACGATCGCGGAGGTCTCGCAGAGCAGGCGCAGGAACAGCGCGGTGTTGAGGTAGCGCGGCGGGTCGTCGAGCAGCGCCACCAGCCGGCGCGCGCCCGGGCGGGACTCGTCGAGCAGCTCCTCGGCGCGGGCGCGGGAGAACGAGCCGAGGGCGGCGTCGGCGCCGGAGAAGGCGCCGGCGAGCAGGACGAGGGCGGCTGCTACGAGGAGCAGCCAGGCATCACCGCTGCTCACCGGAGGGCGTCGCGCCGGAGCGCCACGCGGCCAGGAGCTCGTCCTGGAGGCCGAACATCTCCTTGTGCTCCTCGGGCTCGGCGTGGTCGTAGCCGAGCAGGTGCAAGATGCCGTGCACGGTCAGCAGCTCGAGCTCCGCGCCCTTGCCGTGCCCGGCCGTGACGCCCTGCCGCTCGGCGACGTCGGGGCACAGCACCAGGTCTCCGAGCACGCCCTCCTCGGGGTCCTCGTCGACCAGGCCGGGACGCAGCTCGTCCATGGGGAACGCGAGCACGTCGGTCGGCCCCTCCTTCTCCATCCACTGCTCGTTGAGCTCGGCGATGGTGGGCTCGTCGACGGCCTTGATGCACAGCTCGGCCTGCGGGTGCACGCGCATCCGGTCCATCACGAACCGGCTCAGCGCGGCGAGCCGCTGCACGTCGAGGTCGTGGCCGGACTCGTTGAGCACCTCGATGCTCATGCCTCCCCCTCCGCGCGGGCGGGGCGGGCCGGCCGGGGCGCGGGCCGGGCGTCGAACTCGTCGTACGCCGCCACGATCCGCCCGACCAGCCGGTGGCGGACCACGTCGTTGCTGGTGAGCAGGTTGAACGAGATGTCCTCGATGTCGTCGAGGATGCCCTGGATGATCCGCAGCCCCGACTTGGTGCCCGAGGGCAGGTCGACCTGGGTGACGTCACCGGTGACCACGATCTTCGAGCCGAACCCCAGCCGGGTCAGGAACATCTTCATCTGCTCCGGCGAGGTGTTCTGGGCCTCGTCGAGGATGATGAAGGAGTCGTTGAGCGTGCGCCCGCGCATGTAGGCCAGCGGCGCCACCTCGATCGTCCCGGCCGCGAGCAGCTTCGGGATCGTCTCCGGGTCGATCATGTCGTGCAGCGCGTCGTAGAGCGGGCGCAGGTAGGGGTCGATCTTCTCCGACAGCGTGCCGGGCAGGAACCCGAGCCGCTCCCCCGCCTCGACCGCGGGCCGCGTCAGGATGATCCGGTTGACGTTCTTGGACTGCAGGGCCTGGACCGCCTTGGCCATCGCCAGGTAGGTCTTGCCGGTGCCCGCGGGCCCGATGCCGAAGGTGATCGTGTGCTTGTCGATCGAGTCGACGTAGCGCTTCTGGTTCAGCGTCTTCGGCCGGATCGAACGCCCGCGGTTGGAGAGGATGTTCAGGGAGAGCACGTCGGCGGGGCTCTCGGTCGTCTCGGCACGGAGCATGCCGAGCACCCGCTCCACCGTCTCGGCGGTCACCCCCTGGCCGGTGCGGATGATCGAGACCAGCTCGTCGAGGAGCCGTTCGGCCAGCGCGACCTCCCCCGGCTCGCCGTACAGCGTGATCCGGTTGCCACGCACGTGGACGTCGGCCTGGAACGCCTGCTCGATCAGCGCGAGGTGCTCATCGCCGGGTCCGAGAAGGCTGACCATGTTGATGCTGTTGGGAACGACGACGGTGTGCCGGGTGGGGTACTGGGCCTGGTGCCCGGTCGGCGCCGCCGCGGGGCTGCCGTCGTGTCGGTGCGTGTCAGTCATGGATGCCCGGGCTGGGCGGTCCTTCCGGTCGGGGTCCTCGAGTCCTCCATGCTACGGGAGACGACCCCCGGGCCCCAGCGGGTTGTCCCCCGGCCCCAGCCGGCCCCCCGTCGGTGAGGCGGGGGGCCGGCCGGTCGAGCGGTCGGACGGGATCAGCCGAGCGGACCGCGCTTCGCGGGGTGCAGCACGCCGCACGCCACCGGGTCGGTGGCCTCGGCGGGCAGGCTCGGGTCGAGGTCGCTCTTGCCCGCGGCGAAGTCGTACTTGCCGTTGCCGTTGTAGTCGATGCCGTGGATCACCAGCGCCGCGTCGCCGTGCCGGATCGCGCGGGCCAACGTCTTGCTGACCCGGAAGGTCCGGTCGTAGTGCACCCGGTGGTGCGGCGCGGTCGGGAACCGGTCGACCGCGAGCGCGCTCTTCGCGGAGGTGTCCCCGCGCGTGGTCAGGGAGGACTGCACCATGCCGTAGGACGGGGCGCCCTCGGAGGTGGTGAGCCGGTGGTCGTGGTCCTTGTCGTCCCGCACGGTCGGGCACATGTGGTCGGAGTCCGCGCTGTAGTGGAAGTGCATCGCGTGGGGGGCGTTCTTCAACAGGTGGAAGCCGTTGACCGAGACCTCGACCTTGCGGCCCCGCACGGTGACGGTCGCGTGGCCCTTGACGCCGGAGTTGTTCAGCGCGTCGAGCCGGGTGTGGGTCGGCGTGGCGTGCCCGACGAGGTGACGTGCGGAGGCGGTGGCGTCCGCGGCGGTGGCCGCCGTCGCCGTGGTGCCGGCCATCAGGCCGGCCGAGGCCACCAGCATGGCGCCGGCCGCGAGCTGCCGGCCCTTGTGTGAGAGATGCATGCGGATCCTTCTCCTGCTCCTCGCCCCTGCGGGCGGTCGGGATTGTTGGCGTGCAGCATGTGTTCGGAGCCGCGGCGTCACCGGATTGGCCGATCCGGGTGCCGGTCCTCGGATCTGGCCTACCGTGGGTCCATGCGGGAGGGGTACGACGACCTCGACGACCACGACGACCACGACGACGACACCGCGCCGGCGTGGGAGGCGGGCCAGCACCTGCCCCCGGACGCCCACCGGATGGGGCTCACCCACCACGTGCCGGACGGAGCTCTGCTGGACTTCGCCGGCTCGCTGGACTCCCGCAAGCCCCTGCACCGGCTCACCGCCTGGGTGATGCTCGCGGTCTTCGGCCTGCCGGTCGTGTTCTACGTGCTGCGGCTGGTGCTGGAGGTCCTGCCGGGGTGACGGACCTTCGCCCCTGACGGGCCCGCGGGCGCTCGTGGACCGTGGAGGCAGCCGTCCCCGGGAGGTCCGCGTGACCAGGTTGCTCGCGCTGCTGGTCGGCAGCCTGCTGGCCATGTCATTGGTGGGGCCATTCGCCGGGCCGTTCGTTGGGCAACCGGGGGCGCAGGCCGCGCCGGCCCGGGTCTCCCGCGTGGTGCTGGTCGACGGCACCGGTGACGTCTGGCGGATCGGCCCGGGCGAGGACACCTGGCACTTCTTCGGCACGAAGCCCGAGGTCGACCTCACCGGCGCCACGGCCGCCCACCGGGCGCACGAGGTCCGGGTCACGATGCGGTTCGTGGACCTGCGCCGGGTACGCCCCCAGGAGTTCCAGGTCCGCGTCCGCACTCCCGAGACGTTCCGGCGGGCGATCGTCTCCACGGCGCCGGACGGCTGGGCGGGCACGGACCGGTTGCTGGACCGGCACGAGCGGGTGCGCGCCTGCCCGGGGCTGCACCACCGCGTGGACTACCCGGCCGACCGGGTCGTGGTCGGCATCCCGCGCGGGTGCCTGGGCACGCCCGACCGGGTCCGGGTCGCGCTCAGCGCCTACTACTGGCGCCCGATGAGCACGCTGGCGGACAACCCGCACGACGACGGGCCGCCGGGGCCGGCGTACACCCGGTGGCTCGCGGCCCCGTCGGGCTGAGGATCAGCCCGGCGGCCAGGTCATCGATCGGCCGGCCAGCAGGTGCAGGTGGGCGTGGAACACCGTCTGCCCGACGCCCTCCCCGGTGTTGAAGACCAGCCGGTAGTCGTCGTGACCCTCGGTCGTGGCGACCTCGGCGGCCACCCGGACCAGCTCGGCGGCCGACTCGGGGTCGGCGTGCGCCAGCTCCGCGGCGTTGGCGTAGTGCGCGCGCGGCACCACGAGCACGTGGGTGGGGGCCTGGGCGTTGATGTCGCGGAACGCGACCGCTCGGTCGGTGGTGTGCACGACCTCGGCGGGCAGGTCGCCCGCGACGATCCTGCAGAACAGGCAGTCGGGTGCGGCAGCCATGGGTCTCCTCTCGTCGGGGCCATGCTGGCACGGGGCCGGAAGCGGACCGGAGGAAACTCGTGCCGTCCGCGTGTAAACCACCGGAGGCTGGTGCGCGTGGGACTAGCGTGACCAGTTATGCGACGGCGGCACGCGTGTCCCCCGGGCGGCGGGCCGCGATGAGCCCGTCGCCGGGCTCCCGCGCCCTAGACGCGGTCGCCGCGCGCTGGACCGCCGACGAGGCGCTCGAGCAGCTCTACGCCGCGCACTGGCGCCGGCTGGTCCGCCTCTCGGTGCTGCTGGTGCACGACCTGCCCACCGCCGAGGAGGTCGTGCAGGACGCGTTCGTCGCGGTCCACGGGCACTGGTCGCGGCTGCGTGACCCCGACCGGGCCCTGGCCTACCTGCGCCAGGCGGTGGTGAACGGCTCCCGCTCGGCGCTGCGGCACCGGGTCGTGGTCGCGAAGCACGCCGTACGCCGGACCGCGCCGGCCACCGTGCCCGGGGCCGACGAGGCCGCCGTGGCCGGCACCCGGCGCGCGGCGGTGCTCGAGGCGCTGCGCGACCTGCCGCAGCGGCAGCGCGAGGTGGTCACCCTGCGCTACTACCTCGACCTGTCCGAGGCCGAGATCTCCACCGCCCTGGGGATCAGCCGCGGGGCCGTCAAGAGCCACGCCTCGCGTGGCCTGGCGTCCCTGCGCGCCGTGCTCCACGACCACTGGGAGGAACGGCCGTGAGCGACCGACCCCGCACCGAGCCCGCCGACGACGAGCCACCGGGCGACCGGGTCCGGCTGTCCGACCTGCTGGACGACGCCGTCTCCGACGTCGAGCCGCGCGACGCGCTCGACTCCATCCGCAACCGAACGAAGGTGACCCCCATGCCCGCACGTCGTCCCTGGAGCTACGCCGTCGGTGGTGCCGTCGTCGCCGTGGCCGCGGTGGTGGTCGCGATCGCCGTCGCCGGCGACCAGCTCGGCCTGACCGGCGGCGACCAGCAGCCCGCCCCCGCGGCCGCCACCCACCACCGCCACCGCACCGCCCCGGCCACCACGGACCCGACGCCGGCCGCCGAGGAGACCACCGCGGAGTCCGCCTCCCCCGCGGCCTCACCCGCGGCGACGGCGGCCGTCGCGACCTACCTCGCCGGGGACACGCCCTCGGGGCCGCGACTCTTCCGGGAGTTCACGTCGGTCCGCGCCGACGGTGACCTGCCCACCGAGGCCGTGAACGCCGCCCTGGCCCGGACCTCGGGCCCGCACGACCCGGACTACTCCTCGTTGTGGCCCGACAACGCCTCCACCCAGCAGGTGAGCCTCGACGGTGACGCGATCACGGTCGACCTGGTGGGCGAGAACGCGATCATGGACCGGCCCGACGCGATGACCGACGCCGAGGCCCGGCTGGCCCTGCAGCAGGTCGTCTACACCGCGCAGGCCGCCCTGCAGACGCGCGCCCCCGTGCGGTTCCTCGTCAACGAGCAGCCGGCCGACCGGGTGCTGGGCGTGGACACCGGCCAGCCGGTCGCCGGGGGCGACCCGCTCGAGGTGCTGTCGCTGATCAGCATCAGCGATCCGGCCGAGGGGGCCACCGTGCACGGGACCCTCACCGCCACCGGGGTGGCCAGCTCGTTCGAGGCCAACGTGCCGTGGCAGATCCGGCAGGGCGACCAGGTCGTGAAGAAGGGGTTCACCACCGCCGAGGGCTGGATGGACAAGCTCTACCCGTGGAAGGCCGAGATCGACGTCAGCGACCTCGCTCCCGGCGAGTACACCTTCGTCGCGATGACCGACGACCCGTCGGCCGGCGAGGGCAACGGGCCCTACGTCGACACCCGGACGATCACGGTGCGGTAGCCCCCGGCCCGGCCGGGCGCAGCGAGCCGCCCCGGCGCCGGTGGAGGTCCGCTCAGCGCCAGCGGGGGGTGCGCGCGAGCAGCACAGCGCAGGCGGCGACGCCGGCGGTGGAGGTGCGCAGCACCTCCGCGCCGAGCCGCACCGAGCGGGCGCCGGCGGCGAGGAACGAGGCCACCTCCTCGTCGGTGAGCCCGCCCTCGGGACCCACGACGACCACGATCCGGCCGTGCGGCGGGACCTCCACCGCGGCGAGCGGCTCGCTGGCGTCCTCGTGCAGCACCACCGCGAGGTCGGCCGCGCCAGCCAGGGCCGACACGTCGGCGGTCGTCGCCAGCGGCGAGACCTCCGGGAACCAGGAGCGGCGGGACTGCTTGGCGGCCTCGCGGGCGGTGCCGGCCCACTTCGCCTGCGACTTCACGGCGCGCTCGCCCTTCCACACCGCCACCGACCGGGCGGCCGCCCACGGCACGATCCGGGCGACCCCCACCTCGGTCAGCACCTCGACGGCCAGCTCGCCCCGGTCGCCCTTGGGCAGCGCCTGCACCACCACCAGCTCGGGCTCCGGCGCGGGGACGTCGGCGACCTCGGCGACCTCGACCGTGAAGACCCGCTTGCCGGTGGTGGTGACCGCGCCGGTCACCGACCGGCCGGCGCCGTCGGTCAGCACCACCCGCTCGCCCACGCGCAGCCGGCGTACGGCGACCGCGTGGTGGGCCTCGTCGCCGGCGACCTCCACCACCGACCCGGTGGCGGCGCCGTCCAGGGACGGCACGGCGTGGACCGGCAGCGACATCCGCGCGCCGCCCGTCAGTGCTCGTTGAACGCGTCGCGCAGGCGACCGAAGAACGACTTGCTCGCGGCCTGCACCTGCCCCGTCGGCTGCTCCTCGCCACGGATCGCGGCCAGCTCGCGCAGCAGCTCCTCCTGGCGCTCGTCGAGGCGGCTGGGCGTCTCGACCACGACCGAGACGACCAGGTCCCCGCGGCCGCCGCGCAGGCCGGGCACCCCGCGCCCGCGCAGCACCTGCTCGGTGCCGGACTGGGTGCCGGGCCGGATCTCGAGCTCGAAGCTGGTCTCGACCCCGGAGTCCGCGCCCTGCTCGACGTCGGCCTCGAGCGTCGGCAGCGTCAGGGTGGTGCCGAGCGCCGCCGCGGTCATCGGCACCGTCACCGTGCAGTGCAGGTCGCTGCCGTGGCGCGTGAAGGTCTCGTGCCGGGCCACCTGGATCTCGACGTAGAGGTCGCCGGCCGGCCCGCCACCGGGACCGACCTCGCCCTGCTCGGCGAGCTGGACCCGGGTGCCGTTGTCGACACCGGCCGGGATCTTGACCGTGATGGTCCGCCGCGAGCGGACCCGGCCGTCGCCGGAGCACTCCCGGCACGGCTCGGGGATGATCGTGCCGTAGCCGCGACAGGCGGCGCAGGGGCGCAGCGTGCGGATCTCGCCGAGGAACGAGCGCTGCACGTGGGCCACCTCGCCGGCGCCATGGCAGGTCTCGCAGGGCGCGGGGTGGGTGCCGGCCGCCGTGCCCTCGCCGTGGCAGGTGCCGCACAGCGTCGCGGTGTCGACGGCGATCTCGCGGGTGACGCCGAAGGCCGCCTCGGCCAGGTCGATGTCGAGCCGGATCAGCGCGTCCTGGCCGCGCCTGGTGCGCGGCCGAGGGCCCCGGCCGGCCGCGGCTCCGCCGGCGGCGCCGCCGAAGAACGCGTCCATGATGTCGGTGAACGAGAAGCCCGCGCCCTGCCCGAAGCCGGCCCCGCCCATGCCGCCGAACGGGTCGCCGCCGCGGTCGTAGGCCGCGCGCTTCTGGGGGTCGGAGAGCACCTCGTAGGCGTGGGAGACCTCCTTGAACCGCTCCTGGGTCTCCGGGTCCGGGTTGACGTCGGGGTGCAGCTGCCGGGCGAGTCGCCGGTAGGCCTTCTTGATGGCGTCGGCGTCCGCGTCGCGGTCGACACCGAGCAGGTCGTACAGGTCCTGACTCAAGTCGGTTCCTTCGGGTGGTGGGTGGGGAGGTTGGTCGGGGGCCGGGGCCCGCGGGGGTCAGCCCTCGTCGAGGAAGCGCGAGACGTAGCGCGCCACCGCGCGCACCGCCCCCATCGTGCCCGGGTAGTCCATGCGGGTGGGACCGACGATCCCGAGCGTGGCCAGCGCCTCGTCGCGCGGTCCGTAGCCGGTGGCGACGACGCTGGTGGAGGCCAGCTCCTGATACGGGCCCTCGTGGCCGATGCGGACGGTGACGGTCCCGCCGACGGTGGCCTCGCCGAGCAGCTTGAGCAGCACGACGTGCTCCTCGAGGGCCTCGAGCAGCGGGCGTACGGCGGAGTCGAAGCTGTCGCCGTACCTGGCCAGGTTGGCGGCCCCGCCGACCGCCACCCGCTCGTCGGAGCGGTGGTCGGACATCGCCTCGACCAGCGCCTCGACCACGGCCGCGGTGGCGGCCCCGTCGACCGGCGGCACCGCCCGGCGCAGCGCGGCGGCCGCCTCGGCGATCACCTCGCCGGTCGCGGCCCGGTTGACCAGGCTGCGCAGGTCGGCGAGGTCGTCGTCGGTCAACGGCGCCTCGAGCTCGACCAGTCGCTGCTCGACCCGGCCGGTGCTGAGGATCAGCACGACGAGCAGGCGGCTCGGGGTGAGCGCGACGAGCTCGACATGGCGGACCGTGGACCGCGAGAGGGTCGGGTACTGCACGATGGCGACCTGACGGGTCAGCTGCGAGAGCAGCCGCACCGAACGGCTCACCACGTCGTCGAGGTCGACCGCGCCGTCGAGGAAGCTCGCGATCGCCCGCCGCTCGGCCGGGGTCATCGGCTTCACCGTGCTCAGCCGGTCGACGAAGAGGCGGTAGCCCTTGTCGGTGGGCACCCGGCCGGCGCTGGTGTGCGGCTGGGTGATGAACCCCTCCTCCTCCAGCGCCGCCATGTCGTTGCGCACCGTCGCCGGCGAGACGCCGAGACGGTGCCGCTCGACCAGGGCCCGGGAGCCGACCGGCTCCTCGGTGGCGACGTAGTCCTCGACGATCGCGCGGAGCACGGCGAGCCTGCGCTCCTCCTGCATCCCGCCTCCTCTCACGTTCTCACGGTTGGCACTCGTCAATCCCGAGTGCCAAGACTACTAGGGTGGGCGGCATGACCGCACACACCCACAGCCACACCGGCGAGGGCTTCCGCGAGGTGGCGGACCGGGTGTGGGTCGCCCGCTACGCCTGGTTCGACGTCAACGTCACCCTGGTCGGCGGCGCGCTCGGGCTGCTCGTGGTCGACACCCACGGGTCCGGCGCCGCGGCCCGTGAGGTCCTCCACGACGTGCGCCGGCTGGGCGCGGGCGAGGTCGTCGGCGTCGTCAACACCCACTGGCACTTCGACCACACCTTCGGCAACGCGACCTTCCGCGAGGCGTACGGCGAGGTCCCGGTGCACGCCCACGAGAACGCCCGCGACGAGCTCGAGCGGTGGGGCGAGCGGCTCAAGCAGCGGGTCCGCGACCACGAGGGTGAGGACCCGCACCGCGACGAGGTGCTCGCCACCGAGATCGTGCTGCCCGACCAGACCTTCTCCAGCGCCCGGGTCGTCGACCTGGGCGACCGTGCGGTCGAGCTCGTGCACCCCGGCCGCGGGCACACCAGCGGCGACCTGGTGCTCCGGGTCCCGGACGCCGACGTGCTGCTCGCGGGCGACCTGGTGGAGGAGTCGGCACCCCCGTCGATGAACGACGACGCGTGGCCCATGGACTGGCCGCTCACGCTCGACGTCGTGCTGGGGCTGACCACGCCCGCCACCGTGGTGGTCCCCGGGCACGGGCTGCCCGTCGACCGCGACTTCGTGGAGACGCAGCGGGGCGAGCTCGGGATCGTCGCGGAGACGATCCGCGACCTGGCCGGCCGCGGCATACCCGTCGAGGAGGCGGTGCAGGCGGCCGACTGGCCCTGGGAGCGGGAGCGGCTGGAGACCGCCGTACGACGGGGCTACGAGCAGCTGCCCCGCAGCCAGAAGCGGTTGCCGCTCGTCTGATCCCGGACGGGTGCGGCTCCCGGCACGCGTGGCGGTGTTGACTCCCGGGCCCGGACGGCTAGCGTCGCCTCGCATGACGGACTCCAGCAACCACCCCGACACCGAACCCTCCCAGGGCGACTCCGCGGGCGCCTCCCAGGGCGTCACCGACGACCAGCTCCCCGACGACGTGCGACCCGGCGAGGACAACCCGCTGGCGGAGGGCCTCGAGGACGACGTCGACACCGACGAGCTCGACGTGCTCGGCGGCAAGGGCGCCGAGCAGTGGGACGAGGAGCAGCTGGAGGACTGACCGGCCGGTGCCCGGCCCGGCGCGTCCTGCCGGTGCCGGGCCGGCCGCCCGCCTAGCGTTGTCCGGTGACTTCTCGCGACCGCTACGGCTCCGACGTCCTCGCCACCGACTGGCGCGCGCCCAAGCGCGGCCGCGCCGTCGAGACCCCGGCCGAGATCGGGGCCGTGGTGGAGGAGGTGACCACGGACTGGGTCGGCGAGATCGTCGAAGTGGACCGCGACCTGCACACGGTGACGCTCGAGGACCGGCGCAACAAGCGGCGCACCTTCCCGCTCGGTGCCGGCTTCCTGCTCGAGGGGAAGCCGGTGATCCTGACCGCCCCGGTGCGCGCGGCCGCGCCCGCGAGGCCGACGCGCACCGCGTCCGGGTCGGTCGCCGTCCACGGCGCCAAGGCACGGGTCGCCCGGGCCAGCCGGATCTTCGTCGAGGGCCGGCACGACGCGGAGCTGGTCGAGAGGGTGTGGGGTGACGACCTGCGCATCGAGGGCGTGGTCGTGGAGTATCTCGGCGGGGTCGACGACCTCGCCGACCACCTGCGCGACTTCAAGCCGGGCCCGCAGCGCCGGGTGGGCGTGCTGGTCGACCACCTGGTCCGGGGCTCCAAGGAGAGCCGGATCGCCCAGAACATCGCGAAGTCCCCGATCGGCAAGGACGTGCTGATCGTGGGGCACCCGTTCATCGACATCTGGCAGGCGGTCAAGCCCCAGCGGCTCGGCTTCGCGCGGTGGCCCGACGTGCCCCGCAACATCGACTGGAAGACCGGCACCTGCCAGCAGCTCGGCTGGCCGCACCGCAACCAGGCCGACATCGCCCGGGCGTGGAAGCACATCCTCGGCGGGGTCCGCTCCTACGCCGACCTGGACCCGGCGCTGCTCGGCCGGGTCGAGGAGCTGATCGACTTCGTCACCGCCTGAGCCCGGGGCGGGCGGTTCCCGGTTACCGTGGATCGGACGGGTCCTGACCCGCACACCGGCATCCGCCGAGATTGGGGGCACGTGATGAGCGATCCGAACCGTCCAGGACACCCTGAGGACCAGCCGCCGCAGGGGCAACCGGGCCTGGGGCCGACGCCTCCCCCGCCGCCCGGCCAGTACGGGCAGTACGGGCAGTACGGGCAGTACGGCCAGTACGGCCAGCCCGCCCAACCGCCGTACGGCCAGCCGCCGTACGGCGGCCCCGGCCCGCTGTCCCAGGACGAGATCACCTGGGGCTCGGCCGCCCACTGGAGCGCCCTGGTCGCCGCGTTCGTGGCGCTGGCGTTCCTCGGGCCGCTGATCGTAATGCTCACCAAGGGCACGCAGTCGGCCTACGTGCGCCGGCAGGCGGTGGAGTCGCTGAACTTCCAGCTGTCGATCCTGATCTACGGGATCGTGTCGCTGGCGCTGTGCCTGGTGCTGATCGGCTTCCTGCTGCTGCCGATCGTCGGCGTGGTCTGGCTGGTCTTCACCATCCTCGCCGCGGTGCGCGCCGGGCAGGGCGAGGAGTACCACTACCCGCTGACCATCCGGATGGTCAGCTGACGGTCGCCGCCAGGCGTCAGCCGAGCAGGTCGCGCACGACCGCGTCGGCGAGCAGCCGCCCGGTACGGGTGAGCACCAGCCGGCCGGCGCCGGCCGGCGGCACCAGCAGCCCACGCCGCACGAGGTCCGGGACGGCCGCCCGGCCGGCGGCGTCGAGCGCGTCGAGCGGCAGCCCGTCGCGCAGCCGCACCTCGAGCAGCACCCGCTCGACCCGCCGGGTCTCCTCGTCGAGCACCTCGCGGGCGTGGGCGGGGCTGCGGTCGGCGGCCAGCCGGTCGGCGTACGCCGCGGGGTGCTTGACGTTCCACCAGCGCACGCCGCCCACGTGCGAGTGCGCGCCGGGGCCGACCCCCCACCAGTCGGCACCGGTCCAGTAGAGCATGTTGTGCCGACAGCGGCTCGAGGCGTCGCGCGCCCAGTTCGACACCTCGTACCAGCCCAGGCCGGCGGCCTCGAGCCGCTCGTCGGCGGCGAGGTACTTGTCGGCGAGGTCGTCGTCGTCGGGCATCGGCACCTCGCCGCGGCGGACCTGCCGCGCCAGCGCGGTGCCCTCCTCCACGATCAGGGCGTACGCCGAGACGTGGTCGGGCGCGCACGCCAGGGCCGCGTCCACCGAGGCCTCCCAGTCGGCGAGCGACTCCCCCGGGGTGCCGTAGATGAGGTCCAGGCTGACCTGGTCGAAGCCCGCCGCCCGCGCCCACTGCACGACCGACGGCACGCGGCGCGGGTCGTGGGTGCGGTCGAGGGTGCGCAGCACGTGGGCGACGGCGGACTGCATGCCGAACGAGATCCGGCTGATCCCGCCCTCGCGCAGGGCCTCGAGGTCGGCCGCGGTGACGCTGTCGGGGTTGGACTCGGTGGTCACCTCCGCACCCGGGGCCAGGCCGAACTCCGCGTCGATCGCCGCGACCACGGCGGCCAGGTCCGCCGACGGCAGCAGGGTCGGGGTGCCCCCGCCGAAGAACACCGTGGAGACCGGCAGCTCGCGTGCGCCGAGCACCGCCCGGGCCCGGCGCACCTCCGCGATCGCGGCCTCGGCGTACGAGGCTCGCGACGCGCCCGGCGCCGCGCCGGCACCACCCAGCTCCTCGAGCGTGTAGGTGTTGAAGTCGCAGTAGCCGCACCGCACCGTGCAGAACGGCACGTGCACGTAGAACCCGAACGGGCGCTCGCCGCACTCCGCGAGCGCCTCCGGCGGCAGCGCCCCGTCGTCGGGCACCGGCTCACCGGCGGGCAGGGTGGAGGGGGGCACGCCCCCATCCTCCCAAGCCCGCCGGCTCAGGCGTACATCGCGTCGATCTGCTCCTGGTAGTTGGCCCCGACGACGTTGCGCTTGACCTTCATCGACGGGGTGAGCTCACCGGACTCCACGGTCAGGTCGTGGTCGAGCAGGTCCCACTTCTTGATGGTCTCCCAGCGGTTCAGCCGGGAGTTCAGCTCGTCGACGTAGCCCTGGACCAGGCTGCGCACCTTCGCGGACCGGACCAGGTCGGTGTAGGACTTCCCGGCCACGCCGTTCTCCTCGGCCCAGCCCTCGAGCGCCTCCGGGTCGAGGGTGACCAGCGCCACGCAGTAGTTGCGCTCGCTGCCGAACACCATGAACTGGCTGGCGTAGGGGCAGACCGCCTTGAACTTCGACTCGATCGCAGAGGGCGCGATGTACTTGCCGCCGGAGGTCTTGAACAGGTCCTTGATCCTGCCGGTGATCGTGAGGAAGCCGTCGGCGTCCAGGCTGCCCTTGTCCCCCGTGCGCAGCCAGCCGTCCTGGGTGAGCGTCTTCGCGGTCTCCTCGGGCAGGTTGTGGTAGCCCTCCATCACCCCGGGACCCTTGATCTGGATCTCGTCGCCGTCGCCCAGCCGGACCTCGCTGCCCGGCAGCACCGGACCCACCGTGCCGATCCGGTAGTCGCGGGGATGGTTCACGAACGACCCCGCGGAGCTCTCGGTCAGCCCGTAGCCCTCCAGGATCAAGATCCCCGCGGCGTTGAACCAGTGCGCGATGTCCTGGTTGAGCGCGGCGGCACCGGAGATGAAGAACCGGACCCGGCCGCCGAAGCGCTCGCGGATCTTGCTGAAGACCAGGCGGTCGAACAGCGCGTGCTGCAGCCGCAGGTGCGGCGGGACCATCCGGCCCTCGGCGCGCCGCCGCTCGACCTCGAGGCCCACGGCGAAGGCCCGGTCGAAGATCTTCTCCTTGGGGCCGCCCTCGCTCTGCTGCATGGTCACGATCCGCGCGTGCGCCTTCTCGAAGATGCGGGGCGCGGCGCCCATGAAGGTCGGCTTCACCACGCCGAGGTTCTCCACGATCTTGTCGACGCGGCCGTCGATGGCGGTCGCGAACCCGCAGGCGAGCTGGGTGGAGAGCAGCACCTTGCCGAACGAGTGCGCCATCGGCAGCCACAGGAACTGCAGGTCGTCCTCATGGAGGATGTCCTGCACCTGGATCGAGGCGCCCTCGTAGACCCAGGAGCGGTGCTGCAGCCGCACGCCCTTGGGCCGACCGGTGGTGCCGGAGGTGTAGATCAGCGTGGCCAGCTGGTCGGGGGCGATCGCCTTCGCGGTCTGGGCGATCACGTCCGGGTGCTCGGCGAGGTACTGCTCGCCCATCTCGGTCAGCTTGGCGAGGTTGATCACCCAGCTGTCGTCGGTGGTGCCGTCGAAGGTGACCACGCGCAGCAGGTGCGGCAGCTCGGCCTTGTGCTCCTTGAGCTTGGCGACCTGCTCGTCGTCCTCGGCGAAGACCACCCGGCACTCGGAGTCGCTGAGGATGTACGCCGTGTCGGCGGCGTTCGTGCTCGGGTAGACCGTCGTGGTCGCTCCCCCGGCACACATGACCGCGAGATCGGCCAGGATCCACTCGTACCGGGTCGCCGACAGGATGCCGACCCGCTGCTCCGGCTCGATCCCGAGGGCGAGCAGCCCGGCGGCGAACACGGAGACCCGCTCCCCCGCCTCGCGCCAGGTCATCGACGCCCAGCCGGCGCCCTCGGGGTAGCGGTAGGCCTCGGCGTCCGGGCTGGCGGCCACCCGGTCGAGGAACTGGACGGCCACGTTGGGGGCCAGTCGGTCGAGGAAGCTGGTGTCGTAGTTGATCGGCATGACACTCCTGCGTGGCGGCGGTCAGGACGGGACGGCCCGGCAGCGGGCGTCCGTGCCAGTAAACCTAGAACAACACGTTACGCCCCGGTAGCCGAACCGGTGGTGCCCGCGACGTAGGCCTCCGCCCTGGCCCGCGACTTCGCCGCCAGGCCGTCCACCCGGAGCAGCTCCGGCAGCAGGGATCGGTCCGTGGTCAACGCCCGGAACATCGTGCGCACGGTGACGCCGTGACCGGGACGGTGCACGACGGTCACCTTGTCGCCGGCGCGCAGCTCGCCCTCGACCACCACCCGCAGGTAGGCCCCCGGCGCCTGCTCCTCGGTGAACCGCCGCACCCAGGCGCGATCGTCGTAGCCGCAGCGGCCCATCCAGGTCTTGAAGTCGTTGCAGGGGATCCGCACCGCGGCGACCTCGAGCACCGCGTCCCCGACCAGCCACCGCTCGCCGAGCTCGGCGGCGTTGACGTCGAGCCCGAGGGTGGTCAGGTTCTCGCCGAACTGCCCGTCCGGGACCTCCAGGCCGAGCGCGTCGGCCCAGCCGTCGAGGTCCTCGCGGGCGAAGGCGTAGACCGCCTGGTCGGCGCCTCCGTGGTGGCGGGTGTCGGAGACCCGGTCCCCGTCCAGGCCGAGCCGCCGGGCGAGCACCGGGCCGGTGACCGGGCGCTTGTCGATCGAGGTCCGGCCGATGCCGGCCCAGGCCGCCTCCCGGGGCCGGCCGACGTTGACGGAGAGGACGCTGGGCATGACCGGATTGTCACCGTGGACGCGCCCCACGGCCAACTCCCGCCACACCCTAGGGTGTGCAGGATGAGAGCGCAGGACCTCGCCGAGGACTACCCCTCGATCGACGTGACCGCCCCCGCGCTGGAGGCCGCGCGGATGATCGGGACCGACCGCCGGCCGGCCGTGGTGGTGGTCGACCAGGGCCGGCCGTTCACGGTGCTGCCGGGATCGCAGGTGCTGAACTTCCTGATCCCGGGCTATCTCCAGGAGGACCCCTCCCTGGTGCGGGCGATGGACGAGAGGTCCGCCGACACCTCCCTCGCCCGGCTGGCCGGGAAGAGCGTCGGTGACCTGCTGCCCCGGGACCGGCGCACCGAGCTGCCGAAGGTCGCACCCGAGGCGACCGTGCTGGAGTGCGCGGCCGTGATGGCCCAGCTGCACAGCCCGCTGCTCGTGGTCGTGGACCGGCTCGGGGTCCTGCAGGGCGTGATCACCGCCTCCCGGCTGCTCGAGACGCTGGTCGGCTGAGCCGGTGACGCTGACCCACGTGGCCGCCCTGGCCGTCTTCGTCGGGGCCTACGTCCTGATCGCCACCGAACGGGTGCACCGGGTGGCCGCCGCCCTCGGGGGCGCGTCGCTGATGCTGCTGCTGGGCCTGACCGACGGCCAGGCCGCGTTCTACTCCAGGGACACCGGCATCGACTGGAACGTCGTCTTCCTGCTGTTCGGGATGATGGTCATCGTCGGCGTCGTCAAGCAGACCGGGTTGTTCGAGGCACTGGCCATCCACGCCGCCAAGCGGGCCCGGGGCCGGCCGTTCGCGATCCTGGTGATGCTGCTGGTCATCACCGCGACCGCCTCCGCGCTGCTCGACAACGTCACCACGGTGCTGCTGATCGCCCCGGTCACCTTCCTGCTCTGCGAGCGGCTCGCGCTGCCGGTCACGCCGTACCTCATCGCTGAGGTGATGGCGGCGAACATCGGCGGCACCGCCACCCTGATCGGCGACCCGCCCAACATCATCATCGCCAGTCGGGCCGGGCTGACCTTCAACGACTTCCTCGAGCACCTGCTGCCGCTCGTGCTGGTGCTGATGGTCGTGCTCATCGCGCTGTGCCGGTGGCTGTTCCGCGGCGCCTTCCGCTACCACCCCGAGCTGGTGGCCGAGGTGATGGCGCTCTCCGAGCGCGAGGCGATCCGGGACCGTCGCCTGCTCGTGCAGAGCCTGGTCGTGCTGGCGCTGGTGCTGGTCGGCTTCGTGCTGCACCCGGTGCTGCACTACGAGCCCTCGGTCGTCGCCCTCCTCGGCGCCGGGCTGCTGGTGCTCGTCTCGAGCGTCACCGTCGAGGAGGCCATCGCCGACGTGGAGTGGGAGACCCTGGTCTTCTTCATGGGCCTCTTCGTGATGGTGGGGGCGCTGGTGGAGACCGGCGTCATCGACGAACTGGCCGGCCTGCTCGTCGACGCCACCGGCGGGCAGCTCGTGGCCACCGTGCTCGTGCTGCTGCTGGCCTCGATGGTGCTCTCGGGGGTCGTCGACAACATCCCCTACGTCGCCACGATGGCGCCGGTGGTCGCGGCCCTGCAGCAGCACGGCGGCGGCACCGACCACGTGCTGTGGTGGGCGCTGGCGGCGGGGGCCGACCTCGGCGGCAACGCGACCGCGGTGGGCGCCAGCGCCAACGTGGTGGTGCTCGGGATGGCCAAGCGGTACGGCACGCCGATCAGCTTCTGGGAGTTCACCCGCTACGGCCTGATCGTCGTCGCCGCCTGCGCGGTGGTGTCGGTGCCGTGGTTCTGGGTGCGCTACCTGGCCTGACCGCCCCGCCTGGCCGCCCTGGCCGCCCTGGCCGCCCTGTCAGTCCTGGACGGCCTTGACGATCGCCACGCACTGGGTGAGGCGGTGCCGCTCCGACGGGGTCAGCCGACGCTGCTGCGCCCGCGCGTCGTCCACCGTCCACGACGCGTCGACCACCATCCGCACGATCGTCCAGTCGCGGGCCCGGCTCTCGTCGAGCCCCGCGGCGTCGACGACGGTGTGGAACCGGCGTCTGAGACCGCCCCGGAGGTCCCCGGCCAGCTCGTCCCACCGGTTCCACAGCAGCGGCGGCACCTCGTAGTGCGCGTCGCCGTTCATCGGCTTGGGGTCGATGGCCAGCCACGGCTCGCGGTCGGCGGCGAGGACGTTCTCGTAGTGCAGGTCGCCGTGCACGACCACGGCGGTGCTGGCGTCGTCGGTCACCAACGACCGACCGAGGTGCAGGGCCTGCTCGACCATCCGCGGCGGCACCGGCATCTCGCCCCGCAGCTCCTCGAGCCGGGCCAGCCACCGGTCGACGTACGACGTCAGCGTGCGCAGCTGCGGCAGCGCGGGCAGGTGCAGCCGGCCGTAGAGCCCGGCGACCACCTCGCAGGCCTCGAGGTCCCACAGCCCGGTGAGGTCCTCGGTGTGCAGCCGCTCCAGCAGCAGCGCACGCCGGCGCGGGTCGGCGCGGAGCAGCCGGACCATGCCGTCGCCGGCCACGCGCTGGAGCACCAGGGCCTCATGCTCGCTCTCGTCGTCGCCGTCGAAGGTGAGCTTCAGGACGGCCGGCTCGGCCTCGGCGGTGCGGACGGGCAGCACCAGCGAGCAGAAGCCGTGCATCGGCTCGCCGTCGCGGGTGAGCGCCCACTCCTCGAGGAGCTCCCGAGCCAGTCCCGGCAGCCGGTCCAGCCAGCGCGACCAGTCGGCGCCGAGCGCACGGTTGCGGTCCAGCTCGGCGGGGACGTGCACACTCACGGCGCCGGCTACTTCTTGCCGGACTTCTCCGTGGGCTGGGTGGTGGAGAGCGCGGCGACGAACGCCTCCTGGGGGACCTCGACGCGGCCGACCATCTTCATCCGCTTCTTGCCCTCCTTCTGCTTCTCCAGCAGCTTGCGCTTGCGGGTGATGTCACCGCCGTAGCACTTGGCGAGCACGTCCTTGCGGATCGCGCGGATGTTCTCGCGGGCGATCACCCGCGCGCCGATCGCGGCCTGGATCGGCACCTCGAACTGCTGCCGCGGGATCAGGTCCTTGAGCTTGCCGGCCATCATCACGCCGTAGGAGTACGCCGTGTCGCGGTGCACGATCGCGGAGAACGCGTCGACCGGCTCGCCCTGCAGCAGGATGTCGACCTTGACCAGGTCGGCGGCCTGGTCGCCGGAGCGCTCGTAGTCCAGGGACGCGTAGCCCTTGGTGCGCGACTTCAGCTGGTCGAAGAAGTCGAAGACGATCTCGCCCATCGGCAGCGTGTAGCGCATCTCCACGCGGTCCTCGGAGAGGTAGTCCATGCCGAGCAGCGTGCCGCGCTTGGTCTGGCACAGCTCCATGATCGTGCCGATGAAGTCCGACGGGCTGAGGATCGTCGCCCGGACCACCGGCTCGCGGACCTCGTCGATCTTGCCCTCGGGGAACTCGCTGGGGTTGGTCACCTCGTGCTCGGTGCCGTCCTCCATGGTCACGTTGTAGACGACGTTCGGCGCGGTCGAGATCAGCTCGAGGCCGAACTCGCGCTCGAGCCGGTCGCGGGTGATCTCCATGTGCAGCAGCCCCAGGAAGCCGCAGCGGAAGCCGAAGCCGAGCGCCCCGGAGGTCTCCGGCTCGTAGGCGAGCGCGGCGTCGTTGAGCTGCAGCTTGTCGAGCGCCTCACGCAGGTCGGTGTACTGGTCGCCGTCGATCGGGTAGAGCCCGGCGAAGACCATCGGGTTGGGGTGCTTGTAGGCGCCCAGCGGCTCGGTCGCCCCGTTGCTCTGGGTGGTGATGGTGTCACCCACCCGGGACTGGCGCACGTCCTTCACGCCGGTGATCAGGTAGCCGACCTCGCCGACCCCGATCTCCCCCACCTTCACCTGCTCGGGGCTGATCACGCCGATCTCGAGCAGCTCGTGGGTGGCGCCGGTGGACATCATCTTGATCCGGTCGCGGTGGTTGAGCCGGCCGTCCACGACCCGCACGTAGGTGATGACGCCGCGGTAGGTGTCGTAGACGGAGTCGAAGATCAGCGCGCGGGCCGGCGCGTCGTCCACGCCGACCGGCGGCGGCGTCCGCCTGACGATCTCGTTGAGCACCGCCTCCACGCCCTCGCCGGTCTTGGCGCTCACGCGCAGCACGTCGGCCGGGTCGCACCCGACCAGGCCGGCCAGCTCCGCGGCGTACTTCTCGGGGTTGGCGCTGGGCAGGTCGATCTTGTTCAGCACCGGGATGATGTCCAGGTCGGCGCCCATGGCCAGGTAGAGGTTCGCCAGGGTCTGCGCCTCGATGCCCTGCGCCGCGTCGACCAGCAGGATCGCCGCCTCGCAGGCCTCGAGCGACCGGGACACCTCGTAGGTGAAGTCGACGTGGCCAGGCGTGTCGATCATGTTCAGCACGTAGGTGCCCGGCCCGGACTCGATGCCGTGCAGCACGGCCGCGTCCTCGGTCACGGTCCACGGCATGCGGACCGCCTGGCTCTTGATCGTGATGCCGCGCTCGCGCTCGATGTCCATCCGGTCGAGGTACTGCGCCCGGGCGGCGCGCGCGTCGACCACGCCGGTCAGCTGCAGCATCCGGTCGGCCAACGTCGACTTGCCGTGGTCGATGTGGGCGATGATGCAGAAGTTGCGGATGACCGCCGGGTCGGTTTGGCCGGGACGGAGCGCGCGTGGGTCAGACATGTCCCACCCATTCTCACCCGGGCGGGGCTGCCCTGACCAATTGCCTCTCAGCTGCCGTCGAGGGCACCGGTCGCCTGCAGCGCCTTCCAGACCTGCTCGCGTTGCGACATGGCGTAGTCGACCGTGTAGTGGTGGTCGTCGCGGAAGACCACCTTGCCGTCCCGCACCGGCAGGCAGACCGGCGCCGTGGGGCAGAAGATCGGGTTGAGGTCCAGCGTGTGCACCCGGGGGTCCTGGGCGGCCAGGGTGGTCGCGAAGCCGTCGGTGGCCGAGGGCTTCGGCTGGGCCGTGACCAGGCACTGGCTCACCTTCTTGGCACCGGCCAGGCAGTCGGTGGCGTTGAAGGTCTCGGGCATGATCAGCCGCTGCACGATCACCGCGGGCGCGACCTTGACGACCTTCTCCACGGTCTCCCGGGTGCTGCGCCACACGGCCTGCTCCAGCGGCAGCTGCTTGCCGTCGCGGCGGCCCACGAGGTCGCCCCACTCCGCCGGGTCGTCGCGGGGACGGCCCAGCAGCACCACCACGTCGGGGTCCAGCTTCGGCAGCACCTTGTCGTACCAGCCGACCCGGGCCTTCGTGCAGTCCGCGGCCGACCCGTCGGACTGCTTGGCGTTGGTCAGCTGCTCCTGCCAGGGACAGCCGGCGAGCACGTCGAGATCCAGGGAGAAGTCGTGCTCGCGGGCGAGCTTCTCGAAGACCGGCACGAGCGTCTCGGCCTGGCTGTCGCCGACGAGCAGCACCGTCGGGCCCGAGCCCTGCACGGCCCGGCACGCCGAGATGTCGGAGGCGTCGCAGAACCTCTGGTCGCCGTACTGCTTGCTCAGCGCCCCGTAGTCGGCCTTCGGCACCGGTCGCTGCAGCTTCTGGCCGAGGTCGGCGTCGGCCACCAGCGAGGCACTTGCCCCGCCGCCGGCGGAGAGCGCCGGCTTGCGGTCCTGCTCCAGGATCGCCGGGACCACGAACGCCGCGACCAGCGCGCTCAGCGCCACGCCGGTGACCGCCGTGCGCCACCGGAACGGCTCCAGCCGCGACCAGCGGCGGACCGGCATCTCGAGCAGCTCGAAGGACAGCGCGGCCAGACCCGTGGAGAGGCCGAAGGCCAGCACGGCGAGCACGACCGGCCTGGTGTCCAGGACCGTGCGCAGCGCGACGATCACCGGCCAGTGCCACAGGTAGGTGCCGTAGGAGATCCGGCCGAGGTAGACCATCGGCTTGACCGAGAGCATCCGCGAGAGCCGGCCGCCCTCGGCGTGCGCGAGGCCGCCGAGCAGCAGCAGCGAGGCGACGACCGCGCCGACCCCCCGCCACGAGGGGTTCAGGTCCAGGACGCCGGTGCCGACCAGCAGGATCCCGAGCATGCCGAGGCCGGCGGCGGCCCCGGCCACGCCCCGGCGGGCGCCCGGCGTCCGGCCCGAGAGCCAGATCGTCAGCAGCGCACCGGCGAGCAGCTGGTAGAGGCGCGTGTCGGTGCCGTAGTAGGCGCGGTCGGTGCTGCCCGGAGCGAGGACGAGTTGGAGGGTCAGCGAGGCCGCGAACAGCACGCCGACCACGCCCAGGAGCGTCGGCCGCCGACGGTGGCGCGGGACGACCTTGAACAGCAGGAGCAGCAGCAGCGGGAAGAACGCGTAGAACTGCTCCTCGATCGACAGCGACCAGAAGTGCAGGAACGGGCTCTTGTCGATGCCGGTGGCGAAGTAGTCGCCCGCGGCCTGGAGGAAGTGCCAGTTGGCGTAGTAGAGCAGCGCGCTGATCGCGTCACCCACGACGGGTGCGCGCAGCACCACCGACCACAGCAGCGTGAACGCCAGGCAGGTGGCCACCACGACCACCACGGCCGCGGGCAGCAGGCGGCGGACCCGTCGGGCGTAGAAGCGGCCCACCTGCAGGTTCCCGGTCTCGAGCAGCTCACCCAGCAGCACGCTGGAGACCAGGAAGCCCGACAGGCAGAAGAACAGGTCGACCCCGATGAAGCCGCCGGCGAACCAGCCGAGGCCGGCGTGGAAGAGCAGCACCAGGTACACCGCCACGGTGCGGAGGCCGTCGAGGTCTGGTCGGTAGCCGCGAATCACGTCGGCCACCGTAGGGCAGACGGTCGGGTCCGGCCCCAATCCGCGGCGGCGCCCGTGTGCTTGCTCACGTGACCCACTGTGCTCCTCGTCCGGGCGCGTCACTCGGCGCTGGCGACGAACTCCTTGCTCTTGGCGATCGCGAAGCCCCAGCCCTGCTCCAGCGTCGGCTTGGGCGGTACGGCGATCTCGTCGGGGTTGGTCAGCACGTCGAGCAGCACCGGGCCCGGGTGGGCCAGCGTCTCGCGGACCGCGTCCTCGACGTCGTGCGGGTCCTCGACCCGGAGGCCGCGCATGCCGACCGCCTCGGCGACCTTGGCGAAGTCCGGGTTGTGCAGGACCGTCCCGAACTCCGGCAGCCCGACCTGCTCCATCTCGAGCTTCACCATGCCGAGTCGCCCATTGTCGAAGACCACGAGCTTCACCGGCAGCTCGTGGGAGACGGCCGTGATCAGGTCCCCCATGAGCATCGAGAGGCCACCGTCGCCGCAGAAGGCCACCACCTGGCGGTCCCGGTCGAGCCCGGCCGCGCCCAACGCCTGCGGCATCGCGTTGGCCATCGAGCCGAGGTTGTAGGAGCCGATCAGGCGCCGGGTCCCGGTCATCCGCAGGAACCGCGAGAGCCAGACCGTGGACATCCCGGTGTCGGAGGTGAACACCGCGTCGGCGTCGGCGTGCCGGTCGATCATCGCCGCGAGCAGCTCCGGGCGGACCCGGCCCTCGGGGTTGTCGACCTTGCGGCGCAGCAGCCCGACCGGCTTGCGCTCGTAGTCCGGGTCGGCGAAGTGCAGCTGGCCCTCGCGCCAGTCGAGGTACGACGACCGCGTCTTCTCCAGCAGCCCCCGGTCCTCCTTCGGCTCCAGCAGGGGCAGCAGCGCCTCCAACCCGAGCCGGGCGTCGCCCACCAGCGGGTGGTCGACGGTGATCCGGCGACCCACGTGGGTGCCGCGCACGTCGAGCTGGACCACGGTCTTGCCCTCGGGCAGGAACTCCTTGTAGGGGAAGTCGGTGCCCACCAGGAACAGCGCGTCGCAGTCGTCGAAGGCGACCTTGGTGGCGTGGTTGCCGATCAGCCCGGACTGCCCGATCTCGAACGGGTTGTCCTCCTCCAGGCCCTCCTTGGCCTTCAGACTCAGCACCATCGGGGCCGCGAGCCGGTCGGCCAGCTCGAGCACCTCGGCCCGGGCGTGCCGGGCGCCCATGCCGACGAGCAGGGTCACCCGGCCGGCGGCGTTCAGGGCCGCCGCGGCCCGGCGTACCGCCTCGGCGTCGGGGGCGGCCGGCGGCCGCTCCGCGACGAAGCGGGGCACCGGGGTGTGCCGGGGCAGGTCCAGCCCCCCGACGTCGCCGGGCAGGGTGAGGACCGCGACCCCGCGCTCCTGGAGCGCGGCGTTGCCGGCCTGCTCGATGAGCAGGGGCAGCTGGTCGATGCTGGTCACGGTCCGGTTGAAGACCGCCACGTCGGCGAACAGCGCGTCGTTGTCGACCTCCTGGAAGAAGTCGCTGCCCATCTCCTCGCGGGGCACCTGGCCGCAGATGGCCAGCACCGGCGCGTGGGACTTCTTGGCGTCGTAGAGGCCGTTGAGCAGGTGGATCGCGCCCGGCCCGACCGTGCCCATGCACACCGCGAGGTCGTCGGTGAGCTGGGCCTGGGCGCTGGCGGCGAAGGCCCCGGCCTCCTCGTGCCGGACCCCGACCCACTCGATCCGGTCCTCGCGCCGGATCGCGTCGGTCACCGGGTTCAACGCGTCACCCACCACCCCCCACACCTGGGTCACGCCGTGCTCGGCGAGGGCCTCGATCAGCAGCTCTGCGACAGTCGTCATGTCGCCCTCCTACCCATGCTCGTCCGCCTTCACCCCTGACCGGCCGCCCGACCGGCCGCCCGCCGGGTGCTACGGCTGGAACCGGTCGGGGTCGGCGCGGTCCCAGTCGCGCTCCCAGCTCCGGGGCGGGTCGCGCAGCAGCTGGCCCGGGGCGAGGTGCTCGAACATCTCGGCGTACGACGTGACCGTGCCGTGGTCGATGCGCCGGCGCAGCATGTGCGGACGCAGCTCGTCGAAGGAGTGCAGGCCCATCGAGGCCACCACCTGCAGGGCCTGCTGGACGGTGGCCTGCTGGTAGCGCACCACCCGCTCGGTCTTGTCCGGCACGTCCAGCGCCCGCATCCGCTTGGGGTCCTGGGTGGCGACCCCGACCGGGCAGGTGTTGGTGTGGCAGGTCTGCGCCTGGATGCAGCCGACGGCCATCATCATCGCGCGAGCGGCGTTGGTGTAGTCCGCGCCCTGGATGACCCGCTTGACCAGGTCGATCCCGGTGGCGACCTTGCCGGAGGCGCCGACCTTGACCCGGTCGCGCACGCCCGCGCCCACCAGCGCGTTGTGCACGGTCATCAGGCCCTCGGTCAGGGGCATGCCGACGTGGTCCTCGTACTCCAGCGGCGCGGCGCCGGTGCCGCCCTCGGCGCCGTCGACGATCACGAAGTCGGGGGTGATGTCCTCCTCCACCATCGCCTTGCAGATCGCGAGGATGTCGGTGCGCGAGCCGAGGCAGAGCTTGAACCCGGCCGGCTTGCCGCCGGCGAGCTCACGGAAGTGGCCGATGAACTGCACCAGCTCGCGCGGCGTGGAGAAGACCTGGTGGTACGGCGGGGAGATGACCGTCTGCCCCTGGGGCACGTCGCGGGTGCTCGCGATCTCGGCGGTGACCTTGGCCCCGGGGAGCACGCCGCCGATGCCGGGCTTGGCGCCCTGGCTGAGCTTGAGGCTGACCATCTTGACCTGGTCGTCGGCGGCCTTCTCGGCGAACTCCCGCTCGTCGAAGCCGCCGTCCTTGGTGCGGGCTCCGAAGTAGCCGGAGCCGATCTCCCAGACCAAATCGCCGCCGTTGCGGTGGTAGGGGCTGATCGCGCCCTCGCCCGTGTCGTGGGCGAAGCCGCCCTTGGCCGCGCCGCGGTTCAGCGCCTCGATCGCGTTGGCCGACAGCGAGCCGAAGCTCATCGCGGAGACGTTGAGCAGCGCCATGTCGTAGGGCTTGGTGCAGTCCGGGCCGCCGATGCGCACCCGGGGCGGCTCCTCCATCTTCTCCACCGGCGCGGTGGAGTGCACGAGGTACTCGTAGCCGAGGGCGTAGAGGTCCCGCTCGGTGCCGAACGGCTGCTCCTCCTTGATCCCCTTGGCCCGCTGGTAGATCGACGAGCGGGTGTCGCGGTCGTAGGGACGGCCGTCGAAGTTGCGCTCGATGAAGTACTGCTGGAGCTCGGGACGGATCCCCTCCAGCAGGTAGCGCATGTGCCCGAGGACCGGATAGTTGCGCAGGATCGCGTGCTTCTTCTGCAGCAGGTCGTAGACGCCGACCAGCAGCAGCAGCACGAGGACGGCGAGCAGGGCCCACCAGCCGGGGCCGCCGACGGCCGCCGCCAGCGTGGCCAGCGCACCGAGGACGACGAGGACACCGATGATGAAGAATCGCAGCACGACGCATTGATACCCCCGCGCGGGGCTACGGCAAACGGTTCGCAGCAGACCGGTCCGGTGCGTGAGGATGACCCGGTGCTGCCCACGACGATCCCCCACGGCCAGACCGCCCGGCGCCTGGAGTGGGCCCACCTCCCCCCGCACCTGCGCACGCTGGTCGAGCGGCACACCGGCTCGCCCGTGGTCTCGGCGACCTCCCGGACCACGGGGTTCACGCCCGGCCTGGCCTCGGTGCTCGCCTGCGACGACGGCAGCATGCACTTCGTGAAGGCGGCCTCGCGTCGGGCCCAGCGCGCCTTCGCCGAGGCCTACCTCGAGGAGTCCCGCAAGCTCGTGGCGCTCCCCGCCGAGGCGCCCGCCCCCCGGCTGCTCTGGCAGCACGTCGACGAGGACTGGGTGGTCCTCGGCATCGAGCACGTCGAGGCCGGCCATCCCGGACGGCCCTGGCGGCAGGCCGATCTGGACCGGTCCCTGGACATGCTCGAGCTGAGCGCCTCGGTGCTCGACGCGCCCCCGGAAGGGTTGCAGCTGGACGACTTCGCGGCCGAGTTCGCCGAGTGGCCGTCGTACTGGGAGCACCTGCGGACCAGCCGCCCGGACCTGGCGCACCTCGAGGAGGCCGCCGCCCTCGCCGCCGGCTTCGCCGAGGTGACGGCCGGGTCCGCGGTCGTGCACACCGACGTCCGCGACGACAACATCCTGCTCTGCGCCGACGGGCGCACGCTGCTGTGCGACTGGAACTGGCCGGTCGCCGGCGCCCCCTGGATCGACAGCCTGCTGCTGCTGATCGGTCCCCGCGGTGACGGCCTGGACGTCGAGCGGGTGCTGAGCGAGCGCACGCTGCTGCGCGACGTGCCGGCCGAGCACGTCGACGTGCTGCTGGCGCTGGTCGCGGGCTACTTCCTGCGGTCGGCCGAGCTGCCGGTCCCCACGACCTCGCCGTACATCCGGGCCGCGCAGCGGTGGCAGAGTGAGGTGGTCTGGCAGTGGCTGTCCGAACGACGGGGCTGGTCGTGACCGGCGGCCCCGCGCCGGCCCGGATGCTGGCCGCAGCCGCCCGCAGACTCGATTTGGGCGTCTGACGAGCCCGCTGCTAATCTTTCACGTCGCGTGTCTGGCGCCAGCAGTCCTGGCTGGAGCGCCGACTGCACCAAGACTCAGCCGTACACCACCCCATACCTACGACGAAGGTTCAGTAGTGGCGAACATCAAGTCCCAGATCAAGCGGAACACGCAGAACGAGAAGCGTCACGAGCGCAACAAGGCCGTGAAGACCGGCCTGAAGTCGGCCGTGCGCAAGTTCCGCGAGCTGGCCGAGGCCGGCGACAAGGACGCCGCGCTCACCGCCGGCCGCGTCGCTTCGCGCAAGCTCGACAAGGCCGTCTCCAAGGGCGTGATCCACCAGAACCAGGCCGCCAACCGCAAGTCGGCGATCGCCAAGAAGGCCGCCTCGCTCTGAGACCAGCCTTGTCAGGCGCCGTCCCCTCGGGGCGGCGCCTTTCGGCATTTCGGCACCCGGGCGTCCGCCCGGTCCGGCGGGGGCTCAGCGCTGGTCGCGGAGGCCGGTCACGGTGAGGACCAGCCGCTCCAGCGTGTACGCCGGGTCGGTGGCGGCGCCCTTGATGTCGGCGTCGGCGCGGGCCACGGCCCGGATCGCGTGGCCGATCGCCGCGTCGGACCAGCCCCGCGACTGGTCGCGGATGGCGCGCACCTTCCACGGCGGCACCCCCACCTGGCGGGCCAGGTCGGCGTCGCGCATGCCCCGCGGCGCGGCCTTGTAGCGCGCCACCCCGCGCGCTCCCCCGGCGAACGCCGAGGTGACCAGCACCGGCGCCGTGCCGGCGTCCAGGGCCCAGCGCAGCTCCTCCAGCGCGGCCTCGGGGCGGCCCGAGAAGGCGGCGTCGGCGACCGCGAAGGACTTGGCCTCGGCCCGGCCGCCGAAGTACTGCTTGATCTTGGCGTCGGTCAGCGCCTGTCCGGGGAAGTCGCTGGCCAGCTGATCGGCCGCGGCCGCCAGCGACCGCAGGTCCTGGCCGACGGCCTGCACCAGCGACGACGCGGCCTCGTTGTCGATGGTGCAGCCGTGGCTGCGGACCTCGGCGGCGACGAACGCGGGGAACTCCGAGGCCCGCAGCTCCCCGGACTTCGACTCGGTGACGCCCGGAAGCTTGCGGAGCTTGGTCAGCACGCCGCTGCCCTTGGGGCCGCCGCCGTGGACCAGCACCAGCGCGACCTCCTCGGCCGGCGCCCCGGCGTACCGGAGCAGGCCGTCGACGGACTCCTCCGGGAGGTTCTCCAGGCCGCGGACGACCACGCACCGGATGCTGGAGAACAGCGACGGCGCGGCGAGCTCGCCCAAGGTCGCCAGCGACAGCTCCGAGGCGGAGGTCTCCGACAGCTCCGCCTCCGCGTCGTGCTCGCGCACCGCCGCACGGACCGCGACGACGGTGCGCTCGTTGAGGAACTCCTCCTTGCCGGTCACCAGGGTGACCCGACCGAGGACGTCTGCTGCGCGGGGGTGGGAACGGCCTGCCATGGTGCCCACAGCCTCCCACAGCGCACCGACACCCGGTGCGCTGCCCGACCGGGCTCTCAGCGGCGGGTCTGCCAGCCCAGGACCCCCCGGTGGACCACCACCGCCAGGTCCCCGTCGAGGTCGGTGCGCAGCACCCGCGCGCCGGTCCCCGCGAGTGCGGCGATCGTGCTGGCTGCGGGATGGCCGTAGTCGTTGTCCGCGCCCACCGAGACCAGGTCGAGGCGGGCGCCGAGCGAGAGCAGGAACGGCAGGTCCTGGTAGCGACTGCCGTGGTGCGGCACCTTGAGCACGTCGACCTGGAGCCCGGGGAGCATCGCCGCGAGCCGGGCCTGGCCCTCCGGCTCGACGTCACCCGCCAGCAGCAGCCGCATCCCGCGGACCGCGACCAGCAGCACGACACTGGCCTCGTTCGCGGTGCTGCCGTCGCCGGGGCCCGCGACCGGGGAGTCGGGCAGCGGCCACAGCACCTGCAGGGTGACGTCCCCGATCCGCCGGGTCACGCCGTACGGCGCGGCGAGGGGCGTCAGCCCCGCACCGGCGGCCGCGTCCGTCACCTCGCGCACGCCCTGCGGCGGGTCCTGCAGGCGGGTGGTCTCGACCGCACCGACCGGGTGGCCGTCGAGGACGCCGGAGATCCCGTCGACGTGGTCGGCGTGGAAGTGGGTGAGCAGCAGCAGCGGCACCCGGGTGACGCCGAGCCGGTCCAGGCACCGGTCCACGGGCGCGGGGTCGGGTCCGGCGTCGACGACGACCGCCGCCCCGGGGGCGGCGTTCAGCACCAGGGCGTCGCCCTGCCCCACGTCGCACGCGACCAGCACCCACCCCGCCGGCGGCCAGCCCGCCGCCCACGGCGCCGGCAACCGGCCCGCGACCGCCAGCACGAGCACCACGCCGCAGGCCACGCCGGTGGAGCGTCGGCGCAGCAGCACGGGGGCCACCCCGGCCAGCACCAGGCTGCCGACCGAGAGCACCGCCAGGGCCACCGCGCCGGTCCCCCAGTCGACCGTCGCCGACGGCAGGCCAGCGCCGTGATGGGCGACCAGCACGATCCAGGCCACGCACCAGGAGGCGAGGGTGCCGGCGACCCGGCCGAGTGGCGCCCACGCCAGGCCGAGCAGTCCGCCGGCCAGGCCCAGCACGGTGGCCGGGCCGACCGGCGGCGCGGCCGCGAGGTTGGCGGCGACCGCGACGAGGCTGACCTGCCCCGAGATCGCGGCGACCAGCGGGGTGCAGGCGAGCTGCGCCGCCGCGGGCACGGCCACCGCCTCCGCGATCCAGCGCGGGAGCCAACAGGCGAGCGCGTCGCGCCAGCCCGGCGCGAGCAGCAGGATGCCGGCGGTCGCCAGCACCGACAGGGCGAACCCCGGCGCCACCGCCAGGGCCGGATCCACGAGCAACAGCACCACCAGCGCGACGCCGAGCGCCCGGGTCCCGCGCTCGCGGCCGTCGACCCCCATCGCCACGAGACCGATCGAGCCCATCACCGCCGCGCGCAGCACGCTGGGCTCGGTCCGGGCCAGCAGCACGAAGCCTGCGATGCCGAGGGCCGCGACGACCTGCAGCCACCGCCCCCGCACGTGCAGCCAGCGCGCCACCACCAGCACGAACCCCACCAGCAGGGTGAGGTTGGTCCCCGACACCGCCATCAGGTGGGTCAGCCCGGTGGCGCGGAAGTCCGCGGCCAGGTCGGTCGCGACGCCCTGGTCGTCCCCGTCGACGAGCGCGGGCACGAGCGCCCGCTGGTCGGGTGGCCGGCCGGCCACCGAGGCCCGCAGCGAGGCGCGGACCGCCGCCGCGCCGCGCCACCACACGTCCGGGGCGGCCACGACGCTCGGCCGCCCGGCGGCCAGCAGCAGCGCCGCCGTGTCCGGCCCGTCCGACGGTGCCAGCCGCCCGGTCGTCCGGACCTGCGCCCCCAACGGCAGGTCCCGCCAGCCCTCGTGGCCCAGCACGACGACCGGGGCACCCAGCGCGTACGTCGTGCCGCGTCCGGTGATCCGGCGGACCCGCAGCCGGACCAGCACCTGGTCGCCGAACCGGCCCGCGACCACCCGGGCGTCGCTGGTCACGGTCCCCTCGAGCGTGACCACGGCCCCGTCGGCGGCCAGGGCGGCCACCGGGCTGGCACGGACCTGCTCCTGGCGCACCAGCGCCGAGGCCGCGACGGCGGCGGCGACGAGCAGCACGGCCGCACCGGTCCGGACCGGCCGGCGCGACAGCCCGCGACGGACGAGCAGCCAGCCGGCCAGCAGGGCCAGCCCGGCCGCGAGCAGCACCGGCCCCCCGGCGTACCTGCCGAGCAGCCCGCCCGCCCAGGCCGCGAGGCCCAGCAGCGGCATCCGCAGGTCGGGCCGCCGGCGGGACCGCGGGTCGGGGGCCGGCGCCCGCACCTCACACCGTCACCAGCGGCGCGAGCTTGCTCAAGGTGGCCTCGCCGATGCCGTCCACCTCGAGCAGTTCGTCGACCGAGCTGAAGCCGCCGTGCTGGTCGCGCCAGGTCAGGATCGACTGGGCGGTCACGGGCCCGACCTCCGGCAGCGCCTCGAGCTCGGGCTCGGTGGCGGTGTTGAGGTCGACGAGCGGGGTGCCAGGGGCGCCCGGCGTGGGCGCGGGCAGCGGAGCGGCCCCGGCCGGGGCCGCCACCGCTCCCGGCGCGCCGACCAGGATCTGCTCGCCGTCGACCAGCACCCGGGCCAGGTTCAGGCCCGAGAGGTCGACCCCGGGCCGGGCTCCCCCGGCCTTCCGCAGCGCGTCGACCACCCGGGCCCCGGCGTCCAGCACCGCGATGCCCGGACGCCGGACCCGGCCCGCGACGTCCACCGTGACCGTGGCGGGTGAGGCCGTGGTGTCGGCGGCCGGAGACGCCGCAGCTGCGCCGGGGCCGGCGGCCGCGCCGGGGCCGACGGCCAGCGTAGAAGCCGACTGGGACGCCGACAGCGACGCCAGGGCCGCCGGACTCGCGACCAGCGGCGCGACCACCTCGTGCGGTCGCCCGCGCACCACCCACCAGCAGGTCACCGCGAGTCCCAGCGAGACCAGCACGGCCACCACCGCGACCTGCGAGGCGCCGATCGCGACCCGGCCACGCAACGTGTCCGGCAGCACGTCAACGGTCAGCCGGCGCGGTCGCCTCGAAGCGTGTCGGCCGGGCACCGGCACCAGCGACGTCGCGAGCTCGTCCGGGCCGGGGCCAGCGGGTGGCCGGTCGGCGGGTGGCGGGTCGGCGGGTGGCGGGTCGGCGGGTGGCGGGTCGGGGGGCGGGACCGCGTACAGCCCGGGCCGGGGGCGCGCCGAGATCCGGGTGTGCGCCGCGGTCCAGCCGTCGTCGTCCCAGCCGTCGTTGTCCCAGCCGGTGTCCGGACCGTCCGCGAGCCCCGACTCGAGGTCCGACTCGGGCTCCGGTTCGGGCTCACGCACCGCCGCGAGCTCGGCGCTCAGCAGCGCCAGGCGGCGGGAGACGGCTTCCTGGTGGTCGGTGCTTGGGCGACGGCGCATGCCGGGGACGGTAGGCGGGGTCGGCCCCGCCGGTGCCTGGCCCGCAGCCCCTTGTGGAGACCCCTGACGGGAGCCCGGCCTGTGGGTGAGAGCCGGGCCGCAGGCCGGCAGCCGGTGGCGTGGGACGCCGACGGGGGGACACCGGCGCCGCGGGACGCGGGCGCCGAGGGACGCCTGGCATCGAGGGACGCGGGCGCCGAGGGACGCCTGGCATCGAATGGCGGAAGGCTGCAAGCCGGCGGCCCGAATTTCTGCGGTCTGTCGCCATTCCGCAGACCCGTCCCCCAGGCCCCGACCCGGCCCCGCGGGACGCCTGGCATCGAATGGCGGAAGGCTGCAAGCCGGCGGCCCGAATCTCTGCGGTCTGTCGCCATTCCGCAGCACGGTCCCCCCCCAGTCCCCGGACCGGCCCCCACGGGACGCCGGCATCGAATGGCGGAAGACTGCAAGCCGGCGGCCCGAATCTCTGCGGTCTGTCGCCATTCCGCAGACCCGTCCCCCAGGCCCCGGCCCGGCGCCGCTCAGGCCCCCGCAGACCCGCGCCGGGACCTGCCGATGGGTGGGCCCTCAGAGCCGCGGCGCGACACAGACCGCCAGCATGCCCGGGCCGACATGCGCGCCCAGGACGGCCCCGAGCTCGCCGCACCAGATCTCTCTGCCCCCGAGGTTGCCCAGGAGCCGGGCCCCGAGGTGGTCGGCGAGCTGGCCCGCGCGGTCGGGGCTGGCCAGGTGCGCCACGCAGACGTCCACGGACTGATCGCCCGCCGCCTCCACCGCGAGCTCCTCGAGCCGGGCGAGCGCCCGGGCCGAGGTGCGCACCTTCTCCAGCATCGCCACCGACCCGTCCTGGATCTGCAGCAGTGGCTTGACCGCCAGCGCGCCGCCGAAGAGCGCCGCGGCCTTGCCGATCCGGCCGCCGCGACGCAGGTACTCCAACGTGTCGACGTAGAACAGCGACCGCGTGGCCGCAGCCCGGGCCCGCGCCGCCTCCGCCGCGTCGTCGACCGAGCCGCCCGCGTCGAGCGTGTCGGCCGCCGCGAGCACCGCGAAGCCGGTGGCCACGCCCACCTGCCGGCTGTCCACCGGTACGACGGGGACCGACGCCTCGCGGGCCGCCAGCTGGGCGGACTCGAACGTCCCGCTCATCTCGGCCGAGAGGTGGATCGAGAGCACCTCGGTCGCCCCGGCCGCGGCCGCGGCCTCGTAGGCCTCCAACATCCGGGCCGGCGACGGACGCGAGGTGCTGACCGGCTTGAACGAGCGCAGCGCCTCCGCGACCAGCTCCGGGGTGGCGCCGTCGGCGCCCTCGTCGAGCACCTGCGCGCCGATCACGACCTGCAGCGGCACCACGGCGATCCCCCGCTCGGCCGCCACGCCCGCGGGGAGCATGGCGGTGGAGTCGGTGACGATCACGGCCGGCATGGCGCCAGAGGCTACCCGCCGGTCCGCGGGGGTACGGCGTCGCGTCCGCGGGGGCACGGCGTCGCGTTCGCGAGCGCCCGCGCAGGGAGAGTCGTAGGCTGCGCCCACCGCCGGCGCGCCGCCGGCGGACGGGGGAAGGAGTCCGGATGCCGGCGTACCACTCCACGTTGCGTTGGGGCCCCGCACCGGGGGTGCCCGGCGCGGCGGACGACCTGCGGCCCGAGCTGTCCGACGTGCGCCGCTACGGCCGCATGCTGATGCACCGGTTCGTCAGCCAAGCCCGGGCGGCCGAGCAACCGAGCTTCCGGTCGATGATCGGCGAGCACCTCGGCGTCCCCCTCGACGATCTGCCCGTCGTGGAGGAGCACTGGCCGGCCTACGAGCACGTCAACGTCCAGGCGGCGGTCGATGCCTGGCTCGCCGACGCGGGCCGCACCCACCGGCTGGTCGGACTCGCCGACTACCGGCACCGTGGCCCGTTCGGCCTCGCCGACCTGCTCGGGCAGGACGGGTCGGCCCGCTTCAACGCGCCGCGCCCGGGCAACGTCACCCGGACCAGCCTGCCCAGCGGGCCGGCGGGCGAGACCCGCGACTGCCTGCGGGCGGCGCTGGTGCTCGTCGAGGACGGCGCCGACCGCATCGCCTTCCTGTTCCGTGGCGCCGACCCGGACGGCGAGCGCAGCGGCGTCCTCGTCGAGGCGGTGGCCACCCGCCCCGAGGCGGCGCGTGACCTGGTGGCGTCGCTGCGCACGCTCGCCCTCGACCTGAACGTCTATCGCGGCCAGGTCGTGTCCTTCGGCCGGAGCATGTTCGGCGAGCGGTCCTCGCTGCTGCGCTTCCACCCCCGGCCCCGGATGCGCGCCGAGGACCTGATCCTGCCTCCTGACACCTTCGCCGACGTGCGCCGCCAGGTGGTCGGGGTGGCCCGCAACAGCGACCGGCTCCGCGCCGCCGGCCAGCACCTCAAGCGTGGCCTGCTGCTCTACGGCCCGCCGGGCGTCGGGAAGACCCACACCGTGCGCTACCTGGTCGGTGAGCTGGAGGGCACCACCATCGTCGAGCTCACCGGCGAGACCCTGGGCGCGATCCGCGACGCCTGCTCGATCGCCCGCGCGCTCGCCCCGGCGATGATCGTGGTCGAGGACGTCGACCTCATCGCGCAGCAGCGCGACCACTACGGCGGCGAGACGCCGCTGCTGTTCACGCTGCTCAACGAGATGGACGGCCTGGCGGAGGACGCCGACGTGGTCTTCCTGCTGACCACCAACCGGGCCGACCTGCTCGAGCCGGCGCTGGCCTCCCGGCCCGGCCGGGTCGACCAGGCGGTCCACATCGACCTGCCCGACCGCGACGCCCGCCGCCGTCTCGTCGAGCTCTACCGCGGCTCGCTCGACGTCGACCTGGGCCGGGTCGAGGACGTGCTGGACCGCACCGACGGCGTCACCGCCTCGTTCCTCAAGGAGCTGCTCCGGCGCGCCGCCGTCGTCGCGGCGGACCGCGACGCGCAGGCGTCGGCCGACACCGTCCTCGCGGTGTCGGCCGACGACCTGTCCAGCGCGCTCGACGAGCTGCTCGACACCCGCAACCAGATGACCCGGGCCGTGCTCGGCTACCGCGAGGAGCCGCGACGCCGGGACTAGCGGCTCGGTCGCTAGACGACGACGTTGACCAGCTTCGGCGCGCGCACGATCACCTTGCGCACCGGCCGGCCGTCGACGGCCTTCACGACGGCGGGGTCGGCCATGGCCAGCGCCTCCAGGTCGGCCTCGCCGATGTCCGGCGAGACCTCCAGGCGCGCCTTCACCTTGCCCTGGATCTGGACCACGGCGGTGACCGAGTCCTCGACCAGCAGCGCCGGGTCGACGGTCGGCCAGCCGGCCCGGGCGACGGTCGGCTCGTGGCCCAGCCGCTCCCACATCTCCTCGGCGGTGTACGGCGCCACCAGCGACAGCAGGACCGCCACCGCCTCGGCCGCCTCGCGGACCGCGGGGTCGGCGGGACCGCACCCCGCGTCGATCGCCTTGCGGGTGGCGTTCACCAGCTCCATCGTGCGGGCGACCATGACGTTGAACCGGTGGCTCTCCACCAGCACCTCGGCCTCGCGCAGCGTCTTGTGCGTGACCTTGCGCAGCGCCAGGTCACCGCCGGCGGGATCGGTCCCGGGCTCGCTGGTGACGTCGCCGCTCAGCCGCCAGGCGCGCTGCAGGAAGCGCGCCGAGCCGCCCGGCGAGACGTCCGCCCAGTCGATGTTGTCCTCCGGGGGGCTCGCGAACACCAGGGTCAGCCGGACCGCGTCGACCCCGAACTCCGCCAGCTGGTCGCCCAGGTTGACGCCGTTGCCCAGCGACTTGCTCATCTTGCGGCCGTTGTTGATGACCTTGCCCTGGGACAGGTACGCCGAGAACGGCTCGTCCCAGCTCACCAGGCCCATGTCGCGCAGCGCCTTGGTGAAGAACCGGGCGTACAGCAGGTGCAGCACGGCGTGCTCGTCGCCCCCGACGTACAGGTCGACGGGTCCCCACTCGTCGGCCAGCGCGCGGTCGAAGGCCTGGGTGTCGTCGTGCGGGGAGACGTAGCGGAAGAAGTACCAGGACGAGTCCACGAAGGTGTCCATGGTGTCGGTGTCCCGGGTCGCCGGGCCGCCGCACCGGGGGCAGCTGACGTTCACCCAGTCGGTGGCCGCACCCAGCGGCGAGGTGCCCTTGGGCTTCAGGTCGGCGCCGCGCAGCTCCGGCAGCTCGACGGGCAGCTGGTCCTCGGGGACCGGCACCTCCCCGTCGACCGGGCAGTGGATGATCGGGATCGGCGCACCCCAGTAGCGCTGGCGCGACAGCAGCCAGTCGCGCAGCCGGAAGTTGACCGTGCCGCGGCCCAGCCCGCGGCGCTCCAGGAACGCGATGGTCGTGGACTTGGCCTCGGCCACGCCCATGCCGGACAGGTCGATCTCGTCGTTGGCCGAGTTGATCGCCGGGCCGTCGCCGGTGAACGCGTCGCCCTCCCAGCCCTCCGGCGGCTGGACGGTGCGCACGACCGGCAGGTCGAACGCCTTCGCGAAGTCCCAGTCGCGCTGGTCCTGCCCGGGCACCGCCATGATCGCGCCGGTGCCGTAGTCGGCCAGCACGTAGTCGGCGGCGTACACCGGGATCCGGGTGCCGGTCAGCGGGTTGGTGGCGTGCACGCCCAGGAAGACGCCGGTCTTGGGCCGGTCGGTGGCCAGGCGGTTGATCTCGGTCTCCTTGCGGACCTCGACCAGGTAGTCCTCCAGCGCCTGCCGCTGCTCGTCGGCGACCAGCTCGGAGGCCAGCGCCGCGTCGGCCGCGACGACCATGAACGTGGCGCCGAACAGCGTGTCGGGACGGGTCGTGTAGACCGTCAGCGGCTCCTCGCGGCCCTCCACGACGAAGTCGACGTGGGCGCCCTCGGAGCGCCCGATCCAGTTGCGCTGCGCGTTGACGACCTTGTCCGACCAGGTCGGCTGCAGGTCGTCCAGGCAGTCCAGCAGCTCCTGGGCGTACGCCGTGGTGCGGAAGTACCACTGCGTCAGCTCACGCTTGGTGACCTCGGCGCCGCACCGCTCGCAGGCGCCGTCGACGACCTGCTCGTTGGCCAGCACGGTCTGGTCGTTGGGGCACCAGTTGACCGGGCTGTTCTTGCGGTAGGCCAGCCCCCGCTCGTGGAACTTCAGGAACAGCCACTGGGTCCACCGGTAGTACGACGGGTCCGAGGTGTTGAACCGTCGCGACCAGTCGAAGCTCACGGCGTACCGCCGGAAGGACTCCAGCTGGGTGGCGATGTTGCCGTAGGTGTAGTCCGCCGGGTGCGCGTCGTTGCGGATCGCGGCGTTCTCCGCGGGCAGCCCGAAGGAGTCCCACCCCATCGGGTTCAGGACCTCGTAGCCGCGCTGCCACCAGTAGCGGGCGATGACGTCGTGCAGCGCCGTCACCTCGGCGTGACCCATGTGCAGGTCACCGCTGGGGTAGGGGAACATCGTCAGCGCGTACTTCTTCTCGCGCGGGCTGTCGTCGTGGGCCCGGAACGGCTCCAGCTCGTCCCACACCGCACGCCACTTGGTCTCGACGGCCTCGGTGTCGTACGTCGCGCGCTCGTCCCCGGCCCGGCCCTCGTCGGCGTTGCCTGCCTGCTCGCTCATCTGGTTCTCTCCCACGTCTGGTCGGTGATCTGGCTCCGGGCACAAAAAAGCCCCTCGGGCACGAGGGGCAGCCGCGTCGATGTGTGCGTCCCGACGCGGCTAGGTAAGGAGCAGGATCCTCCGCATGGGACCCATGGTACCGCCCCCGTAGGGTGACGGGCATGACCGTCACCGATCTGTTCAGGCTGGACGGCAAGGTCGCCGTCGTCACCGGTGCGTCCAGCGGGCTGGGCGTCGCCTTCGCGCAGGCGCTCGCCGAGGCGGGCGCCGACGTCGTGCTCGGCGCCCGCCGCGTCGACCGCCTCGAGGACACCGCGAAGCTGGTCGAGGCCGCGGGCCGCCGCGCGCTGGCGGTGGCCACCGACGTCGCCGACCCCGACTCGTGCACGGCGCTGGTCGAGGCCGCGGTCGCCGAGTTCGGTCGGGTCGACGTGCTGGTCAACAACGCGGGCATCGGCACCGCGGTGCCCGCGACCCGGGAGACCCCCGAGCAGTTCCGGTCGGTCATCGACGTCAACCTCAACGGCTGCTACTGGATGGCGCAGGCCTGCGGTCGGGTGATGCAGCCCGGGTCGAGCATCATCAACATCAGCTCGGTGCTCGGGCTGACCACCGCCGGGCTGCCGCAGGCGGCGTACGCCGCGTCCAAGGCCGGGCTGATCGGCCTGACCCGCGACCTGGCCCAGCAGTGGACCGGCCGCAAGGGCATCCGGGTCAACGCGATCGCGCCGGGCTTCTTCGAGTCCGAGATGACCGACCAGTACCCGCCCGGCTACCTGGAGTCCCAGGGCCCGCGGATCCCGGTCGGGCGCAAGGGCGACCCCGTCGAGCTCGCCGCGGCCGTGGTGTTCCTGGCCTCGGCGGCCGGCGGCTACGTCACCGGCCAGACCCTCGCCGTCGACGGCGGCATGACCATCACCTGACCGACCCTCCGGTCGAACCGGAACATGTTCTAACGTCGTTCCCATGGGCTCCCCGCGCGTGGTGGTGATCGGTGCCGGCTTCGGCGGCCTCGGCGTCGCCCACGCCCTACGGGAGGCGGGCGTCACCGACGTGACCGTGCTCGAGCGCGCCCCGGAGGTCGGCGGGGTCTGGCGCGACAACACCTACCCCGGCGCCGCGTGCGACGTGCCCACGCCGCTCTACTCCTGGTCGTGGGCGCCGAACCCGGACTGGGGTCGGCGCTACGGCACCCAGCCCGAGATCCTGGCCTACCTGCGCCGGACCGCGGACGAGGCGGGCCTGATCGACCTGGTCCGCACAGGGGTCGAGGTCAAGGCGGCCGAGTACGATGAGTCGCGGCGCAGGTGGCGGGTCACGACCGGCGACGGCGAGACCATCGAGGCCGACGTGGTGGTCTCGGCGGTCGGCCAGCTCTCCAACCCGGTGGTCCCCGACATCCCGGGCGCCGCCACGTTCGCCGGTCCGGCGTTCCACTCGGCGCACTGGCGCCCCGACGTCGACCTCACCGGCAAGCGGGTCGCGGTGGTCGGCACCGGCGCGAGCGCGATCCAGCTCGTGCCCGGGATCGTCGACCGGGTCGCCGGGCTGACGGTCTTCCAGCGCTCGGCGCCGTACGTCGTCCCGAAGCCGGACCAGGCCTACGGGCCTCGCCACCACCAGCTGTTCCGCCGTCGGCCGTGGACCCAGCAGCTCGAGCGCCGCACGGTGTTCTGGCTCTCCGAGCAGCTGAACGCCGCCCTCGGCGGCGACTCGTGGCTCTCGACCCCGCTGACGACGCTGCTGCGCGGCGCCTGGCGGCTGAAGCTGCGCCGGCAGGTCCGCGACCCCGCGCTGCGGCGCCGGCTGGTGCCCGACTACCCGATCGGGTGCAAGCGGCTGCTGTTCTCCAACGACTGGTACCCCGCGCTGGACCGCGACCACGTCGACGTGGTGACCGACCGGGTCACCGGCATCGAGCCGGGCGGGCTGCGCACCGCCGATCGACGGCTGCACGAGGCCGACGTGATCATCTGGGGCACCGGCTTCGCGGCGACCGAGTTCCTCGCCGGCGTCGAGGTGCGCGGGGCCGGCGGCACCGACCTGCACGAGGTGTGGGCCGACGGCGCTCGGGCCCACCTGGGCCTGACCGTGCCCGGCTTCCCCAACCTGTTCTGCGTCTACGGCCCCAACACCAATCTCGGCGGCAGCTCGATCATCGGCATGATGGAGGCGCAGGCCGGCTGGATCGCGCAGGTGGTCCGCCGGGTCGCGGACGGCGGCGCACGCCGGGTCGCCGTCCGCGCCGAGGTCGCGGACGCCTGGGACCGTGAGATGCAGTCGCGGCTGTCCCGCAGCGCGTGGGCCGGCTGCGACAGCTGGTACCGCGACGGCACGCGGATCACCACGAACTGGCCCGGTCTCGTGCAGGAGTACGTCGAGCGCACCGCCGTCGTGGACTGGTCGGAGCTGGAGGAGATCGGCTAGCCGATCAGCACTGTTCCTGGCACCCTCATGGAGCACGCCGCTTCGAGTGCCGCCCCTGACGGGCCGCCGGCCGGATCTGCTCGGTCACGGGGCCGTGCCGTCGGCGGCCGCCAGCGCCTCGTCGAGATGGGCCAACAGGTCGGCGGGGTCGTCGTAGACTGCGACCGCCCCCGCCTCGAGCAGCTCCTGGCGGCTGTAGCCGCCGGTGAGCAGCCCGATCGTGGGCAGGTCGGCACGGCTGGCCGCCTCGACGTCCCAGACCGCGTCGCCCACCATCACCGCCCGGGAGCCGCGCACCTTCTTCAGCGCCTCCTCGATCAGCTCGGGGTCGGGCTTGGACTCCCCCGCGTCCTCGCTGGTGGTCCAGGCGTCGGCATGCTCGCCGGCGTGCAGCAGCCGCAGCGGGTGCTCGGCGTGCTTGGGGATGCTGGAGCTGGCCAGCACCACCTCGGGCCCGGCCGCGCCGATGGCTGCCAGCAGCTCGCGCGCGGCCTCGAAGAGGGTGGTCTCCTCGATGATCTCGTCGTACTCCTGCTCCCACCGGGCCCGGATGTCGTCGCCGTGTGCGGCCTCGACGTCGTCGCCTGCTGCCGCCGCGACCAGCCGGTCGCCGCCCATGCCGAGGCAGCGGTGGATGTCGCGGGTGGGCACGTGCGCGTCGACGTACGCCGCGAACGCCCGCTGCCACGCGATCGTGTGATGGTAGTTGGAGTCGAGCAGGGTGCCGTCGATGTCGAACACCACGGTGTCCAAATGGAGTCATCTCCTTCAGGGTCGTCTGGTCACCCGTGACCATTCGGAGCCGGTCGTATTCCTCTACTGCGCGCCGACCACGGTCCCTAGCGTCGTGCCAACTCCACGACACCGGAAGCCGTGGCGACCAACGGGAGACGAGGAGACCCATGTCCATGACTACTCCAACAGGAACGACTCCGACCACCCAGGCCCCTGACCAGGCCAAGCTGGAGGCCCTCGTCGGCCAGGCCGTGACCGACATCGGGGCCGCGATGAACGGCGCCCTGGTGCTGCTCGGCAACGACCTGGGCTTCTGGTCGGCGCTCGCAGAGTCGGGTCCGACGACGCCGGCGATGCTGGCCGACCGCACCGGCGTGCCGGAGCCGTACGTCGACCAGTGGCTGGCCGCGCAGGCCGCCAGCGGCTACGTCGAGTACGACGCGGCCGCCCGCACGTTCGCGCTCGGCCCCGAGCAGTCGCTGGTGTTCGCCGACACCGAGAGCCCGGCGTACATGAGCGGTGGCTACCACATCGTCCGCTCGATCTACGAGGACCTGCCGAAGATCGAGGACGCCTTCGTCTCGGGCCGCGGGTTCGGCTGGCACGAGCACGACCAGGAGCTCTTCCTCGGCACCGAGCAGTTCTTCCGGCCCGGCTACCGCACCTACCTGACCGAGTCCTGGCTGCCCGCGCTCGAGGGCGTCGACGACAAGCTGCGTCGCGGCGCCAAGGTGGCCGACGTGGGCTGCGGCCACGGGGTCTCGACGGTGCTCATGGCCCAGCAGTACCCGGCGTCGACCTTCCACGGGTTCGACTACCACACCGGCTCGATCGACCGGGCCCGCCAAATCGCCCAGGACGAGGGCGCCGCCGGCAACACCGCGTTCGACGCCGCCTCGGCCGCGGACTACCCCGGCGCCGGCTTCGACCTGATCTGCTTCTTCGACTGCCTGCACGACATGGGCGACCCGGTCGGCGCCCTCCGGCACGCCCACGAGGCGTTGGCCGACGACGGCACCGTGATGCTGGTCGAGCCGATGGCGGCGGACTCGAGGGAGGCCAACATGAACCCGGTCGGGCGGGTCTACTACGCCGCCTCCACCATGATCTGCACCCCGTCCTCGCTCGCCCAGGACAACGGGGCGGCGCTGGGCGCCCAGGCCGGCGAGGCCCGGCTGCGCCACGTGGCCGAGGAGGCCGGCTTCACGCGGTTCCGCCGGGCCACCGAGACACCGGTGAACATGGTGCTCGAGATCCGGCCCTGACCCCGGCGCGCCCAGCTCACCGCCCCTCATCGAGGCCGACACCCCCACGGGTGTCGGCCTCGGTGCTTGACAGGACGGCCGACACCGCCTTTTATTTGAGGTGAATCACCTCTCATATTTCTAGGAGATGCCATGCCCCGCTCACGACTCCTCGCTGCCACCGCCGTCGGTGCCGCGGCCCTGATGGCCCTGGCCGGCTGCGCGAGCAGCTCCGGCAGCAGTGGCGGAGGAGGCGGTAGCGACTCGGCCAAGGTCGCGATCCTGACCTCGAAGACCGGCCCCCTGGCCGAGTACGGCCAGGAGTACATCAACGGCTTCAAGGCCGGCCTCGACTACGCGACCCAGGGCACCGGCAAGGTGGACGGGCGCACGATCGACGTGACCTACGCCGACGACCAGGGCAAGCCCGAGACCGCCGTGTCGCAGTTCAAGGACCTCGTCGGCAAGGGCTACCAGGTCATCGGCGGCACCGCGGACTCCGGCATCGCCCTCCAGCTCGCCCCGCTGGCCGAGCAGAACAAGGTCCTCTACGTCTCCGGCCCCGCGGCCGTCGACTCGCTCACCGGGATCAACGACTACACCTTCCGCAGCGGCCGCCAGACCTACCAGGACGTGGCGACCGCCGGCGCCTCGGTCGGCGACGTGCAGGGCAAGAAGATCGTGGTCTTCGCCCAGGACTACGCCTTCGGCCAGGCCAACGAGGCGGCGGTCAAGAGCGTGCTCGGCGCCCAGGGCGCGGACGTCAGCTCGATCATGGTGCCGCTGTCCGCCACCGACTTCACGCCGTTCGCGCTCAAGGCCAAGCAGGCCGGCGCCGACCTGCTCTTCGTCGCCTGGGCCGGCGACACGACCGGCGCCATGTGGCAGGCCCTCGACCAGCAGGGCGTCCTCGGAAGCACCACGGTCGTGACCGGCCTGGCCACGACCGCGTCGTACCAGATCTACGGCCCGGCGAGCAGCAAGATCGACTTCCTGTCCTACTACTTCAGCGGCGCTCCCGACAACGACGTCAACGCCGCGATGGTGGACGCCCTCCAGAAGCAGGGCGCCCAGGCCGACCTGTTCAGCCCCGACGGCTTCGTGGCCGCGCAGATGATGGTCCACGCGCTGCAGAGCGGCGACGACGTCGACGGGATGATCAAGTCCCTCGAGGGCTGGACCTTCAACGCCCCGAAGGGCCAGGAGACCGTCCGCGCCAGCGACCACGCGATGCTCCAGCCGATGTTCCTCGCGAAGCTGACCAAGAAGGACGGCCAGTGGGCGCCCGAGCTGGTCAAGACGCTGCCGGCCGACCAGGTCGCCCCGCCCGAGGCGGGGAGCTGACCGCGAGCAGCGGCCGCACCGGCACCGCCCTCGAGGTCGAGGGTCTGTGCTTCGCCGTCGGCGGAGCACGGATCCTCGACCAGGTGGAGCTGTCGGTGCCGGCCGGAGAGTTCCTCGGGGTGATCGGCCCCAACGGAGCCGGCAAAACCACCCTGTTCAACTGCGTGTCCGGCCTGGTCTCCCCCACCGGCGGGTCGATCCGCGTCGACGGGCACGACCTGACCCACGCGCCGGTCCACCAGCGGGCCCGGCGCGGCGTCGGCCGCACGTTCCAGACCTCGAGCGTCTTCCCGGCGCTCTCGGCGCTGGAGAACGTCCGGCTCGCGGTCCAGGCCCACAGCGGCGGCAGCCTGCGCCTGTGGGGCTCCACCCGGGGTTCGGTACGCCGGGCCGCCGAGTGCCTCGACCAGGTCCGCCTGGGCCGCCGGGCCGAGCACCCCGCCGGGTCCCTCTCGCACGGTGACAAGCGCAAGCTGGAGCTGGCGATCGTGCTGGCGACCGAGCCCCGCCTGCTGCTGCTCGACGAGCCGATGGCCGGCCTCGGTGTCGAGGACGTGCCCGAGCTGGTCGCGGTGATCCGCGACCTCCACCGGGGCCACGGCATCACCGTGCTCATGGTCGAGCACCACATCGAGGTCGTGCTCGGCCTCGCCGACCGGGTCGCGGTGCTCCACCACGGCCGGATGGTCGGAGTCGACACCCCCAGCGCCGTCATGGAGGACCCCCTCGTGCAGTCCGCCTACCTCGGAGAGGCCCTGTGAACACCCACCGGAGCGCCGACGCTCCCCCGCTGCTGACGCTGCGCGACGTGCACGTCGAGGTGGCCGGCTCGAAGATCCTGCACGGGATCTCCTTCGAGGTGGCCGCGACCGGGGTCACCGCCCTGCTCGGCCGCAACGGGGTCGGCAAGACCAGCACCCTGCTCGCGACCATGGGCCTGCTGCCCCGCACCGGCGAGATCGGCTTCGACGGCCGTCGCATCGACCGGGAGCGCACGCACCGGATCGTCCGGTCCGGGATCGGCTACGTGCCCGAGGACCGGGAGGTGTTCGCCGGCCTGACCGTCACCGAGAACCTCCGGCTCGCCGAGCGTGGCCCGCAGCCGCGCTACGACGTCGTCTACGAGCTCTTCCCCGAGCTGGACAAGCGCGGCCGGCAGGCCGCCGGCACGCTCTCCGGCGGCCAGCAGCAGATGCTGGCGCTCGGCCGGGTGCTGCTGGCCGACAACCGGCTGCTGCTCGTCGACGAGCCCACCAAGGGGCTGGCGCCGCAGGTGGTGCAGCAGGTCGCGGTCGCCCTCGAGCGGGTCGCGGCGCACACGCCGGTGCTGCTGGTCGAGCAGAACCTCGCCGTCGTACGCCGCCTGGCCCTCCGAGCCGTGGTGCTCAACCAGGGCCGCGTCGTCCACGACGGCGACGCCCGCGCCCTGCTCGCCGACGCCGCGCTGACCCAGCGGCTGCTCGGCGTCTCGACCGGAGAGGCGGCCTGAGTCGTGAGCACCGTCATCGTCCTGGCCTTCACCGGTCTCGGCCTGGGAGCGCTCTACTTCCTGATCGCCTCCGGTCTGTCACTGATCTTCGGCCTCATGCACGTGCTGAACTTCGCGCACGGCGCGATCCTCGGCGTGGGAGCCTACGTCGGCTGGTGGGCCGCCAGCCACGTCGGAGGCGGGCCCGGCCTGCGGCTGCTCCTGGCCGTGCTCGTGGGCATGGCCACCTCCACCGTGCTCGCCGCGCTTCTGGAGCTCGTGCTCGTGCGGCGGCTCTACGACCGCGAGATCGCCCAGGTGCTGGTCACCGTCGGCGTCGGCCTCGCGCTGGTCGCCCTGCTCCAGGGCATCTGGGGCACCGACCCGCGCAGCTACCCCGTGCCCGGCTGGATGCGCGAGACCATCCACGTCGGCGGCGCGGCCATCCCCCAGGGCCGGATCGTGGTCATCGTGGTCGGCGCGCTGGTGCTCGCGGCGTTCGTGCTGTTCCTGCGCCACACCCGCTACGGGCTGATCGTCCGCGCCGGCGTGGAGAACCGGGCCATGGTCACCGCGCTCGGCATCGACGTGCGCCGCGCCTTCACGCTGGTCTTCGCGCTCGGCGGCGCCGCCGCCGGCCTGGCCGGCGCCCTGGCCGGGGCCTACTTCGGCACGGTCACCCCGCAGCTGGGCTCCTCGCTGCTGATCTACGCCTTCATCGTCGTGGTGATCGGCGGCCTCGGCTCGGTCACGGGCTCGGCCATCGCCGCGGTGCTGGTCGGCCTGCTCCAGCAGTTCACCAACTACTACGCCGCGAGCGGCCTCGGCGACCTGTCGGTCGTGCTGCTGCTCGCCGTCGTCCTGCTGCTGCGGCCGCAGGGACTTCTCGGGAGGCCGGTGTGATGACACGACTTCGCAACCCGTTGGCGGGACTGGTGCTGGTGGTGCTGCTCGCGGTGGCGCCGTACTCCGTGCTGCAGGTCCCGGGCGTGCTGCCCGGACCGCTCAACTCGCCGGGCACCCTGCAGGTACTGGCCATCTGCCTGGTGTTCGCGGCCCTGGCGCTCTCCTACGACCTGCTGTTCGGGTTCACGGGGCTGCTCTCGTTCGGGCATGCGCTCTACTTCGCGATCGGGGGGTACGTCACCGCGATCGCGGTCAGCCGCTGGCACTGGGGGCTGGTGCCGTCGGTGCTGGCGGCCCTGCTGGTGACGCTGGTCGTCGCCGCGCTGTCGGGCGCGGTCAGCCTGCGCGTGCAGGGCATCGCCTTCGCGATGGTGACCCTGGCGTTCGCCCAGGCCGGCTCGGTGCTGGTCGTGCAGGACCCGCTCGGGGTGACCGGCGGCGAGCAGGGCCTGGGCCTGGACGCCTCCGGCCTGCCGGACCTGTTCGTCGGGGTCGTCAACACCCGCTACCTCTACTGGCTCGCGCTCGCGCTCGCCGTCGTGGTCTACCTGGTCGTCCGGGTGGTGACGCAGTCCCCCGCCGGACACGTCTGGTCCGCCATCCGGGAGAACGAGCTGCGCGCCGGCGTGCTGGGGCTGCGCACCTACGCGTTCAAGCTCGCGGCGTTCGTGATCGGCTCGGTGCTGGCCGCACTGTGCGGCGCGGTCTACGTGATCGTGGTCGGCGGCGCCAGTGCCGGCGTCACCACCGCGGACTTCACGCTGAGCCTGCTGGTGATGGTGGTCCTCGGCGGCTCCGGCGTGCGCAGCGGCGCCATGCTCGGCGGCTTCGCCTACATGCTGCTGGACCAGCGGCTGGGCAGCCTCGCCGGCGCCCAGAGCATCTCCGCGCTGCCGGCGGTGCTGGAGGTGCCGCTCTCCCAGCCGCTCTTCCTGCTCGGCGTCCTGTTCGTGCTGGTCGTGATGTTCCTCCCCGGCGGGCTGGCCTCGCTGCCGCGGCTGCTGCGCCGGGGCGGGGCCCGGGAACGGGGCCGGGTTCGCGAACCGGGGGCCGAGGCGGTGTGATGGAGACCATGGACGTCCCCCTGCTCGCCCCGGTGGGCCATCCGGATGCGGTGGCGCTCACGGACGGCACCACGAGCCTCACCTATGCCGAGCTGGTCCGCCGGTCCGCCGCGCTGGCCGCCGCGCTGGCCGACGCGGGGCTGCGGACCGGCGACCGGGTCGCCACGCTCGGCGCCAACAGCATCGCCCAGGTCGTGCTGTTCCACGCCTGCGCCCGGGCCGGGCTGGTGCTGGCGCCGCTCTCCTGGCGGGCGGCCCCGTCGGAGCTGGCCGCGATGCTCGAGGACGCCGACCCGGCGCTGCTGGTCGCCGACCTGCAGCACCAGGACCTCGCCGCGCGGGCGGCGGCGCTGCTCGACCGGGCGCCCACCCCCGCACTGATGGGCCCCGGCGGCCTGGAGCACGAGGTGCCCCGGGTCCGGCCCACGGGGGCGAGCGGGGCCGAGACCGGCGACGCGGTGCTGCTGCTCTACACCTCCGGCAGCAGCGGCCGGCCCAAGGGCGTGCTCCTCGGCCGGTCCGCCTGCCGGGCCACCACCGAGGCGCTGGCCGCGCGCTTCCCGCTGACCGCCGAGGACGTGGTGCTGCTGGTGCTGCCGCAGTTCCACGTCGCGGCCTGGAACGTCCAGACGCTGCAGGCACTCGGCGTGGGCGCCCGGGTGGTGGTGGTGCCCGACTTCGACGCCGGCACGGTCCTCGCCCTGCTCCAACGAGAGCGCGTCACCGCGATGATGGGCGTCCCGACGACCTACCAGATGCTCGCCGAGCACCCGGCGTTCCCGAGCTGCGACCTCTCCCGGCTGCGCCTCGCGGTCGTCGGTGGCGCACCCGTCGACCACCGGCTCTCCGAGGCGTGGGGCCACCACGGCGTGCGCATCTGGGCCGGCTACGGCCTGACCGAGGCCGGCCCCAACGTGCTGTGCGAGCCCCCGTCGGCGACCGCACCCACGGGCTGGCTGGAGCCCTACCCGGGTGTCTCGGTCCGACTGGACGAGCGTGGCCAGCTGCTGGTGCGCTCGCCGGGGCTCTTCCACGGCTACTGGCGCGACCCCACCGCCACCGCGCGCGCCTTCGTCGACGGCTGGCTGGCGACCGGCGACCTGGCCGACGAGCGCGACGGCCGCTTCCGGCTCCGCGGCCGCAGCAGCGAGAAGTACATCACCGGCGGCGAGAACGTGCACCCCGCCGAGGTGGAGCGGGCGCTGCGGCTGCTCGACGCGGTCGCCGAGGCCGCGGTGGTCGGCGTCCCCGACGAGCGCTGGGGCGAGGCGGGCCTGGCCTTCGTCGTACCCGCGCCGGGGCACGACCCGCGGCCCGAGCAGCTGCGCCGGGAGCTGCGCGAGCACCTGGCCGGCTTCAAGGTGCCCCGCGACATCGTGGTCGTGCCCTCGCTGCCCCAGACTGCCACCGGCAAGATCGACAAGCGATCGCTTCGTGCCCAGGCCGAGGAGCAGCAGTGACCGAGCAGAAGCACGAGCCGCGCACCGACAAGGGCACCCAGACGCGTCGACGGCTGCTCGAGGCGGCCGAGCGGATCTTCGCCGAGCGCGGCTACCACGACGCCTCGATCGTGAAGATCGCCGAGGCGGCGGGCGTCGCCGGCGGCACGTTCTACATCTACTTCAAGACCAAGCAGGAGATCTTCGACGAGGTGGTGATCGACCTCAACCACCGGGTGCGGCAGGCGATGGCCGAGGCCAGCTCGCGGGGCACCACCCGCTCGGAGGCGGAGCGGCTCGGCTTCGAGGCGTTCTTCCGGTTCACCGGCGAGCACCCGGCGCTCTACCGGATCATCCGGCAGGCCGAGTTCGTCTCCCCGCACACGCTGCGGTTGCACTACGAGCGGATCGTCGACGGATACGTCGAGGGCCTGACCCGGGCCACGGCGGCCGGCGAGATCGCCGACCTCGACCCCGACGTGGTCGCCTGGGCGCTGATGGGCGCCGGCGAGCTGATCGGGATGCGCTACGTCCTCTGGGACGACCAGCGGCGCATCCCCGACCACGTCCTGGAGGAGACCATGCGCTTCGTCCGTCGCGGACTCGGGGCGGCGGAGCACGAGCAGGAGGAGAACCCCATCCCATGAGCACACCCACCCCCACGTGGCCGGACCTGACCGGCCGGCGCGCCCTGGTCACCGGCGGCGCCAGCGGCATCGGCCGCGCCTGCGCCGAGCGACTCGCGGCCGCCGGCGCGGACGTCGTGGTCTGCGACCTCGACGGCGACGCCGCCAAGGCCGTGGCCGAGCGGATCGACGGCGAGGCGTGGGTCGCCGACCTCGCCGACCTGGAGTCGCTGGACCGGGAGCTGGCCGAGCGCGACCTCGCGATCGACGTCCTGGTCAACAACGCCGGCGTGCAGCACGTCGCGCCGATCGAGGACTTCCCGCCGGACCGCTTCGACCTGATCACCCGGCTGATGCTGCAGGCCCCCTTCCGGCTCGTCCGCGCGGTGCTGCCGGGGATGTACGCCCGCGGCTGGGGCCGGATCGTCAACATCTCCTCGGCGCACGGGCTCGCCGCGTCGCCCTTCAAGTCGGCCTACGTCTCGGCCAAGCACGGCCTGGAGGGCCTCTCCAAGGTCACCGCGCTCGAGGCCGGCGACAAGGGCGTCACCTCGAACTGCCTCAACCCCGGCTACGTGCGCACCCCGCTGGTGGAGAAGCAGATCGCCGACCAGGCCCGGACCCACGGGATCAGCGAGGCCGACGTCGTGTCGAAGGTGATGCTCGAGCTGCCCTCGGTCAAGCGACTGGTCGAGCCCGAGGAGGTCGCCGAGCTGGTGGCGTTCGTGTGCTCGCCGGCCTCGGCCAGCATCAACGGCGCCTCGCTGACCATGGACGGCGGGTGGACCGCACGATGACCCGCAGCTACGAGCCGTTCGACGTCGCGGTCGCCGGCGGCGACCTGCACGCGGGCCGGTGGGGCCGGGGCTCCGACGGACCGGTGGTGCTGGCGCTGCACGGCGTCACCTCCAACCACCTCGCGTGGTCGGCCGTCGCCCGGCACTCGTCGTACGACGTGGTCGCGCCGGACCTGCGCGGCCGGGGGCGCAGCAACGGCCTGGCCGGCCCGGCCGGGATGCACGCCCACGCCGCCGACCTGGCCCTCCTGCTGGACCACCTCGAGGTCGAGCAGGCCGTGGTCGTCGGGCACTCCATGGGCGGCTTCGTGGCGACCACGTTCGCCGCGGAGCACCCCGACCGGGTGGCCTCGGTGCTGCTCGTCGACGGCGGCCTGTCGCTGCCCCCGATGCCACCGGGCCTCTCCCCCGAGGAGACCGTGGCCGCGGTGATCGGCCCGGCGGCGCAACGGCTGTCGATGACCTTCGCCGACACCGAGGCCTACCTCGACTTCTGGCGCCGGCACCCCGCCCTGGGACCGGACCTGTCGCAGGAGGTCGCGGACTACTTCGCCTACGACCTGGTCGGGGACCCACCGGAGTGCCGTTCCTCGGTGACGGTGGAGTCGGTGCGCGAGGACTCGATCGACCTGCTCGACACCGCCGCGATCGACGCCCGGGTCGGCAAGCTCGCCACGGGCACGGTCTTCCTCCGTGCCCAGAACGGGATGATGGGCGAGCCGGGCGGCCTCTACCCCGCGGAGCTGGCGCGGCAGCACGCCTCGTCGTACCCGAACCTCGACGTGCGCGACGTCGCGGGCGTCAACCACTACACGGTCGTGATGGGCGACCAGGGCGCCGCGGTGGTCGCCGCCGCGATCGAGGAGTCCGCCGGCGGCGCGCGGTGACCGGCGACGGCCTGGTGGTCGAGGTCGCGGACCCCGGTCGCGCCGACACGTTCGTCCGCCACGACGGCAGGGAGACCGGCGAGCCGGTCGTGCTGGTGCACGGCAACATCTCCAGCTCCCTGTTCTGGGCGGGCACGCTGCGGGCGCTGCCCGGGCGCTTCCGCGGGCTGGCCCCGGACCTGCGCGGGTTCGGCGACACCGAGGCGCTGCCGATCGATGCCACCCGCGGCGTGCGGGACTTCTCCGACGACCTGCACGCGGCCCTGGCCGCGCTCGGCATCTCGCGGTGCCACCTGGCCGGCTGGAGCATGGGCGGCGGCGTGGTGATGCAGTACCTCCTCGACCACCCCGGCGAGGTGGCGAGCCTGACTCTGGTCAACCCGGTCTCGCCCTACGGGTACGGCGGGACCCGCGGCGCCGACGGCGCCCTGATCGGCGCCGACGGCCGGGGCGCCGGTGGCGGCACGGTCAACCCCGACTTCGTGCGCGCCCTCGCCGACGGCGACGCCGGCGACTCGCCGTCCTCGCCGCGGTCCGTCATGAACGCGCTCTACTTCGCCTCTCCCCCGCCCGGCGTCGACGAGGACGCCCTGGTCGCGTCGATGCTGACCACCCGCGTCGGCGACGACTTCTACCCCGGCGACTCCGTCGCCGCCGACGGGTGGCCGATGGTCGCACCCGGCCGGCGTGGGGTGCTCAACACGATGGCGCCGACCTGGTTCGACACCAGCGGCATCGTCGGGGTCGACCCGAAGCCGCCCGTGCTGTGGGTGCGCGGCGGCCGGGACCTGATCGTCTCCGACACCGCGGCCCTGGACCTGGCGGTCCTGGGCCGCGGCGGGGCGATCCCCGGATGGCCGGGCGAGGAGGTCTTCCCGGCGCAGCCGATGGTCGCGCAGACCCGCTCGGTGCTGCGCAGCTACGAGGCGGCCGGCGGCGACTTCACCGAGGTCGTGCTCGCCGACTGCGGCCACTCCCCGCACCTGGAGGACCCGGCCGCCTTCCAGGAGCTGTTCTTCGACTTCCTCGCCGCGAGCTCGCGCTAGGGCCCGTCGGACGCGAAGGAGCCGCGGACCGGAATCGGTCCGCGGCTCCTTCTCATCGGTCTCGGTCAGCTCTCGAGGCTGTCCATCACGTCCTGGTGGTCCTTCTCCCAGGCCTGGACGGCCTGCTCCTCCTTGCCCTTGCCGTACTTGTTCACGACGAGGTCCTCGAGGCTGCCGTACTGGGCGTCGTCGAGCTTGAGCCTGCCCATCATCGCCGCGACCTTGGGGAAGTCGTCGCTGAAGCCCTTGCGCCCGAGCTCGTGCAGCCCTTCGGCCTCGCCCAGGGCGCCCTTGGGGTCGTCGAGGGTCTTGACCGGGAAGGCGTTGTTGGCCCAGAAGGGCTTCCACAGCGTGACCACGATGTCCTGGTGGCTGTCGGTGGCCTTCTTCAGCTGGGCGAGCATGGCCGTGGTCGACGAGGTCACCAGCGAGTAGTCGTCGGTGAGCCCGTACTGCGGCATCACCTGCTCCTTGGTGGTCTTCGTGAGGCCGGCGCCGGGCTCGATGCCGATGATCTTGCCGTCGAACTGGTCGGCCTTCCCCGGCAGGTCGGCGATCGAGTCGATGTCGGTGTACTCCGGCACCGCGAAGGTCAGCTTGGCGCCGTCGTAGTAGGTGCCGAGGTCCTCGATGTTGTCGCCGTACCGGTCCATGTAGGACTTGTGCGTGACCTCCGGCCACGCCGAGGGGTAGACGTCGACGTCACCCTTGGCGAGCCCGGCGTACAGCGGCGCCGCGTCCGAGATCTCCTTGATGTCGACGTTGTAGCCCTTCTTCTCCAGCACGTCCTTCCACAGGTACGCCGTGCTGAGGCCGTCGGTCCACGAGGGGATGATCCCCAGCGTGATCGACTTGTCCCCGGCAGCGCTGGCGCTGTCGCTGCTGCTGCCGCATCCGGTGGCCACCATGGCGATGCTGGCCAGGGCCACCAGGGCACTTCCGACTCGTCTCTTGCTCCACGTGCGCGTCATTCGTCGTCCTCTCTCGTCCTTCGTCTCTGTGTTCAGTTGTGCTGCGGCGGTCGGCCGGTGGCCGGGGCGCCGCGGCCCCGAGATCGTGGGGTCAGGCGGCGGCGGGCGCCTTCTCGGCCTGGGCCGGACGGTCCGCTGCCGGGCTGCGGCGTCCGCGCAGCAGCGAGCCCAGGCTCCGGCGGCTGCGCCGGTCGCGGCTGAGGCCGGCGGTCACCCGGTCGAGGTAGATCGCGAGCACCACCACCGAGAGCCCGGCCTCGAACCCGAGCCCGATGTCCAGGGTCGAGATCGAGCTGGTCACCTGGCCGCCGAGCCCGGCGGCGCCGACGAGTCCGGCGATCACGGCCATCGACAGGGCCAGCATGATCACCTGGTTGACGCCCGCCATGACCGTCGGCAGGGCCAGCGGCAGCTGCGTCTCGCGCAGGATCTGGCGCGGGGTGGCGCCGAACGCGTGCCCGGCCTCGACGACCTCCTGGTCGACCTGCCGGATGCCCAGCTCGGTCAGCCGGACGCCGGGTGGCAGCGCGAAGATCACGGTGGCCACCAGGCCCGGCGCCTGGCCGATGCCGAAGAGCATGACCACCGGCACCAGCCACACGAAGGCGGGCATGGTCTGCATCAGGTCCATGACCGGCCGCACGACCCGGCTGAGGCCGTCCCACCGCGCTGCGGCGACGCCCAGGGGCACGCCGATGACCAGGGCCATCAGGGTGGCGAAGAAGACGAGCGCGAGGGTCTGCATGGTCGCCTCCCACTGGTCCATCCCGATCACCAGCGTCAGGCCCACCAGCGAAGCGATCCCGACCTTCCAGTCGGCCACGAGCCACGCCAGCAGCGCCAGGGCCACGACGAGCACCAGCGGGGCGGGCGCGTCGAGCAGGTCGGTCAGCGAGGTCACCGCCGACTCGATGAGCTGCGCGACCCGGTCGAAGAAGCTGCCGAAGCTGTCCAGGATCCAACCGAACGCGGACTCGGTCCAGTCACCGACCGGGATCCTCGGCACCCCGGACACCGTCTCGAAGACCGTCATCGGGCCACCTCCACTCGCTCGTCGTCGACCGGGCCGCGCGGCGCCGGGATCATGGTCACGTCGGGACTGCTCCCCGCGCCGAGTGCGTTGAGCAGCGTCACGCGCGGGATCACCCCGAGCAGCCGGTCCTCCTCGCCGACCACGGCGAGCGGGACCGGGCTGTCGGCCGAGGCCGCGAACAGGTCGGCCACCGCGGTGTCCGGCCCGACGGTCGCGGCGGGCTGCAGGATGCCGGCGAGGTCGTCGCGCCCCGCGCGGACCGCGTCGGCCGTCGCGTCGTCGGTGACGACGCCGCGCAGACGGCGGTCCCGCCCGACGACCATCAGCGACGAGACCTGGTGCTCGCGCATCAGCCGGTGCGCCACCCGCGGCCCCTGGTCGCCGCCGAGCACCGCCACCGGCGGCTCCATCACCGACGACGCCGTGAGCACCCGGCTGCGGTCGACGTCCTGCACGAACTGGGCGACATAGTCGTTGGCCGGGTCGTTGAGGATCTGCTCGGCGCTGCCGACCTGGACGATGCGGCCGTCGCGCATCATCGCGATCCGGTCGCCCAGCCGCATCGCCTCGTTGAGGTCGTGGGTGATGAACAGGATCGTCTTGTCCAGCCGGTGCTGGAGCTCGATGAGCTGGTCCTGCATCTCGCGCCGGATCAGCGGGTCGAGCGCGCTGAACGCCTCGTCCATCAGCAGGATCTCGGTCTCCGAGGCCAGCGCCCGGGCGAGGCCGACGCGCTGGCGCATGCCACCGGACAGCTCGCCGGGCAGGGAGCCTCCCCAGCCGCCGAGTCCGACCAGCTCGAGCGCCCGCTCGGCGCGCTGCTGGCGGTCGGCGCGGTTCACGCCCTGGACCTTGAGCGCGTACGCCGCGTTCTCGCCGACCGTGCGGTGCGGCAGCAGCGCGAAGTGCTGGAAGACCATGCTCACCCGGTCGCGCCGCAGCTCGCGCAGGCCGCGCCGGTCCAGCCCGGTGACCTCGCTCCCCGCGACCCGCATCTGGCCGGCGGTGGGCATCAGCAGGCCGTTGGCCATCCGGATCAGCGTCGACTTGCCGGAGCCCGAGAGCCCCATCACGACGAAGATCTGCCCTGCCTCGACCTGGAACGACGCGTCGATGACCGCCGCGGTCAGGCCCTCCTCGCGGAGGTCCTCGCGGCTCTCTCCTCGCCGGAGCCGCTCGACGGCACGGTCGGGCCGCCTTCCGAACACCTTGTAGATCTCGTGGGCCTCGAGAAGGGCCACACGCCTCACTGCTCCTCGAACCGGGGACGCCGGCCCTGGTGCCGGCATCGCTGTCCGCGGTCGACTCGACCGCGGCACCGAGCGGCGCAGCCAGCCTGTGCAGCACGTCCGGTCAGGAGTGCACGAGGGGCCGCGGAGGGGGACGCCACACGCGTCACTCCCGTCGCCCGGCTTGAGAACCTAACGAAGGTCGGAGTGGGACCTCAAACCGCGCGGTAACGGGACGATCACGATGCCGGTGGACGTGACCGAGGTCATGCTCCGAGCCGCTCCTCGACCCAGTCCCAGTCGAGCCGCTCCTGCTCGAGCCGGACCCGGTCGCCGAGGCGGTCGGTGACCAGGTCGTCGTAGAGCTCGTGCTCCTCGGCCGTGAGCCGACTCAGGAGCGGCCTGGCCGGCCGCTCCTCGACGCCCCACCGGTCGCGGTGACCGAGAAGGGTCTGGCGGTCCATCAGCACCGAACGGGCCTGCGGGAGCCAGGCGCGGAAGCGGTCGAGGATGGCGAACCCGTGGGTGTCGAGGTCCCCCCAGTAGCGGACGTCGACCTCCGCCAGCCAGAGCAGCCGGCCGACGCGGTCCACCTCGAACCCCTTGCCCCACAGCACCACCCCTCCCGGCGGGACCGGCACGCTGAGGTAGCTGATCTCGTTCTCGACGACGAGGGCCGTGGTGGGTCGCAGCTCCAGCGCCGCGAGCTCCTCCGCCCGGACGGCCAGCTCCGTGAGCGACTGCGGGAGCCCCACCAGCTCGGGCGAGGGCCGCAACCGCACCAGCTCCGGCTTGCCTCGCAGCCCCAGGGCCTCCAGGAAGCCGGAGGCCGTGCCGGGGACGCCGAGCAGCGCCGCAAGTGTCCTGCGGTGCCGCTCGGCGAGCTTGGTGTCGACGCCGGGGGCGCTGATCTCGCGCAGGTAGCGGCCGGAGCCACGGTGCTCGTCAAGCCACGAGTACGCCGCGAGCAGCGCCGGCCACTGCTCCGCGACCGCGAGGGCCTTGTGCGGGTTCGCCACGACCCACGCCTCGACCGGCGCCACCGGCGCGACCAAGGCGAGGATCGACGCGAAGCGACGCACGTCATCGGCCACGCCCAGAAGTCCCCACGCCTGCTCGTAGGCGGAGACGATCGCCCGCGCCGGGACCTGGTTGCGGCCGAAGTGCCGGCCCCCGACGGTGGTCCACTCCAGGGTGTAGCGCGCGTCGTCACGGCGACCGGCGTCCAGCCGCGCGGCCCAGCCGCGCACCTCCTCGAGGTCGTCCCCGATCTCGGACGGCCGGGGTCCCCGCAGCGGCACCTCGACCCTCGGGAACGGCTCCCCGGCGGCGTACGCCCTCAGCAGGCTGCCGTCGGCCCACCGCCGGCGGACCTGGGCGGCAACCTGATCGGGCGTGGTCCACCGAGCGCTCACCGGTGCCGCCCGTCGCGCCGCTCGCGGTAGTCATCGATCGTCATCGTCTGCAGCCGCGAGCACGTGCCGGTGGGGTTGTCGACGTAGCCGATCGCCCTCACGTAGGGCTCGATGACGTGCACCTTCTGCAGCGGGGTGACGATGAGCAGCTGCAGGCCGAGCTTGGCGAACAGGCTGAGCGCGAAGCGGGAGGACACGTCCGACCCGCGGCCGAAGGCCTCGTCGATCACGGCGAAGCGGAAGTCCCGGGACTTAGTCGCCCCCCACTCCAGGCCGAACTGGTAGGCGAGCGACGCGGCCAGGATGGTGTAGGCGAGCTTCTCCTTCTGGCCCCCGGACTTGCCGTCGGAGTCGGAGTAATGCTCCCACTCCTCGTCGGTCTCCAGGTCGCGCTCGGAGGCGGAGAAGACGAACCAGTTGCGCACATCGGTCACCCGGCGGGTCCAGGCCCGGTCGGAGTCGGCGTAGCCCTCGCGGCCCCGGAACCGCTCGATCATCCGCTTGACCTCGAGGAACCGCTGCTCGGAGTAGTGGTCGTCGACGCCGGAGATGGTGTCGTCGGTGGCGTTGCGCAGGTCGGCCCGGAACGTGGCGACGTCCTGGTTGTTGGTCGGCTGCTTCTCCAGGCGGATGAACCGACCCGGGTTGTAGGGGATCGCGCCGAGCGCCTCGTTGATCCGTGCGACCCGGTCGCCGATCTCCTCGGCCTGCCGGCGCAACCAGCTGTTGAACTGCGCCAGCTCGCGGATGGTGTTGGTGTTGAGCTGCTGCTTGAACTCCTGTTCGAACTGCGGCAGGTCATCACCGGCGACCCGCTCGTGGAACGCGAGGAAGTCCTGGCGCGAGTCGACGGTCGCGTCCATGTCCGCCCGCAGCTCGGGCCAGCGCCGGAGCACCTCGCTCATGTGGGCCGCGAGGCTCTGCCCGAAGCCACCGAGCTCCCTGGTCAACCGCTCGATGCGCCGGTGCAGGTCCTCGGTCAGGGCGTCGCCAGCGCGGCCGCACTCCGCCGAGCTGGTGGGCACGGCCTTCCCGAGGCGACTGAGGAGCGCGGCGTACGACTCGCGCGCTGCGTTGAGCACCGCCGCCGGGTGGTGGGCCACCGCCTCGTCGTCCCGCGCCTTCTCGTCCACGCAGCGACGCCGCTCGGCGTCCGAGGTGGCCAACCGCCCGGTGAGCAGCTCGATCCTGGCGCCGACCTCGGCGGTGCGCCCGGCATTGTGGTCGAGCGCCTGCTTGATCTCCGCCAGCCTCGAGGACCCGGCCTCGAGCCGAGCCCGCTCGGCGTCGGCGGCGGCGCCACGCTCCTCGGCCCCGGCGACGTCCAGGTCGGCCCAGGACTGGTACCCGTCGAGCCGGGCGAACGCCTCGCTGCGTCGCTGGACGGTCTCCCGCGCCTCGCCGACCCGAGTGAGCTCCTCCTCGCTCGCGTCGCGCGCGGCCTCGAGCTCGGCCAGCTCGACCCGGAGCGCGGCGATCTTGCGCTCGTTGGCCCAGCCGAGCACCCAGCGGCGCGGGTCGTCGACGCGGTGGCGGTCGTCCTTCTCGTGGCGCTCGCCCGAGCGGACCTGCCCCTCGCGGGTCACCGCACGCCGCTCGGCCCGGAACTCCTCCAAGGTCTCGGCGCACCGGAAGCTCGCCCGGTTGGTGACCTCGTCGAGGAGGTAGTCGCGGAACGGCCCCTCTTTGACCTGGAGGCAGTCGGCGAGCATGAGCGCGTCGCTGCCGGCGCGCTGCAGCGGCACCCGCCGCGCGGATACCCGCTCGTGGACGAGCTTCGCCCCCACGGTTCGGCCGTCACGGCGGCTGGAGGTGAGCCGGCGGGCGTTGACCCATCCTGTGACGGCCTCGTAGTGCTCCTGGGGCACCAGCAGGGACAGCGCGAACCCGCGCAGCACCCGCTCCGCGGCGCCGCGCCACTCGGCGTGCTCCTCGGCGACGTCGAGGAGCTCGCCGGGGTAGGGCAGCTGCTCGGGAGACAGCCCGAGATCGGCGCAGAGCTGCGTGCGCAGTTCGACCTGCTCGGTGGGCAGGTTGTTGGTGCGCTGCTCCAGGCTGGCCAGCTCGTCGCTGACCGCGTCCCGTCGTGTGCCGGTCTCCCTGACCTGCCCGATCAGCTCGGCGAAACGGGCGTCCAGCGCCCGCTTGTCGCCGGCCAGCTGCGGTCTCGCGTCGGCGACCAGGGCGGCCAGCGCGCCGAAGCCGACGGCGTCACGCACCTCGCCCAGGTCGGCGTCGGCGACCGCCGCGTCGAAGAGGGCGCGACGACGGCGCCGCTCCTCCGCCAGGCTGCGCGCCTCCCGGGCGATCCGCTCGAGCTCGCCGACCCGGTCGCCGCCTGCGCGCTCGCGCTCGGCAATCAGCGACTCCCGCTCGCCGGCCAGGGCGGCGAGCTGCCGCTTCGCCTCGTCCTGCTCGCCGAGCAGCCGCTCCCCGTCGCCCTCGAGCGAGACGATCTCCTCCCCGAGCAGCCGCGAGCGCGTCTCCGCGATGAAGAGCCGCACGGCGCCCCGTTGGCGTTCCAGGTCCTCGCGCTCGGCCAGCGCGGCGTCGTACCGCTGCGACGTGGCCACGATGGGGGCCAGCGCCTCGAGCTGCTCCCGGGCCCGCTTGACCGCGTCGTGGGCCTTGGTGAGGTCCTCGAAGTGGCCGATGATCTCGCGGACCCGGTCGGTCGCGTCCGACGGCTCGAGCATGTGGTCGCGGACGAAGTCGTTGAGGTTGCCGACCGACTTCATCGACACGGTCTGGTGGAAGAGCTCGAGCGCCTGCTCGGAACGGATGCCGAGGAGCCGCCGCAGGGACGTGGAGTACTTCGGGAAGTCGTCGAACAGCTCCGCTCCGCCGGCCCGCAGCCGCTTGCGCAGGTCGCGCAGGTCGGCCCCGAAGTCGGCGAAGTCCACCGCGACGGTGAGCTCCTTGGTGGCGGTGACGTAGAAGCGGTACGGCTGTCCGCTGCTCTCGCGCTGCTGGAAGACCTGCGCCAGCGTCACGGTCTCGTCGTAGCCGTCGTTGGTGAAGACCCCGAGGACGACGGAGTAGGTCCTCGCGTCCGTGCGCAGGCCGATGGCCCGGGACCGGCCGGAGGCCTCCATCCGCTCGGACTTGTAGTGGCCCTCCACGTAGGAACGCAGCGTGCGCTCCCTGGCCTCGGCGCCGGCGGCCTTGTTGTAGGAGATCTTGTGCGCCGGCATCAGCAGCGTCGTGAGCGCGTCGACGAGCGTGGACTTGCCCGAGCCGATGTCGCCGGTGAGCAGCGAGGTGTCCGCGCCGGGGGTGAGCCGCCACACCTGCCGGTCGAAGGTGCCCCAGTTGAACACCTCGAGGTGGTGCAGCCGGTAGCCCGCACGGCCGGAGTCGGCGAGCTCCACCGCCGAGAAGAGCCCGTCACTCATCGTCGCCTCCGGTCCCGGCGTACTGCCGGAGCTTGCCGGCGAACCCGGAAAGGGTCTCGGCGTCGACGTAGGCCTTGAGGATCCGGCGCACCTCCCAGTGGTCGGCCTGGCCGCGGAGGGCCCGCAGGAAGCCCAGCTCGGCGGCCTTCCCGATGGTGCGCTCGGCCTGGTCGACCAGACGCGCCTCGTTGGAGGAGTCAGTCTGGAACGTGCGCAGCATCTCCACGATCTGGTCGCGGGTGAGGACCAGGCGCCCCTCGCTGCCAGAGGTCTCGAACTCCAGCAGGCGCTTGCGGAGCAGGACGAGAAGGAGGGAGACGTTGTAGGTCAGCGCCCGGCGGCGCACCAGCCGCGGGAGCGCCTCCTCGCCCTCCACCTCCGGGCGCGACCGGAGGTAGGCGTAGCCCTCGGCGTCGTCGACGACGACCTCGACCCCGATGGTCGCGAAGTGGTCGCGTACGCCGCCAGTCGAGCGCTCCAGCGTGAGCCAGGTGTCCTCGTCGGCCTCGCGGTAGACCACGCCCTGCATCAGTCGGATGATCGCCGACCCGACCGCGTGCTCGTCGCTCATGTTCGTCTCACCGTCACCTTCGGCAGCCGGGCCCGCTTGAGCCGGTCGGGGTCGGCCGGGTCCGGGTAGTCGAGGAGGGTCTCCTCGGTGTCGTCCATCTCGATCTTCAGGTCGTCGTCGGCCAGGGCGAGGTAGCCGACGATCTCGGCGGCCCCCTGCTCGATGGGGTACATCTCGAGGATGTCGGACAGCAGGGCCGAGGACCGCTCGGGAAGCACGGCTCGGATGTTGCCGGCCAGCCGGACCTGGTCGACGAAGGCCTGGGTGAAGAGGAGGTCCGCCGCGAGCTCCTCCTCGGTGGCGGGCGGGATCAGGCTCTCGACGTCCGCGGCCGCCGGCGGCTCGTAGAGCGGCCGCTCGAAGGGCAGCACGATCCCGAGCCCGGGCACCTCGACCTCCAGCCCGAAACCCGGGGGGTCGTCGCGGACCTCCAGCGCCGTGGTCTCGACGGCGCGGACCAGATCGAGCACGCGACGGTTCTCCAGCCACACCTGGTCGTCGAGGAAGCGGCGCAGCTGCTCGGAGATCTGCCGCACGGTCCGGTGGGCGCGCTCGGCAGCCTCCGCCCAGTCGTGGTGGATGCTGCGCAGCCGCCGGTCGGCCTCCACCATGCTCAGCCCCGCCACGCGCCCGAGAAGGTCGGACAGCTCGTCCTGGCGCGCCTCGGAGAGCAGGAAGTCGTAGAAGGCCTGGAAGCTGCGGCCCTGGTCGGAGCCGGCGATGTCGGAGCGGGACCCGACCAGGTCGGCGAGCAGCTCGCCCTTGGAGCCGTCCCAGGCGGCGATCCGCTCGCGGGCGGCGCGGTCGAGTAGCCGGAAGTTCTCCTCGACCTCGCGGAAGTCGGAGAGCAGCTCGCGAGCGGTCCCGGCGAACTGCTGGTAGCGGTCGCGCACCCCGGTCTCGTCGAGCACGGCCATCTCACCGGCCTCGACCGCAGCGATCTCGGTGTCGATCTCCTCGCGCCTGCGCCGCAGCTCGGCCAGCCGCGCCTGCGGATCGGCTTCGGTCCCGTGCACGATCTGGCGCAGCAGCTCCACGACCGTTTGCAGCCGTGACTCGGTGCCCACGAAGGCTCGGCCCCGCAGCGACTCCACCCAGGCGTACGCCTTCTCGAACGCCGGCGTCACCTCGTAGTGCACCTCGTCGTCGCCGGCCGGGTAGAAGCGGCGCAGGTAGCCGGCCTCGGTGGCCGACCAGTCCTCCAGGTAGGCGCGTGGAGCCTTCGGGAATCGGGCCTGCTCGCGCCCGTCAGAGAGCGCGGCGTCGAGGGCGTAGAGGTGGTCGTCGAGCGCCGCCGCCACCTCGCTGCCCGGACACGCACCCCGGTTGCCCTCGACGAAGTAGGTCCCGAGGAAGGACAGGATGAGGGTGCCGTTGCCGGCCCGCAGCAGCCGCCAAGCGGGATGCCGCTCCCGCAGCGCGTCGATCGCGTCGTGCTCCACCGCCTCCACCTTTCCCAGGACGGGTCGCCAGCCTAGGCAAGGGCACCGACGCTGCACGCGCGGCCCTGCTGCCCGGCGCGCCGCAGCGACCGCGTTCGGGAGCCAACCGATCGGTTGGGCGTCGACGCGGAACCGTGGGTGAGATGCAGAGAGGCCGGCGCCATCGGCGCCGGCCTCTCATCGGGGTGGAGCTGAGGGGACTCGAACCCCTGACCCTCTGCATGCCATGCAGATGCGCTACCAGCTGCGCCACAGCCCCATTGCGTTCCCCGGCGCTTCCGCCCAGGTGAGCAACGCGCTGAATACTAGCCAAACGTGCTGCCGGAGTGAAATCCGGGGGGCCCTACGGCGTGGCCGGAAGACCGCCGGCGGTCTCGTTGTAGGAGCTCAGCCGCACGCGGCCGCTGCGGTGCTCGGTGAGCGTGGCCCAGCCGCAGTTGTCCATGTGCAGCAGCGCCGCCTCGGCCTCCGGCGGCAGGCCGAGCAGCGCGAGGAGCGACACCTTCAGGCACGCCCCATGCGCCACCACCACCCCGGTCTCCCCGGTCCCGAGGGCGGCGAGGCACTCCCGCAGCGCGGGCACCATCCGGGCGGTCACGTCCGCGTCGGACTCCGCCCCGGGCACCACGTCCCAGGAGAGGTGCGCCTGCCACCGGTCGTGCTCGGCCGGGTGCTTCTCGGCGAACTCGGCCATCGTCAGGCCGGCGCGGAGACCGACGTCGTACTCCCGCAGCCGCGGGTCGGTGGCCGCGACCAGGCCGGTCGCGGCCTCGACGTACGACGCGGTCTGGCGGGCCCGGGTGAGGTCGCTGGTCCACACCGCCGTCGGCCGCAGCGCCGCGACGTAGGGCGCGGCCGCGGCGGCCTGGGCGTGCCCGGCCTCGTCGAGCGGCACGTCGCTGTGGCCCTGGGCGCGGCCCTCGAGGTTCCAGGCGGTCCGGCCGTGGCGCAGCAGCACCAGCCGGCGTGCCCCTCGGGTCTCCGCGATCTCGACCGCGGACCGCTGGTCGGCCGAGCTCACCTCCGGCTGCCCGCGCTCAGCCGCGGCCGCCGGACGTCACGTCCGCCGGCAGCTCGATCACGGGACAGTCGCGCCAGAGCCGCTCGAGGGCGTAGAACTGCCGCTCCTCCTCGTGCTGGACGTGCACCACGACGTCGCCGTAGTCGATGAGGACCCAGCGGCCCTGCCGCTCCCCCTCACGGCGGATCGGCTTGGCGCCGACCTCGCGCAGCTTGGCCTCGATCTCGTCGACGATCGCCTGGACCTGGCGCTCGTTGGAGGCGGAGGCGAGTAGGAAGGCGTCGGTGATGGCGAGCTGCTCGCTGACGTCGAAGGCGACGATGTTCGTCGCCAGCTTGTCGGAGGCGGCGTGCGCGGCGACGCGGACGAGCTCGAGGGCGTGTTCGGTGGCGGTCATTCAGGCTGCTCCGGTTTGGGCGGGTAGAGGTGGTGCTTGGCGATGTACTGGACGACGCCGTCGGGCACGAGGTACCACACCGGCTCGCCTCGGCGGGTCCGGTCGCGGCAGTCGGTCGAGGAGATCGCCAGCGCAGGGATCTCCACCATGGTGACCCGGTCGGCCGGGATCGACGCAACCGTGGCGGCGTCCAGCCCGTAGCCGGGCCGGGTGCAGCCCACGAACTGGGCGAGCTCGAAGAGCTCCTCGGCGTCACGCCAGGTGAAGATCTCGGTCAGCGCGTCGACGCCGGTGATGAAGTAGAGCTCGGCGTCCGGCATGGCCGCATGCAGGTCGCGCAGCGTGTCGATCGTGTACGTCGGACCCGAGCGGTCGATGTCGACGCGGGAGACATTGAACCGGGGGTTGGCCGCGGTGGCGATTACCGTCATCAGGTAGCGGTGCTCGGCCGGGGAGACCTCCCGGTGGGACTTCTGCCAGGGGTCACCGGTGGGCACGAAGACGACCTCGTCGAGGTCGAACCACGCCTGCACCTCCGAGGCGGCCACCAGGTGGCCGTTGTGGATGGGGTCGAACGTGCCGCCCATCACCCCCACTCGGCGCGGGCCGGGAACGCGTGGCTCCTCCACCGGGACCGGTGTCGCGCTCAGCTGTGCTCGCGTCCCGCGCCGAACATCAGGAGTCCGAACAGCATGACGAGGAGGATGAGCAGGGCGATACCGCCGACGAGCCAGTGGTTCATGGCCGACAGCCTACCGGGACGCAGGCACACTCCGGCATCCGCTCGGGCCGCCCGCTCAGCGGCATCGGCTCAGCGCACGTGCCCGTCGCCGGTCACGACGTACTTGGTGGAGGTCATCTCGGGCAGCCCCATGGGGCCGCGGGCGTGCAGCTTCTGGGTGCTGATCCCGATCTCGGCGCCGAAGCCGAACTCGCCGCCGTCGGTGAACCGCGTGGAGGCGTTGACGAGCACCGCCGCCGAGTCGACCTCGGCGACGAACCGCCGGGCGGTCCCCTGGTGCTCGGTGACGATCGCGTCGGAGTGCTGGCTGGAGTAGCGACGGATGTGGCGCAGCGCCTCGTCGAGGTCGGGGACGACCCGGGCGGAGATGTCGAGGGAGAGGTACTCCTCGCCCCAGTCCTGCTCGGTCGCGGGGACCACCCCGTCGTACGCCGTGAACGCGTCGTCGCCGTGGATCCTCACGCCCGCGTCCTGCAGGGCGGCGACCACCCTGGGCAGGAACGCGTCGGCGACCTCCGCGTGCACCAGCAGCGACTCCGCGGCGTTGCAGACGCTGGTGCGCTGGGTCTTGGCGTTCACGACGATCGCCAGCGCCTTGTCGAGGTCGGCGTGCTGGTCGACGTAGACGTGGCAGTTGCCGACGCCGGTCTCGATCACCGGCACCGTGGACTCCTCCACGACGCTCCGGATCAGCCCGGCACCGCCGCGCGGGATCAGCACGTCGACCAGGCCGCGGGCGCGCATCAGCGCCTTGACGCTGTCGTGCGAGTCGCCGGGCACCAGCTGGACCACGTCCGCGTCGAGGCCGGTGGCGACGGCGGCCGCCCGGAGCACCTCGACGATCGCGGCGTTGCTGGACCGGGCACTGGAGCTGCCCCGCAGGAGCACGGCGTTGCCGGACTTCAGGCAGATGCCGGCGGCGTCCGCGGTGACGTTGGGTCGCGCCTCGTAGATCATCCCGACCACGCCGAACGGCACCCGGACCTGGCGCAGCTCCAACCCGTTGGCGAGCGTCCCGCCGCGCACCACCTCCCCGACCGGGTCCGGCAGGCCGGCGACGTCGCGCAGCCCCTGGGCCATGGCGGCCAACCGGTCGGGCGTGAGCCGGAGGCGGTCGACGATGTTGACCGGGGTGCCGGCCTCCTCCGCGCGCCGGACGTCCTCGGCGTTGGCGGCCAGCACCGCCGCCTCGGCGCCCAGCAGGCCGTCGGCCATCGCGTGGAGGGCCGCGTCCTTCCGGGCCCGGGTCGCCAGTGCCAGCCCGTGGCTCGCCCCGCGGGCCCGGCGGGCCGCCTCGAGCACGTCGTTCCGGGTGTCCTCACCTGCCATGCCTGTGAGCCTAGGCGAGCCGGAGGTCACGAGTTGGCGTGTCTTGCGCCGAAGGCAACCATCCGCGCCTCCGCCGCGTCCTAGGCTCCGCAAGCACCTGCTCGCACCCATCGTCTCGAAGGACAAGCCCGTGCCTCGTCACTCATGGCGCAACGCCACTCGCACTCTCGGTCTCGGGCTTGCCGCCTCGCTGACCCTCGCCCCGCTGGCCCTGCTCCCCCAGGCCGCCGACGCCTCCGCGGGCACCTCGCCCGCGGCCGGCACGACCGCCGCGACCGGTTCGCCGCTCCGGCTCTGGGCACCGGACAAGGTGACCGCCTACACCTACGGCAGCAAGCGCGTGTGGACCGACTTCGGACTGCGCGTGATCGCCCAGGGCGTGCCGTTCGAGCTGTGGTCCACCCGCGCCGACACCTACGACGGGCCGATCACGACCGTCTGGCGCTCCGCGGACGGCGACAAGACCCTGGACGCGGGCGTGATGAACAGCTTCAACGGCCTCGCGCACTTCATCCACGTCACGATGACTCCGGTCAAGGGCGGCGACGTGACCACGCTCGACAAGACCGCGTGCCTCAGCGGCTGGTCGGAGCGGGTGCAGCCGGACGCGCCGGCGACCTCGCCGTACCCCAAGTCCTGCTGGTACAACCCGTTCACGCTGGGATCCGTCCAGGGCATCCAGGCGGGCTGGGCGACCCCGATCCTCGGCCAGACCCGGCCGATGCGGCTGCCGCTCGGCAAGTACGACGTGACCGCCAGCATCAACCAGAAGTACGTCGACGCCTTCGGCCTCGACGCGGCCGACGCCTCGACGTCGTTCCGGCTCGTGGTCGACGCCGGCGACGGCGGCAACTACCGCCGCTTGGCCCAGCAGCACGCGCGTCGTACCGCCGGGGACCCGGCCGTCCGGACCACCCAGCACGCCCGGGTCGCCCGCCCGGCGGCCCACCGGCCCACCGGCGCCGCCACCACTCCCGCGGACGGCCCGCGTCCGGACCTGCGGCCGCTCCCGGCCTGGGGCATCCAGGTCTCTCGCAACGGCCACTTCCTGCAGTTCGCCGCGACGGTGTGGAACGCCGGCGACAGCCCGCTGGTCGTCGACGGCTTCCGCAACGGCCAGGAGAACATGGACGCCTACCAGTACTTCTTCGACGGCGACGGCAACCAGGTCGGCTACCAGCCGGTCGGCTCGATGGAGTGGGACGCCCGCCCCTCGCACCACCACTGGCACTTCGAGGACTTCGCCCGCTACACCCTGGTGACCGCGGACGGCGCCGGCGACATCAGCGAGAAGGTGCGCTCCAAGAAGGAGGCCTTCTGCCTGGCCAACACCGACGCCGTCGACCTCACCGTCAAGGACGCCGACTGGAACCCGGAGAACACCGACCTCTCGACGTCCTGCGGTGACCTGAGCTCCCTGTCGATCCGCGAGGTGCTGGCCGCCGGCTGGGGCGACACCTACGCGCAGTACCGCGCCGGCCAGTCGTTCCGGCTCACCGGGCTCCCGTCCGGCAAGTACTTCATCGCGGTGACGGCCAACCCCGACGGTCACCTCATCGAGTCCGACACCTCCAACAACCAGGTGCTGCGCGAGGTGGACCTCACGCGCCACAAGGACGGCACCTACACGGTGACGGTGCCGCAGGTCGGCAACGTCGAGGAGTCGACCCGGGGCTTCTGACCTCTCGTCCCGACTGGGACCAGTCTGCCGGCCGCGACCCTGCCCCCGGGTCGCGGCCGGTGGTGCGTCCGGGCGTGTTCGGGTGGTCGAGGTGCGAGGAGCGCCAGCGACGATCCTCGAGACCGCCGTCGGCGGCTCGCTGGCCGTGGGTGGTTGCTGTCTTGGCAGTTATGCGGGTACGGCGCCGCGTGGGGTCGCGGTCGCTGCCCGGCTCACGGTCGTCCGGGAGGTTCGGCGGCCGGTCCTAGGTCCGCTCCGGGGTGTACGCACGTACGTACAAGACCCCCGCCGCGCCGTTATGGAGAGGCTCTCGAAGCCGTTATCGCTTCGCGACCTGAGGCCTGTGAACAACCGCCTCTGACGGGGTCGGAGTGTCGGTGGCCTCTGGTTGGGTCAAACCATGGAGCAGCTGCCACCCCTCGCACCGACCGGTGCCGCCGGCGTGGTCGCGGCTGCCAACGTACTGGTCGGGCAGCTCGACGCGCGGTTGTGGGCGGCGAGCCCGGCCGAGGAGATCGTGGAGGCGGTCCACGAGGCGGAGCGGCTGCGCGCCCATCTCGCTGCGCTTGAGGCGTCGCTAGTGGCCGAGGTGGAGGCCCGCAAGATCGCCAAGCAGACGCTGGCCTGGGGATCGACCGCCGACTGGTTCACCCACGCCGCCGGCCAGCAGCGCACGATCGGGCACCGCACGGTCCGCCAGGCCCCGGTGCTCGTGGGCGAGCGGACCGCGACCCATGCCGCGTTGAGTCGTGGGGAGGTGTCGCCGGAGCAGGCGGCGGTGATCGTGGACGCGGTCGACGCGCTGCCCCACGACGAGGCGCTGCGCGCTCGCGCCGAGCAGGTGCTGCTGGCGGAGGCCACCCGGCTGGATGCCACCGCGCTGGCCGTGGTGGGCAAGAAGATCGCCGCGGTGGTCGACCCAGACGGCGAGGAACGCCGCCAGCAGCAGAAGCTCGACCGCGAGGAACGTGCCGCCCACCTGCACCGGTTCCTCTCGATCACCGACGACGGTGCGGGTGGGGCGTGGTTGAAGGGCCGCGGGACCGTGGAGGACGCTGCGGTCCTCAAGGCCGCCCTGCTGCCGCTGACCAAGCCCGCCCCCGCCCTCGACCCCGACCACCCCGACGAGCAGGTGCAGACCGACCCGCGTGACCACGGCACCCGGATGTGGGACGCCCTGGTCCAGGTCGCCCAGCACGCGCTGGGCACCGATCTGCCGCCCGAGTGCCACGGCGCCCGGCCCCGGCTGGCGGTCACCACCGACCTGGAGTCCCTACGCACCCAACTGAGACCACCGGCCGGGCGGATCGACTGGACCTGCCTCGGCGAGACCGACCCCACCGCCGCGGTGCTGGCCGGCTACCGGTGCCCCGGCGGGGTCACCGAGGATGGCGGCCACCTCTCACCCGGGGCGGTGCGGCGGCTGGCTTGCGACGCCGACGTGATCCCCGTCGTGCTCGGCACCCGCGGGCAGGTGTTGGACGTGGGCCGGGCCAACCGGCTGGTCACCGCCGCGTTGTGGACCGCCCTGGTCTGCCGCGACGCGCACTGTGCGTTCCCGGGCTGCACCCGGCCACCGGTGATGTGCCAGGCCCACCACATCCACCACTGGGCCGACGGCGGCCCCACCTCCCTGCCCAACCTGGTGCTGCTGTGTGGCCACCACCACCGGGTCCTCCACCACACCCCCTGGCAGGTCCGCCTCGACCCCACCGACCGGCGACCCGAGTTCAGACCCCCACCCAGACACGGCGTCGAACAGGCGTGGATCAGGTCACGACCGCGACGGGAGTGAGTGGGCCGCCCATGCCTGGAACCCGCCCTCGAGATCGGTGGCGTCGACCAGTCCGAGCTGCCGGAGCGTGTGTGCCGCCAGGCTGGAGCTGTAGCCCTCGTTGCACACCACCACGACCTTGCGACCCGCCCGCGCCTCGGGGATCCGGTGGGGGGAAGTCGGGTCCAACCGCCACTCCAGCACGTTCCGGTCGATCACCACGGCCCCTGGCAGCTCGCCGTCGCGCTGGCGCTGCTCGACCGGGCGGGTGTCGACGACCAGCGCGCCCGCGGCGAGCTCGCCCTCCAGCTCCGCCGGCGCGACCCGCTGCATGCCCCGACGACACCGCTCGAGCAGGCGCTCGATGGCTGATCCGTCATCCACGCGTGGACCCTAGCCCGCCCTCCGCGGCCGCCGTTTGCCTGCCTCCCCCGTCGGGTACCCGGACGCCATGGCCGACGACCTCGCGGCGTACCGCCGCAAGCGCGACACCGACCGCTCCGGCGAGCCGTCCGGACGGGGCAGCGGCGGCTCGGAGGACGGCCCGGTGTTCGTCGTCCAGCGCCACGACGCCTCGAGCCTGCACTTCGACTTCCGCCTCGAGATCGGCGGGACGCTGGTCTCGTGGGCGGTGCCCAAGGGGCCCTCGCTGGACCCGCGCGACAAGCGGCTGGCCACCCGCACCGAGGACCACCCACTGGACTACGCCGACTTCGAGGGCCGGATCGACCAGGGGTACGGCGCCGGCACGGTCGTGGTGTGGGACACCGGGCACCTGGAGAACCTCACCGAGAAGGACGGCGCCCCGCTGGCCCTGGAGGACGCGCTCGCCGGCGGCCACCTCAAGGTCGCCCTGCACGGGCAGAAGCTCACCGGGGCCTTCGCGCTGACCCACACCAAGATGGGCGGCGACGACAGCAACTGGCTGCTGGTCAAGGTCGACGACGAGGGCGCGGACCGGCGGCGCAAGCCGGCGAAGACCCAGCCGGAGTCGGTGCTGAGCGGGCGGACCAACGAGGACCTCGAGGAGTAGCAGTCCTCACGTGAGCGCGGCGAGCCGCTCTCGCGCGCGGCCGAGGCCCTGTGCGTGCCGTCGCAGGTCGGCCCACGGGTCCGGGCGCTGCGCCAGCCGGCGGCGCACCGACCCGATCGTGTGCTGGTCGGGCTCGACCCGTGACAGCTCCGACCACTCCAGTGGCGTCGAGACCGGGGCGCCCGGCCGCGCACGCACGGCGTATGCCGGGACCGCCGTCTGCCCGTAGCCGTTGCGCAGCACGTCGACGAACACCCGGTCGCCGCGCCTGTCCTTGCGCTGCTCCAGCGTGAGCAGGTCCGGCTCGCGGGCGACCAGCACCGACGCGACCGACCTCGCGAAGTCGCGCACCTCGTCGAACCCCTCCTGCGCGCGCAGCGGCACCAACACGTGGTAGCCGCGCGAGCCGGTGGTCTTGAGGTACGACGTGAGCCCGAGCTCGTCGAGGATCTCCCCTACCAGCCGGGTCGCCCGGCGGACCTCCGCCAGCCCCTCCACCGAGGGGTCGAGGTCGAAGACCAGCTGGTCGGGCCGGTCCAGGTCGCCGACGCGGCTGAGCCACGTGTGCGGGGTCAGGCACGCCTGCTGGGCCAGGTAGACCAGCGTGCGCACGTCGTCGACCACCACCTGCCGTTGTCGCCGCTCGGCGGTCACGACCTCCACGGTGGCCACCCGGTCCGGGAAGTGCGAGGGGACCTTCTTCTCGTAGAACCCGGGGCCCTCGATGCCGTCGGGGAAGCGCTGCATGTTCACTGGCCGCTCCCGCAGGTGCGGCAGCATCACGGCCGCCATGTCGGCGTAGTACCGGGCCAGGCCCTCCTTCGTGACCGCCGCCCCGCGGTCCCCCGCCGGGAACAGCTCCTTGTCCGCGTGGGTGACCTCGACGCCCTCGACCTCGCCGCTCACCGCGCCTCCCGGACGACGTCGCGCGCCGGCTTGTCGGTCCGCAGCCCAAGGTAGCGGGGGTGCCGCAGCTGGCCCGCCCTGGTCCACTCGGTGAACGCGATCTCCGCGACCAGCTCCGGCTCGGCCCAGTGCACGCCCGCGCGCGGAAGGGCGCCGCGGGTGCAGGGCGGGTCGTCACGCTCGAGCGGGACCAGGCGCTCGTGCAGCTCCCGCAGCACCTTCTGGGAGAAGCCGGTGCCGACCTTGCCGGCGTACACCAGGTCCGTCCCGTCCCAGTGGCCCAGCAGCAGCGCACCCAGCGCCACCCGCGAGCCCTCCGGATCGGTCCAGCCGACCACGACGAGCTCCTGGCCGGCCTCGCACTTGAACTTCAGCCAGCGGTCCGTCCGACCCGTGGCGTACGCCGCGTCCGCGCGCTTGGCGATCAGGCCCTCCCAGCCCCGGCGGCAGATCTCGGAGAACCACTCCTCCCCCGCGTGCACCCGGTGCGGGGTGTAACGCACCGGGTCCTCCCACGTGAGCAGCGCGCGCAGCCGCCGCTTGCGCTCCAGCAGCGGCAACCCGGTCAGGTCCTCCTCGTCGGCCTGCAGCAGGTCGAACGCGTAGAGCCACACGGCCACCCCGCTGCGGCGCGCCTTCGCCGCGGAGCTGACGTGGATCCGCGGCTGCAGCCGCGCGAAGCTGGTCCGCGACCCTTCGAAGGCCACGATCTCGCCGTCGACCACGAAGTCGGTCGCGGCCTGCTGCTCCAGCGCCTCGGCGACCTCGGGGAACGCGACGGTCACGTCGCGTCCGGACCGGGAGTAGAGCCGCGTCCCGCGGGAGTCGCGGACGGCGAGGCACCGCTGGCCGTCCAGCTTGCGCTCGTAGATCCATCCCGGCTCCCAGAACCGGTCGTGGCTCAGCGTCGCCAGCGCGGGCTCGGGCACGGTGCTCATGGGTGTCCCTTACCCACCCGCACCCGAAAATCACCGGGACGTCATGCGGGTCGAGGTCCGAAGACCAAGATCCGCATGACGTCCCGGCGGGTGAGCAGTGGTCAGCCCTTTGCCCCTAGTTCTTGCGCCGCGTGACCTCCTCGGTCAGCGCGGGGAGCACCTTGTGCAGGTCACCGACGACACCGAAGTCGACCAGCTCGAAGATCGGCGCCTCCTCGTCCTTGTTGACCGCGACGATGGTCTTGGAGGTCTGCATGCCGGCGCGGTGCTGGATCGCACCGGAGATGCCGTTGGCGACGTAGAGCTGCGGCGAGACGGTCTTGCCGGTCTGGCCGACCTGGAAGGAGTGCGGCATCCAGCCGGAGTCGACCGCGGCGCGCGAGGCGCCCACGGCCGCGCCGAGCGCGTCGGCCAGGCCCTCGACCGGCTCGAAGTTGCCGCCGGTGCCGCGCCCACCCGAGACCACGATCGCGGCCTCGGTCAGCTCCGGGCGTCCGCTGGCCTTGCGCGGCTGGGAGGCCACGATCTGCGCCCGCTTCGCCGCGTCCGAGACGGTCGCGGCGAACTCCTCGACCGTGCCGGCGCCGTCGGCCTCCTCCGGGGAGGCGGCGTTCGGCTTGACCGTGATGATCGGCGTGCCCTTGGTGACCTTCGCCTTGACCGTGTAGTTGCCCGCGAACACGCTCTGCGTGGTGACCGGCGTGTCACCGTCGGCCTCGACGTCGACGGCGTCGGTGATCAGGCCCGACTCGAGCTTGATCGCCAGCCGGCCCGCGATCTCCTTGCCCTCGTAGGAGGAGGTGATCAGGATCGCGGCGGGCGAGGTCTTCTCCGCGAGCTGTTGGAGCGCCTCGGCCTTGGGGGCGACGAGGTAGCCCTTGATCTGCGCGTCGTCGACGGCGTAGACCTTCTGCGCGCCGTACTTCTTCACCTTCTCGGCGACCTCGCCGGCCTTCTCGGCCGGGCCGAAGAACACCGCGGACGGCTCGCCGAGACGCCCGGCGATCGTGAGGAGCTCGTACGTCGGCTTGCGGACCGCACCGTCGACGTGGTCGACGACAACCAGGACTTCAGACATCTTGCGATCAGCTCCTCAGATGAACTTCTTGGAGGCGAGGAAGTCGGCCAGCGCCTTCGCGCCCGAGCCGTCCTCGTCGGTCACGATCTCCCCGGCGGAGCGCGGCGGCCGGGCGGCGGTGTCCTCGACCTGCGTCCAGGCCACCGACAGGCCCACCTGCTCGGGGTCCACGCCGATGTCGGAGAGCGACCAGGTCTGGACCGGCTTCTTCTTCGCCGCCATGATCCCCTTGAACGAGGGGTAGCGGGCCTCGCCGGTCTGGTCGGTCACCGAGAGCACCAGCGGCATCGTGCCGCCGATCACCTCGGTGGCGGTGTCGCCGTCGCGCTTCACGCGGACCTGGTCGCCCTGGGTCTCGATGACCGAGGCGAAGGTGACCTGCGGCAGGTCGAGGCGCTCGGCCAGCATCGCCGGCACCACCGAGCCCGAGGCGTCGGTGGAGGCCATGCCGCACACGACCAGGTCGACGGGCTTCTCCTCACCGAACTTCTCGATGGCCTTGGCCAGCACCAGCGAGGTCGCGACGTAGTCCGACCCCGCGATCGCCTCGTCGGTGACGTGGACGCCCGCGTCGGCACCCATCTGCAGGGCCTTGCGGACCGCGTCGGTGGCCTTCTCCGGACCCACGGTCAGGGCGGTGACGGTGGTGTCGTCACCGGCCTTCTCCTTGAGCTGGAGCGCCTGCTCGACGGCGTACTCGTCGAGCTCCGACAGCAGCCCGTCCACGCCCTCGCGATCGACGGTGTTGTCCGACTCGAACTGCCGGTCGGCAGTGGAGTCGGGCACGTACTTCACACAGACAACAATGTTCATGGTGGTGTGGCCGCTACGGCCCCTCCTGTGCACTCGGTGTGTGTGGCGAGGTTACTAGTGGGTCAATCTCGGGAGAACCGCCCGGGGCGGTGGGGTCAGTCACAACCGGCCCGGCCCCCGGCCGGCCCCGGCCGGCCCTGGGTGGGGGTCAGGGACGGACCACGCGGTCGAGGATGCGGCCCACGACCAGCCACGCCACGGCCGCGAGCCCCCAGTTGACCAGGGCGTTCTTGGTCGCGGCGTCGTGACCGGTGAAGTGCTTGATGCCGGCGGTGCGGGAGAACACCTCGACGTCGAGCTTGTCGGCGACGTCGAGCACGAACTGCACCAGCGCGTTGTGCGGGTTGGCGTCCACCGCGATCAGCAGCGCCCCGACGGCCAGGAACAGCGCGGCCAGCGCACACAGCAGCCACAGCAGGCGCGCCACCTGGACCCGGACCTTCGCGACCCGCGCCCCGGACGACGACCGCCGATCGGCCCTCTCCGACACCTCGGCCCTCCGCTTCATCAACGCCCCCTGAAGACGGCCTTGCCAGGCCCGTCCTCGACGAAGGATCGCATACCGGTGGCCCGGTCCTCGGTGGCGAACAGGGCGGCGAACTGCTGCCGCTCGATCTCCAGGCCGGTCTCGAGGTCGGTCTCCAGGCCGCGGTCGACGCACTCCTTCGCCGCCCGGATCGCGTACGACGCGGCCCCGCTGAACTGCGTGGCCCACGCCACCGCCTCGTCGTAGACCCGGTCCGCGGGGAGCACCCGGTCCACCATCCCGATCGCGAGCGCCTCCTCGGCCTTCACGAACCGGCCGGTGAAGATGATGTCCTTGGCGCGGCTCGGGCCCACCAACCGGCCCAGCCGCTGGGTGCCGCCGGCGCCGGGGATGATCCCGAGCAGCACCTCGGGCTGGCCGAGCACGGCGTTGTCGGCGACGAACCGCACGTCGGCGGCGAGGGCCAGCTCGCAGCCGCCGCCGAGCGCGTAGCCGGTGACCGCCGCGACGACGGGCTTGGGGATCCGGGCGACCGCGGTGACCGCCGCCTGCAGCGGCCCCGACCGCTTGACCATGTCGATGTGCGACATCGTCGCCATCTCCTTGACGTCGTTGCCGGCGGCGAAGACCCGCTCCCCGCCGTACAGCACGACGGCCTTGACGTCGTCGCGCTCGGCGGCCTCGGCGGCCGCCTCGCGCAGCTCGTCTTGGACCTGGATGCTGATCGCGTTCATCTTCGGCCGGTCGAGCCGGATCGTGCCCACCCCGTCGGCGACCTCGAGCCGCACAAACTCACCCATCGGGTCCTCGCTCCTTCGTCTGACGATCGGGGCCGCCGGCGGGCGGGCCCACCCGGCATTATTCACAGCCACGCCGCGGCCAAACCGGCGGTGCGGCCGGGGGCACCCGATCGTGGAGAATGGGCCGGGTGACCCCAGGGATGTGGAGCCACCTCGGCCAGACGGCCTCGGTGTGGCCGGGCCGGAACTACCCGCTCGGCTCGGACTGGTCGGAGGAGTCGACCAACTTCGCCGTCTATGCGCCGGCGGCGACCCGGGCCTGGGTGTGCCTCTTCGACGAGGACGGTGTGGAGTCCCGGCACCAGCTCACCGAGCGGTCGCTGGGCATCTGGCACGGCGCGCTGCCCGGGGTCGCGGTCGGCACCCGCTACGGCTACCGGGTGGCCGGCCCGTGGGCACCTGCGGAGGGGTTGCGGTTCAACCCCGACAAGCTGCTGCTCGACCCCTACGCCCGGGCGGTGTCGGGCGAGCTCTCCCCGCACCCGTCGGTCTTCGGCTACGTCCCGGACCGGCCGGAGGAGCCCAACCGCGAGGACTCCGCGCCGCACGTGCCGCGCAGCGTGGTGGTCCACGACGACTTCGACTGGGGCGGCGACCGGCCGATGCGCCGCCGGTGGCGCGACACCGTCATCTACGAGATGCACGTCAAGGGCATGACCGCGCTGCACGACCGGGTGCCCGAGCAGCTGCGCGGGACGTACGCCGGCCTCGCCGTCCCCGCGGTGACCGACTACCTGCGCGAGCTGGGCGTGACGGCGGTCGAGCTGCTGCCGGTGCAGCAGTTCGTCCCGGAGACCGCGCTGGTCAGCCGCGGGGCCACCAACTACTGGGGCTACAACTCGATCGGCTACTTCGCCCCCCACCACGCCTACTCCTCCGCCGGGGACCGCGGGGGGCAGGTCACCGAGTTCAAGCAGATGGTCCGGGCGCTGCACGAGGCCGGCCTCGAGGTGATCCTCGACGTGGTCTACAACCACACCGCGGAGGCCGGCCGGGAGGGCCCGACGCTGTGTTTCCGCGGCCTCGACGACCGCGGCTTCTACAAGCGGGTGCAGCCCGCCCTGGACCCGAAGACCGGGACGCCGGTCTTCGACGACACCTACTGGGACGTCACCGGCTGCGGCAACACCGTCAACTCCTCCGACCCGCTCGCGCTCCGAATGATCCTCGACTCGCTGCGCTACTGGGTCACCGAGATGCACGTGGACGGCTTCCGCTTCGACCTGATGTCCGCGCTCACCCGGACCGGCGACGAGGTCGACATGGACTGCGCGCTGCTGATCGCCATCGGCCAGGACCCGATCCTGCGGCACGTGAAGCTGATCGCCGAGGCGTGGGACGCCTCGATGGACGGCTACCTGGTCGGCGGCATGCCGCCGCCGTGGGTGGAGTGGAACGACCAGTACCGCGACACCATCCGCGACTTCTGGCGCGGTCACTCTTCCGGCGTCCACACCGTCGCCACCCGGCTGGCGGGCTCCTCGGACCTCTACGCCGACGACGGCCGCTCGCCGTACAACTCGCTGAACTTCGTGACCGCCCACGACGGCTTCACGCTGCGCGACCTGGTCTCCTACGACCGCAAGCACAACGAGGCCAACGGCGAGCACAACCGCGACGGCGCCGACCACAACCGCTCCTGGAACCACGGTGTCGAGGGCGAGACCGACGACCGGGAGATCGTCGCGCTGCGCCGTCGGCAGGCGGCCAACCTGATGGCCACCCTGTGCCTGTCCAACGGCGTCCCGATGATCACCGCCGGTGACGAGCGCGGCCGCACCCAGCGCGGCAACAACAACGCCTACAGCCAGGACAACGAGATCTCCTGGATCGACTGGAGGCCCGACGACGCCTGGCTGGACGTCTACGAGGTCACCCGGGAGGCCCTGCGGCTGCGCCGCGAGCACCCGGCGCTGCGGCAGCGCCACTGGTTCGAGGGCCGGCCGGCGATCCTGGGCGGCCCGAAGGACCTGACCTGGCTGCACCCGAGCGGCCGGGAGATGACCGCCGACGACTGGCACGACGAGAGCCTGCGGGTCGTCGCGATGTTCGTGTCCGGCAAGCCGCTGCGCTCCCCCGGGCCGCGCGGCGAGCAGCAGGTCGACAAGTCGTTCCTGATCTACCTCAACTCCGCGGCCGACCCGGCGGCGCTCGAGATCCCCGAGAACGTCTGGGTGCAGGCCGGCGAGGTCGTGCTGTCCACCGACCCCGCGCTGCCGGCGGGCACCTCGGTCAAGGCCGGGGACCGGATCACCGTGGCCTCGCGCAGCGTCGTGGTGATCCGCGAGACCTGACCGGCCCCGCCGCACGCAGAAGGCCGGTCCGGACCCTGGGGTCCGGACCGGCCTTCGTGCGTGCTCATCCCGTCGTACGACGGGCCGTGGTCACGGCAGCGCCACCACGCCGAGCTCGGCGGCCGAGGTGAGCAGGTCGTTGCGCGGGATCACGCGGACCGTGTAGCCGAACGGGCCGCTGTGGTCGAGGGTGACGTCCCCGTCGAAGCGGTGCCGTCCGCCCTCGTAGCTCTCGGCGAGCGTCAGCGACTCCGCGACCGTCCCGGTGAGCTGGTCGGCGCTGTCGATGCGCCCGTGCAGCAGCTGCACGTCGACGTCGTCGGCCGAGAGGTCGCCCAGCGCCACGAACGCCCGGGCGCTCATCACGTCGCCGACCTCGGGGGCGTCGCCGACGCCGCTGCTCTCCACGTGCTCGACCCGGACCGCCGGCCAGGCGCCGCGCACCTTCTTCTTCCACGCGGCGAGCTCGGCCGCGCCGTGGAAGTCGGAGTTCAGGCGACGGGCGTTGCCCGCGGCCGGGGCGTAGAGCTCGCGCACGTAGTCACGCACCATCCGGGTCGCCAGCACCTTGGGGCCGAGCGACTTCAGCGTGTGGCGGACCATCTCCAGCCAGCGGGTCGGCACCCCCTCGCCGTCGATGTCGTAGAACCGCGGCGCGATCTCGTTCTCGATCAGGTCGTAGAGCGCGGTCGCCTCGAGGTCGTCGCGACGGTCGGGGTCCTCGACACCGTCGGCGGACGGGATCGCCCAGCCGTTGTTGCCGTCGAACCACTCGTCCCACCAGCCGTCGAGGATCGAGAGGTTCAGCCCGCCGTTCAGGGCGGCCTTCATGCCGGAGGTGCCGCACGCCTCGTAGGGGCGCAGCGGGTTGTTCAGCCAGACGTCGCAGCCCGGGTAGAGCGGCTGGGCCATCGCGATGTCGTAGTTGGGCAGGAAGACGATGCGGTGGCGGACCTCCGGGTCGTCGGCGAAGCGCACCATCTCCTGGATCAGCTTCTTGCCCCCGTCGTCGGCGGGGTGGGACTTGCCGGCGATGACCAGCTGCACCGGGCGCTCGGGGTCGAGCAGCAGGCGCTTCAGGCGCTCCGGGTCGCGCAGCATCAGCGTGAGCCGCTTGTACGACGGGACGCGACGCGCGAACCCGATCGTGAGCACGTCGGGGTCCAGGGCGTTGTCGATCCAGCCCAGCTCGGCCCTCGCGGCGCCGCGCTTCTCCCACGACGCGGTCAGGCGGCGGCGGGCGTCCGCGACCAGGTGCTCACGCAGCCGGCGCTTGACCGCCCAGACCTCCGCGCCGGGGATCTTGTCGACCGTGGCCAGGAAGCTGTCGGGGACGTCGCTCTCGCGGTCGGCACCGTGGGCCACGGCGAGCTCGAAGACCTCGCGCGCCACCCAGGTCGGGGCGTGCACCCCGTTGGTGATCGAGCCGATCGGCACCTCGGCCTCGTCGAAGGCGGGCCACAGGCCGTTGAACATGCCCCGGCTGACGTGGCCGTGGAGCTGCGAGACGCCGTTGGCGCGCTGGGCGAGCCGGAAGCCCATCACGGCCATGTTGAAGACCGACGGGTCGCCGCCCTCGTAGTCCTCGGTGCCGAGCGTGAGGATCCGCTCGACCGGGACACCCGGGGTCGCGCCGGCCTCGCTGAAGTGCTGCGCGACCAGGGTGCGCGGGAAGCGGTCGATGCCCGCCGGCACCGGCGTGTGGGTGGTGAAGACGGTGGAGGCGCGGCTGACCTCGAGCGCGGTGTCGAAGTCGAGGCGGGGCCCGGTCTCCTCCACCGTGAGCTCGCGGATCCGCTCGAGGCCGAGGAACCCGGCGTGGCCCTCGTTGGTGTGGAACACCTCGGGGGCGGGGGCCCCGGTGATGCGCGAGTAGGCGCGGAGCGCCCGCACGCCACCGACGCCGAGCAGCAGCTCCTGGCGCAGCCGGTGCTCGCTGTTGCCGCCGTACAGGCGGTCGGTCACGTCGCGGTAGTGGTCGGGGTTGCCCTCGACGTCGGAGTCGAGCAGCAGCAGGGGCACCCGGCCGACGTGGGCGACCCAGATGCGGGCCAGCAGGTCGGGGCCGTCGGGCAGCGCGATGGCGACCAGGGCCCCCGAGCCGTCCTGCTCGCGCAGCAGCGAGATGGGCAGCCCGTCGGGGTCGAGCACCGGGTAGGTCTCCTGCTGCCAGCCCTCGCGGGAGAGCGACTGCTCGAAGTACCCGTGGCGGTAGAGCAGGCCGACCCCGGTGATCGGGATGCCCAGGTCGCTGGCCGCCTTCAGGTGGTCACCGGCCAGGATGCCGAGGCCGCCGGAGTACTGCGGCAGCACCGCGGTGATGCCGAACTCCGGGGAGAAGTAGCCGATCGCCCGGGGACCGCCCTCGCCGGCCCAGCGCCGCTGGAACCAGCGGTCGCCGGTCAGGTAGCGCTCGAGGTCCTCCCGGGCCTCGCCCAGCCGCCGCAGGAAGCCCTGGTCGCCGGCCAGCTCCTCGAGCCGGGACCGGCCGACCGCACCGAGCAGCTTCACGGGGTCGCGCCCCGTCGTGTCCCACAGGACCGGGTCCACCGCCGCGAAGACGTCCTGCGTCTCCGGGTGCCAGGACCACCTCAGGTTGCCCGCCAGGTCCCCCAGCGCGGCCAGGGCCGGCGGCAGGACGGGGCGGACAGTGAATCGTCGAATTGCGCGCACCGGAGGAAGGTAGCGCGATTTCTTGGATCGATCCAAGGTTTCGCCGCACCTGTGACCCGGCGTGATCCGCACAACATCCCGGCGGCGATCCCCCGAGTCCCTCAGACCGGTGGGCCGCGAGAGGTGTGGCGACCGCCCGCAGCGGGCACGGTGGCGCCAGGTGGACTCGGACGGGCAGCCCACCTGGTGGTCGCCGGTACCTCCCCCGCTTGCGCGGCCGGGAGCGATTCGAAAGTGTGGGGACATGGTCGGACGCATTCCCGTCATGAACGTCATGCCCGTGGTCGATCTGGGTCGTCAGCCGGCCAAGGCGGCGGTCGGCGAGCCGTTCCCGGTCTCGGCGACGGTCTTCCGCGAGGGCCACGACAAGCTCGGCGCCGAGGTGGTCCTGACCGGTCCCGACGGGCGCCGCCGCGACCCCGTTCGGATGGTCAAGCACCCCGAGGTCCCCGACCGCTACGAGGCCTGGGTGACCCCCGACGCCGGTGGTGCGTGGACCTTCGAGGTGCAGGCCTGGTCGGACCCGGTCGCGACCTGGCAGCACGCCGCCGGGCTGAAGATCCCCGCCGGCGTCGACGTCGAGCTGATGTTCACCGAGGGCCGGCTGCTGCTCGAGCGGGTCCGCGACCAGCTCGACCCCGCCGGCCGCGCCGAGGCCCGGCAGGTGCTCGAGGGGGCGCTGGACGCCGCCGCCGACCCCGACCGGCCGACCGGCGCCCGGTTGGCGGTGCTGCAGGACCCCCGGCTCGTCGAGCTGCTCGCGGCGAACCCGCTGCGCGAGCTGGTCACGGTCGAGGGGCCCTACCCGGCGTACGCCGACCGGCCGCGCGCACTGTTCGGCAGCTGGTACGAGTTCTTCCCCCGCTCCGAGGGCGCCACCCTGGACCCGGCGAGCGGCAAGGTCACCAGCGGCAGCTTCCGCACCGCGGCCAAGCGGCTGGACGCCGTGGCCGCGATGGGCTTCGACGTGATCTACCTGCCGCCGGTGCACCCGATCGGCGAGGTCAACCGCAAGGGCCCGAACAACACCCTGACGCCCGGTCCCGAGGACCCCGGCTCGCCCTGGGCGATCGGCTCCCGGCACGGCGGCCACGACGCGATCCACCCCGAGCTCGGCACCTTCGAGGACTTCGACGCGTTCGTGGCGCACGCCCATGAGCTCGGGCTGGAGGTGGCGATCGACCTGGCGCTGCAGGCCGCGCCCGACCACCCCTGGGTGACCTCGCACCCCGAGTGGTTCACCACCCGCGCCGACGGCACCATCGCGCACGCCGAGAACCCGCCCAAGAAGTACCAGGACATCTACCCGGTCAACTTCGACAACGACCCGGTCGGCATCTGCCGCGAGGTGCTGCGGGTGGTCCGGCTGTGGATGTCCCACGGCGTGCGGATCTTCCGCGTCGACAACCCGCACACCAAGCCCGTGGCGTTCTGGGAGTGGCTGCTCAAGGAGGTCCGCCGCACCGACCCCGACGTGCTGTTCCTGTCCGAGGCGTTCACCCGCCCGGCGATGATGCACGCGCTGGGCGCGGTCGGGTTCCACCAGTCCTACACCTACTTCACCTGGCGCAACGCCAAGTGGGAGCTCGAGGACTACCTGCGCGAGCTGGCGAGCGAGTCCGACCACCTGATGCGACCGAACTTCTTCGTCAACACCCCCGACATCCTGCACGCCTACCTGCAGTACGGCGGCCCGGCCGCCTTCAAGATCCGCGCGGCGATCGCGGCGACCGGCTCGCCCAGCTGGGGCGTCTACGCCGGCTACGAGCTCTACGAGCACGTGGCGGTCAAACCGGGCAGCGAGGAGTACCTCGACTCCGAGAAGTACCAGATCCGGATCCGGGACTGGGACGCCGCGGAGCGGGAGGGACGCACGCTCGCGCCGTACCTCACCCGGCTCAACGAGATCCGGCGGCAGCACCCGGCGCTGCAGCTGCTGCGCAACGTGCACGTCCACCACAGCGACGACGAGAACGTCCTGGTGTTCTCCAAGACCCGGCAGCTCGACGACGGCCGGCGCGACACCGTGGTCGTCGTGGTCAACACCGACCCGCACGCCGCCCGCGAGACCACGGTCCACCTCGACCTGCCGGCCCTGGGCCTGGCGTGGGGCGACTCGTTCGTCGTGCACGACGAGCTGACCCACGACGACTGGAGCTGGAGCCAGCACAACTACGTGCGCCTCGACCCGGCGCACGAACCCGCGCACATCCTGACCGTGAGGAGCCCCCGTTGACGGACGTCTCGACCAGCCAGACCCCTGCCGGCGACACCGAGACCGACCCGTTCCCCGACACCGTCGGCAGCACGCCCGACTGGTTCAAGACCGCGGTCTTCTACGAGGTCCTGGTGCGGTCCTTCCGCGACTCCAACGGGGACGGCACCGGTGACTTCCGGGGGCTCACCGAGAAGCTCGACTACCTGCAGTGGCTCGGGGTGGACTGCCTGTGGGTGCCGCCGTTCTTCACCTCGCCGCTGCGCGACGGCGGCTACGACGTCGCCGACTACACCAACATCCTTCCCGAGTGCGGGTCGGTGGAGGACTTCCACCACTTCCTCGACGAGTCCCACAAGCGCGGCATCCGCGTGATCATCGACTTCGTCATGAACCACACCAGCGACCAGCACCCCTGGTTCCAGGCCAGCCGGGAGGACCCCGACGGGCCGTACGGCGACTTCTACGTCTGGTCCGACACCGACGACCTCTACCAGGACGCGCGGATCATCTTCGTCGACACCGAGCCGTCGAACTGGACCTGGGACCCGGTCCGCCAGCAGTACTACTGGCACCGGTTCTTCGCCCACCAGCCCGACCTCAACTTCGACAACCCGAAGGTCCACGACGCGATCTTCGAGGCGCTGGCGTTCTGGCTCGACATGGGCCTCGACGGGTTCCGCCTCGACGCGGTGCCCTACCTCTACGAGCGCCCGGGCACCAACGGCGAGAACCTGCCGGAGACCCACGAGCTGCTGAGGAAGGTCCGTCGCTTCGTCGACGAGAACTACCCGGGCCGGGTGCTGCTGGCGGAGGCCAACCAGTGGCCGGCCGACGTCGTGGACTACTTCGGCGACTTCGAGTCCGGCGGCGACGAGTGCCACATGTGCTTCCACTTCCCGGTGATGCCGCGCATCTTCATGGCGGTGCGCCGGGAGTCCCGCTTCCCGATCTCGGAGATCCTGGAGCAGACCCCGCCGGTCCCCCACGGCTGCCAGTGGGGCATCTTCCTGCGCAACCACGACGAGCTGACCCTGGAGATGGTCGCCGACGAGGACCGCGACTACATGTGGGGCGAGTACGCCAAGGACCCCCGGATGAAGGCCAACATCGGCATCCGCCGGCGGCTGGCGCCGCTGCTCGACAACGACACCAACCAGATGGAGCTGTTCACCGCGCTGCTGCTCTCGCTGCCCGGCTCCCCGGTCCTCTACTACGGCGACGAGATCGGGATGGGCGACAACATCTGGCTCGGTGACCGGGACGGCGTCCGGACCCCGATGCAGTGGACGCCGGACCGCAACGCCGGCTTCTCCTCGGCCACCCCCGGCAAGCTGCACCTGCCGGCGATCCAGGACCCGGTCTACGGCTACCAGGCGGTCAACGTCGAGGCGCAGCTGGAGAACTCCTCCTCGCTGTTGCACTGGACCCGGCGGATGATCCAGGCCCGGCGCCGCCACGACGCCTTCGGGCTCGGCTCGTTCGTCGACCTGGGGGGCTCGAACCCGAGCGTGCTGTCCTACGCCCGCGAGCACGAGGGCGACGACGGGCGCCGCGACGTGATCATCTGCGTGAACAACCTCTCCCGGTTCCCGCAGCCGGTCGAGCTGGACCTGCGCCGCTGGGAGGCGATGGTGCCGGTCGAGCTGCTCGGCGGCGTGCCCTTCCCCCCGATCGGCGAGCTGCCGTATCTCCTCACGCTGGGTGGGTACGGCTTCTACTGGTTCAGACTGACCGCACCGGAGACCGACGAGGGAGCTGCCCTGTGACGCCTGCCGACCAGACACCCGAGGCCCGGCCGCTGGAGCTCCTGGCGGCCTACGTGGGGAAGGCACGCTGGTTCGGCGGCAAGGGACGGCCGTTCCGCGTCACCGGCAGCCGCCGGCTCGGCGAGGTCCCGGGCTGCGTGCCCGAGGGCCCGCGGGTCGCCCTGGAGCTGGTGACGATCGGCTACGACGACGGCGGCCCGGAGGACTACTACCAGCTCCCGCTGGCGTTCTACGCCGAGCCGCAGGAGCGGCTGGAGCACGCGCTGGTCGGGGCCTGGACCGACGAGGAGTTCGGCCCCAGCCACGTCTACGACGCGGTCCACGACCGCGAGGCGATGGCCTGCTGGCTGCGCTCGTTCGCCGACCCGCCCGAGGGTCCCCTGCGGTTCCACCGGATGCCGGGCCACGAGCTCGACCTGGAGAGCCGCTCGACGCTGTTCAGCGGCGAGCAGTCCAACTCCTCGGTCGCGTTCGGCGACGACTCCCTGCTCAAGGTGTTCCGCCGGATCACCCCGGGGGTCAACCCCGACATCGCCGTCCACGAGGTGCTCACCCGCGCCGGCAGCGAGCACGTGCCGGCCCTCTACGGCTGGCTGGAGTGCCCGGCGCTGGGCGCCGAGGGCGAGACCGGCGACGACGTCCTGCACCTGGCCATGCTGCAGCAGTTCCTGCGCACCGCCACCGACGGCTGGGAGCTCGCGCTGGCCAGCGTGCGCAACCTCTTCGCCGAGGGCGACCTGCGTGCCGACGAGGTCGGCGGCGACTTCGCCGGCGAGTCCGCCCGGCTGGGCCAGGCGCTGGCCGAGGTCCACCACAGCCTGGCCGAGCACTTCGGGACCGAGCGGCGCACCCGGGCGGACCTGGTCGGGCTGGCCGACGCCATGGACCGGCGGCTCGACGAGGCGCTCCCCGTCGTACCCGGCCTGGAGCCGCACGCCGCGGACCTGCGCCGCGCCTTCGACGCACTGCGCGGGCTCGACGAGGTCGTGGTCCAGCGCGTGCACGGCGACCTGCACCTGGGCCAGACGCTGCGCACCGTGCGCGGCTGGAAGATCGTCGACTTCGAGGGCGAGCCCGCCAAGCCGCTGACCGAGCGGATGCTGCCCGACTCGCCCTGGCGCGACGTCGCCGGCATGCTGCGCTCCTTCGACTACGCCCCGCGGGTCGTGGAGCGCACCTGGGACGACGACGGCGACGGGGCCACCGAGCAGCGCGCCTACCGGGCCGCGGAGTGGGCCGAGCGCAACCGCACCGCCTTCCTGACCGCCTACGCCTCCGGGCGGGACCTGACGTCGGCCGAGGAGACGCTGCTCGCGGCGTACGTCGCCGACAAGGCCGTCTACGAGACCGTCTACGAAACGCGCAACCGTCCGTCCTGGGTGGGCATCCCACTCGAGGCCGTCGCGAGGATCGGAGTGTCATGACCAGCACCCCCACCGTGAAGCCCGTCCCCGTCGAGGAGCTCGACCTGCTCGTTCGGGGCGCCCACGGCGACCCCCACGGCGTGCTCGGGGCCCACCCCCACGACGGCGGCGTCACCGTCCGTGTCCTCAAGCCGCTCGCCTCGCGCGTCGTCGTGCTCCACGACGGCCCCGAGGGCCGCGTCGAGACCCCGCTGCACCACGAGCACGAGGGCATCTGGTCCGGCGTGCTGCCGATGGCCGAGGTGCCCGACTACCGCCTCTCGGTGGCCTACGACGGGGAGCCGCACGAGCTCGACGACCCCTACCGCTTCCTGCCCACGCTGGGCGAGGTCGACCTGCACCTGATCAACGAGGGCCGGCACGAGCGGCTCTGGGACGTGCTCGGCGCGCACGTGCAGCACTACCGCACGCCGCTGGGCGAGACCATCAGCGGCACGTCGTTCGCGGTCTGGGCGCCGTCGGCGCGCGGCGTGCGGGTGAAGGGCTCGTTCAACAGCTGGGACGGCCGCGAGCACCCGATGCGCCAGCTCGGCAGCTCCGGGGTGTGGGAGCTGTTCGTCCCGGGCGCCGGCAGCGGCACCGGCTACAAGTTCGTGATCCTCGGCGCCGACGGCCAGTGGCGGGAGAAGGCGGACCCGATGGCCTACCACACCGAGGTGCCGCCGGCGACGTCCTCGGTGGTCTTCGAGTCCTCCTACACCTGGGGCGACGAGGAGTGGATGACCGCCCGCCCGACCAGGCAGCCCGTCCACGAGGCGATGTCGGTCTACGAGCTGCACCTGGGCTCGTGGAAGAAGCACCACGGCGGCGGGCTGTACTCCTACGCCGACCTGGCCGACCACCTGGTGCCCTACCTCACCGACCTCGGGTTCACCCACGTGGAGTTCCTGCCGGTGATGGAGCACCCGTTCGGCGGGTCCTGGGGCTACCAGGTCACGTCGTACTTCGCCCCGACCGCGCGGTTCGGCGACCCCGACGGCTTCCGACTGCTGGTCGACCGGCTGCACCAGGCCGGGATCGGCGTGATCGTGGACTGGGTGCCGGCGCACTTCCCCAAGGACGAGTTCGCGCTGGCCCGCTTCGACGGCACGCCGCTCTACGAGGACCCCAACCCCTCGCGCGGGGAGCACCCCGACTGGGGCACCTACGTGTTCAACTTCGGGCGCCGCGAGGTCCGCAACTTCCTGGTCGCCAACGCCCTCTACTGGCTCGAGGAGTTCCACGTCGACGGGCTGCGGGTGGACGCGGTCGCCTCGATGCTCTACCTCGACTACTCCCGCGAGCCCGGCCAGTGGACGCCGAACGTCCACGGCGGGCGGGAGAACCTCGAGGCCATGCAGTTCCTCCAGGAGATGAACGGCACCGTCTACAAGCGGGTCCCCGGCGCGATCACGATCGCCGAGGAGTCGACCTCCTGGGAGGGCGTCACGCGCGCTACCTCCGAGGGCGGCCTCGGGTTCGGCTTCAAGTGGAACATGGGCTGGATGCACGACTCGCTGGCCTACATGCAGCACGAGCCGGTGCACCGCACCTACCACCACGGCGAGCTGACGTTCTCCCTCGTCTACGCGTGGTCGGAGAACTACGTGCTGCCGATCAGCCACGACGAGGTGGTGCACGGCAAGGGGTCCCTGCTGCGCAAGATGCCCGGCGACCGGTGGCAGCAGCTGGCCAACCTGCGTGCCTACTTGGGCTTCATGTGGGCCCACCCGGGCAAGCAGCTGCTGTTCATGGGCGCGGAGATGGGCCAGGAGTCGGAGTGGGCGGAGGCCCGCGAGCTGGACTGGTGGCTGCTCGACCACCCCGAGCACCGCGGCGTGCAGTCGCTGGTGCGCGACCTCAACCGCGTCTACGCCGAGACGCCGGCCGCGTGGTCGCGGGACAACGAGCCCGGCACGTTCCAGTGGATCGACGCCAACGACGCCAACCGCAACGTCTTCTCGTTCATCCGCCGCGGCTCCTCGGGCCCGGACCTGGTCTGCGTGTCGAACTTCGCCGCGGTCCCCCACGAGGGCTACCGGCTGGGGCTGCCCTCCGCCGGGGTCTGGGAGGAGGTCGTCAACACCGACGCCGAGTCCTACACCGGCTCCGGGGTCGGCAACATGGGCGCGGTCACGGCCGTCGAGGGCGACTGGTCGGGACAGCCGGCGTACGCCGAGCTCGTCGTACCGCCGCTGGCCACCGTGTGGCTGCGCCGGCGGGACTGACGCCCGTCCGGCCGGGCGCCCGCGGGCTCGTTAGGGTGGAACCGTGACCGACCAGCCCACCACCGTCTCGACCGTGGCCGACGGCGTCGCGCGGATCGAGTGGGTCCCCGACCTGCACGACGAGGGGTTCACCGCCGCGGTCGACGTCGTGCGCCGAGAGGTCGAGGGGGCGCTGGCCGCGCACCCCCGGGTCGAGGCCCTGGTCTCCCCCGACGACGAGCTCGGCCAGCGGGTGGCCACCTGGGCCGGGCTGCGGCGCGAGGGCGTGATGCGCGGTGTCACCGTGGCCGGCCGGACCGTCGACCGGATCGTCTACGCCCGGCTCGCCACCGACGCCCCCGCGCACGAGCCGGAGGGCTTCCGCGCCCTGCTGAACTCCTTCCTGCCCCGCAAGCGCGCGATCAGCCAGATGCTGCTGCGCGACCACGACGACCGGGTGCTGCTGTGCCAGCTGACCTACAAGCAGGACTGGGACCTGCCCGGGGGCGTGGTCGAGGTCGGCGAGTCACCGCAGCTGGCCGTGGCCCGCGAGGTCGAGGAGGAGCTCGGGCTGGTCATCGAGGCCGGCAACCTGCTGCTCACCGACTGGCTGCCGCCGTGGAGCGGGTGGGACGACGCCCTGTGCCTGGTCTTCGACGGCGGCGTCCACGACCCCGCGCTCCTGGAGCGGGTCGTCAAGCAGACCCGCGAGATCAGCGCCGCCGAGTTCTGCACGATCGAGCAGGTCGAGAAGCGCTGCGCCGACTTCACCGCGCGCCGGATCCGGTCGGCGCTGGGCCGCGTCGCGGGCGGATCCGGGGCCGCGACGTACACCGAGTCCGGGATCTAGTCCCGCAGGCCCCTGCCAAAAACGGCGCGAACCGGGTACAGATGCCCTGTGAGCACCTACGTCTTCGACTTCGCGCAGGGGAACAAGGACCAGAAGGAGCTGCTCGGCGGGAAGGGGGCCAACCTCGCCGAGATGACCAACCTCGGGCTGCCGGTCCCGCCGGGGTTCACGATCACCACCGAGGCGTGCAACGCCTACCTCCGCGCCCAGGACCTGCCCGACGGGCTCGCCGAGGAGATCGACGAGCACCTCGCCCGCCTCGAGGAGGCGATGGGACGCCGGCTCGGTGACCCGACCGACCCGCTGCTGGTCTCGGTCCGCTCGGGGGCGGCGCACTCCATGCCCGGGATGATGGAGACGGTCCTCAACGTCGGCCTGAACGACGAGTCCGTGCACGGCCTGGCCACGCAGAGCGACGACGAGCGGTTCGCCCTGGACTCCTACCGCCGGCTGCTCGGCATGTTCGGCACCACCGTGCTCGGGCTCGACGACGAGCTCTTCTCCGAGGAGCTCGACCGGGCCAAGGACCGCCGCGGCACCACCGACGACCTCGGGCTCGAGGCCGACGACCTGCGTGACCTCGTCGAGGCCTACCAGAAGCTCATCGCGGAGCACGCCGGCCGGCCGTTCCCCCAGGACCCGCGCGAGCAGCTCGAGCTGGCGATGCGCGCGGTGTTCGACTCCTGGAACACCGACCGCGCCGTGCTCTACCGCCGCCAGGAGCGGATCCCGGAGGGCGGCGGCACGGCGGTCAACATCCAGGCGATGGTCTTCGGCAACCGCGGGATGGACTCCGGCTCGGGGGTCGCCTTCACCCGCGACCCCGCGTCCGGCGCCCAGGGCGAGTACGGCGACTACCTGCAGAACGCCCAGGGCGAGGACGTGGTCGCGGGCATCCGCAACACCGTGGCGCTGGCCGACCTCGAGGAGATCGACAAGTCCTCGCACGACGGCCTGCTGGCGATCATGAAGACCCTCGAGGACCACTACCGCGACATGTGCGACATCGAGTTCACCATCGAGCGCGGCAAGCTGTGGATGCTGCAGACCCGGGTCGGCAAGCGCACCCCGGAGGCGGCGTACCGGATCGCGGTCGGCATGGCCGACGAGGGCCTGATCGACATGGACGAGGCGCTGGGCCGGGTCACCGGCGCCCAGCTCGCGCAGCTGCTGTTCCCGCGGTTCGACCCCGCCGCGGAGCGCACCCTGCTCGCCAAGGGCATGAACGCCTCCCCCGGCGCCGCGGTCGGCAAGGCGGTCTTCGACTGGGACACCGCGGTGGAGTGGGCCGAGCAGGGCGAGGACGTGATCCTGGTCCGCAAGGAGACCAGCCCCGACGACCTGCACGGGATGATGGTCGCCAAGGGCATCCTCACCAGCAGGGGCGGCAAGACCTCGCACGCCGCCGTGGTCGCGCGCGGCATGGGCCGCACCTGCGTGTGCGGCGCGGAGGCGCTCGACGTGGACGCCAAGAGCGGCCAGTTCACCGTGCGCGGCGGCAAGACCGTCCGCGAGGGCGACGTGATCTCCATCGACGGCAGCACCGGCGAGGTGTTCGACGGCGCCGTCCCGGTGGCCGACTCCGCGGTGGTGCGCTACTTCGAGGGTGAGCAGCTCGACCACCCGGTCGTGGACGCGGTCCGGCGGCTGATGGAGCACGCCGACGGCGTACGCCGGCTCGCGGTGCGCGCCAACGCCGACACCGCCCCCGACGCCGCCCGGGCGCGCCGGTTCGGCGCCCAGGGCATCGGGCTGTGCCGCACCGAGCACATGTTCCTCGGCGAGCGGCGCGAGCTGGTGGAGAACCTGATCGTCGCCGACGACGCGAAGGGGCAGCACAAGGCGCTGCAGGCGCTGCTCCCCCTGCAGCGGCAGGACTTCACGGAGATCCTCGAGGCGATGGACGGCTTGCCGGTGACGATCCGGCTGATCGACCCGCCGCTGCACGAGTTCCTCCCCGACTTCACCGAGCTCTCGGTGGCCATGGCTCTCGCCGACACCCGCGGCCACCGCAAGAAGCGGGAGCGCAAGCTGCTCGAGGCGGTCCGGCGGCTGCACGAGCAGAACCCGATGCTGGGGCTGCGCGGCGTGCGCCTGGGGATCGTCATCCCCGAGCTGTTCACGATGCAGGCCCGGGCGATCCTGGAGGCGACCGCGGCCCGGCTCGAGCAGGGCGGCGACCCCCGGCCGGAGATCATGATCCCGCTCGTGGCGTCGGTGCGGGAGCTGGAACTGGTCAAGCGCCGGATCGAGGAGGTGGCCGCGGTGGTCGAGGAGGAGACGGGCGTGAACGTGTCCTTCCGGGTCGGCACCATGATCGAGCTGCCGCGGGCCGCGCTCACGGCGGACCAGATCGCCGGCGCGGCCGAGTTCTTCTCCTTCGGCACCAACGACCTGACCCAGATGACCTGGGGCTTCTCGCGCGACGACGTCGAGGCGTCGTTCTTCGGCCCCTACCTCGAGCAGGGGGTCTTCCCGGTCTCGCCGTTCGAGTCTCTCGACGTCGAGGGCGTCGGGGCGCTGGTGCGCACCGCGGTCGAGAAGGGCCGCGAGGTGCGCCCGGACCTGCACCTCGGCATCTGCGGCGAGCACGGCGGCGACCCCGCGTCGATCCACTTCTTCCACGAGGTGGGGCTGGACTACGTCAGCTGCTCGCCGTTCCGGGTGCCGATCGCCCGGCTCGAGGCCGGGCGCGCCGCGCTGGGCGGCGCCAGCTGAGCACGCCCCGGGCACCGGGTTTCGACGCGCACGTCGCGACCTCGCAGGCTCGGTCGCGGTGCTTGCTCAACCTGGTCGAGCCCACGCGGCCGGCTCGTGCCTCGCCGGCCGCTGCTCGCCTCAGAACAGCGCAGAGGCGAGGTTCTGACGGCCGCGGAGGACCCGCGGGTCGTCGTTGCCGACCGCCCCGAAGAGCGCGAGCAGGTGCTCGCGCGCCTGGTCGCGGTCGGCGCCGGAGGTGCGCCGGATCACGTCGACCAGCCGGTCGAACGCGTCGTCGACGTGGCCGCCGAGCATGTCGAGGTCGGCGACCATGGTCTGCGCCGCGACGTCGTCGGGCCGGGCGGCGGCCGCCTCCCGCGCCTGCTGCAGGTCCACGCCGCGGGTGCGCAGGAGCACCTTGGCCATCGCCAGGCCGGCGGCGGCCTCGGTGTCGGCGGGGTTGGCGTCGACGAGCTTCTGGTACTCCGCGACCGCGCGGTCGATGTCGCCGTCGCCGAGCGCGTCCTGCGCCGCGGCGTACCGCGGGTCGACCGCCTCGCCGTCCTCGCCCGCTGCCTCGGGAGCCGCGGACCGGGGCTGGTGGCGCCCGGCCATGCCCTGCGCGGTGAGCTGCTGCAGGACGGTCGTGAGCGCGGTGCGCAGCTCCTCCAGCGGGAGCACGTCCTGGAACAGCGGCGCCGGGCGCCCGTCGAGGACCGCGACCACCAGCGGGATGGAGGGGATCTGCATCGCCTGCGCGATCGAGGGCGCCGCGTCGATGTCGACGAGGCCCGCGAGGAAGCGGCCCTCGAACTCGTCGGAGAGCGAGCGCAGGTCGTCGGCGAGCTGGCCGCTCTCGGGCATCCGGGTGCGCGAGTAGAACACCAGCAGCACCGGCGCGGTCATCGACGCCTCGATGGTGGCCTGGAAGTTCTGCTCGTCGATGTCGACCGAGTACGCCGTACCGCCGCCGGTGGGGGCGGTCCCGGGGGCACCGGTCGGGCCCGCGGCGGGGCCGCCGGCTGAGGGCGGCGACTGGGCGGGGCGCTTGAGGGCCGAGAGGTCGATCGCGCCGGGGCGGCTGAACGGCTGCTGGGTCATGACCGCAATCCTAGAGACCTGGCCGGCGGCCCGCTCCGGGGCGTCGTCCCGACCCCCGGCCGAGCCGTCCTCACTGGGTGTGTCCCTATTGCCGTGGTGGGCTGTGTCGTCACCGTGCGGGGCATGTCCTATCCAAGTGACCTGACCGACGAGCAGTGGGAACTGCTGGAGCCGGTGTTCCACGCGCCGGGCAAGCGGGGCCGCAAGCATGCCGATGATCTGCGTGCCGTGGTGGACGCGATGTTGTACATCGCGCAGACCGGTTGCCAGTGGCGCTATCTCCCGCAGTCGTTCGGGCCGTGGACCCGGGTGTGGTCGCAGTTCCGCCGCTGGTCGCGCAATGGCACGTGGGCGCGTGCGCTGACGGTGTTGCATGCGGCCGCGCGTGAGGCGGGTGGTCGGGCGGAGGAAGTTCCCTCGATGGTGGTGATCGACACGCACCTGGCCCGGGGCGCTTCGAATGGTGGGTTCACCTTCCACGACCGTGGCGGACCGTACGGCCGCACCAACGGTGCCAAGCGCGTCGTGGCCGTGGACGTGACCGGTCTCCCGGTGGGCGCGCTGGTCGTGCCCGCTTCTACCCACGAGAATCGAGCCAGCGAACTGATGCTGGGGCACCTGGCCGAGCAGGGCGTCACTGGCCGGCTCGAGCTTGTTCTGGTGGACCGCGGCGTCACCGCGGCGGCCGCCCGCAATATCGGGAAGCGCCACGACCTCGAGGTCCGCCGCGTCGGGTGGGACGACAAGCAGCCGGTCTTCCGACCCATCCGACACGCCTGGCGCGTCGAGGTCGCGCACGGGCGCCTCGGCCGCTCGCACCGCTTGGCGAAGTCGTTCGAGAACACCACCACCTCGGCGACCGGCTGGCTCCAAGTGGCCTGCATCGCGACAACGTTGCGTCAGCTCGCCCGGTCGAGAGCCCGTGAGCCGCGAGTCGGGGTCGCGGCATGAGGCAGGGGTCGGGCACGACTCGGTGGTGGGTTTCGGCGTGGACGACAGCAACCCGCCTGCACCTTGCCGGCCGGCACCTTAGGCTCCGACCGTGATGGAGGTTAGGGCCGCGTGTGCTCGGGAGCGCGTCGTCGTGGCCGAGACGTTGGCAACGGCGTTCGCGGCCGACCCAGTGGTCCGGTGGCTGCTACCCGCCGGGGACCGCGACGTCCGGATGTTCCGAGCGCTGGCCGCACACGTTCATGCCGCTCCCGGATGCGCGGACCTGGCGTGGGAAGACGGCGAGTTGAGGGGTGCGGCGTTGTGGGACCCACCGGGGCATCGCGTGTCGTACGGTCGGCGGCTGGCGGGGTTGGCGACGTTGTTCCTCGCGATGGGCCCCGGCATCCGCCGTGGTGCCGTGCTCGAGGCGGCCTTCGCGCGGGCCCGGCCACCCTGAGCGTTCTGGTACCTCGCCCAGCTGGGTGCCTCCACGCCCGGACGGGGCGCCGGGTCAGCGCTGCTGGAGCACCGCCTGGCGAAGATCGAGGGGCCGGCCTACCTGGAGAGCAGCAACTTCGCGAACCTGCCCCTCTACCAGCGGTTCGGGTTCGAGGTCGTCGAGGAGATCCGTCTGCCAGACGATGGACCGACGCTGTGGACCATGCTGCGTTCGTGAACCGACACCGGAGACGGATCGCACTGTGGGTCGCCTGCGGTGTCGGTGGTGCGGTGCACCATCGGTCGCATGCCGATCCCCGCTACCGTTGACGAAGCCGTTCTGGTCTCGCGCACCGGTGTGCGGTTGACCCGGTCCACGACGTTCCGCTTCACCCTCGACGTCAACCAGGCCCAGCATCGAGCGCTGCTGGCGCACGCGGGCGCGGCGCGGTTGGCGTTCAACCATCAGCTGGCGCGCGTGCGGGCCAACCTGGACCAACGCGCCGCCGAGCGCAGCTATGGGCTCGCCGAGGGTCAGCTCACGCCGGCGCTGTCGTGGTCGAAGGTCGCGTTGATCAACCACATGAACGCCTGGAAGGACGGCCGCGATGCCTCGGCACCGGTCAACCCCGACGGCACACGGGGGCTGGCCTGGCGGGGCGAGATCTCTGCGGACGTGTTCGAGTGCGCGAGCGTGAACGCAGCGCAGGCCCTGAAGAACTGGGCCGACTCCCGCCAGGGGACCCGGGCCGGGAAGGCCGCTGGGTTTCCCCGGTTCAAGTCTCGACACAAGACCGCCCCGGCGTTCCGGCTCCGCGCCAAGTACACCGAAGGCGCCGCCTCGCCGGTCCGGCCGACCGGTCCGCGGGCCATCCGGTTTCCCAAGCTCGGCGAGCTCCACGTGCGGGAGAGCACCAAGCAGCTGCGGCGGATGTACGACTCGGGCCGGTTCCACGCCTACGCCGCGTCCTTCCGGTTCGAACGCGGCCGCTGGATCGTCGCGGTCACGGGTGTCGCTGCCGACTTCCACCACGCCCGCCGCGACATCCGGGACCGACATCAGGCAACGGTCGGGGTCGATCTCGGCGTCAAGGTCCTGGCGGTGATCGCCGACGAACACGGCCGAGTGCTGGCCGCGGTGGAGGGGGTGAAAGCACTCCAGCACGCCCAGGCACGCCTGAAGCTGGCCAACCAAGCCTTCGCGAGAACCAAGCGAGACTCGGCCGGCCGGCGCAAGGCAGCACGACGCCTGGGACGGGTCCACGCCCGCGTCGCCCACCTGCGCCGCAACCTCCTCCACGAGCTCTCTGCGGCCATCGCCAAGGGGCACGCGGCGGTGGTCATCGAGGACCTCAATGCCGCCGGAATGGTCAGCAACCGCATGCTGGCCCGAGTCGTCTCCGACGCCTCCTTCGGGGAGCTGCGGCGGCAGATCGAGTACAAGACCGCCTGGTACGGCACCACCCTCACGATCGCCGACCGCTGGTACCCCTCGTCCAAGACCTGCTCCGGCTGCGGTCAGGTCAAGACCGACCTGACCCTGACCGACCGGGTCTACACCTGCCCGGACTGCGGCCTGGCCATCGACCGCGACGTCAACGCCGCCATCAACCTCGCCCGCTATACAGGACCAGCCACCGCAGCACCGCCGCTACCTGCGGCCGCCTGACACCCCGCACGGTGTCCGCACCCGGATGGACCGGGACGTAGAGCCGACCGCCACCCCGCACCACCAAGGGGCCCTGGGCCGGAACCGAGACAAGACCCACCACCAAGGAGTGGCAGGCGCTCGGACGGCAACCAACAGCCACCGCGCCCTGTGCGTCGCTGGCCAAGGGAAGCCGGTGAGCCCGAATAGGGACACACCCAGTCACAGCAGCGTGTCGGTGCGCAGCGCCCGCCTCCGGTCCGGCTCGAGCCGGTAGTGCAGCGCGACCGCCTCGGCCGACCATAGCCGGAGCCGGTGGTCGCAGCGGAGCACGCTCTCGGGGTCGACGTACACCTGGAAGTCCTCCCGGATCGGCAGCGTCGCCGCGAACGCGCTGCCGCCGTCCTGGACCACGACGTAGGCGCCGTGGCCGCCGAACCCCTCCCCGGGCGAGCGGAGCCACAGCGAGCCGTTCGCGCCGACCTCCGGGCGCAGGAACACCTGGACGTTGCCGTGCTCCAGCGGGAAGGCCACGTGCACGGCGGGCCGGTCGGCGCCGGGGAGTCGGCGGTGGGAGTAGCAGCCGCTGTAGACGTACTCCCCCGTGGCCCGCAGGGTGCGGAGCCAGGCGGCGGCGACCTGGGCGCCGCGGGCGTCGGTGATCAGCGAGACCCGGCTCTCCATGCCCCGGGCCACGTCCAGCGGGCGCGTCGGCAGCGCGAGCTGCTCGACCCGCCGACCGAAGAGCCGCGAGACCAGCTCACCGCCGGGCCAGAAGGCGGCCCGCCAGCCGGTCCACACCTCCATCCGCCAGTCGGAGGTGTGCTCGTAGAAGTCGCGGACCTCCGGTGCCAGCGCGGCCGAGTCGAAGCCCGGCCCGTCCAGCGCGGCGAAGTGCGGGACCAGCCCCGCGCCCGGGACGTCCTCGTGCACCTGGCCGCCGGAGCGGGCCGCCTCGTCGGCCAGCCACCCGTCGCGGACGACCGGGCCCCGCGAGACGGGTCCCGCCAGCCAGGCGTGCTCGCCGGCGAGGTCGACGCGGCGGCCGACGGCTCGCCACCACTTGCGGGTCAGCAGGTCGATTCCGGGGCGCACCCGGACACCTTAGGAGCCGTTGGCCGGGTCAGAACCGCGCGGGTTCGCGGTACTCCCCCCACTCGGCGCGCAGCGCGTCGCAGATCTCGCCGAGGGTCGCCTCGGCACGGACCGCCTCGAGCATCGAGGAGATCATGTTCTCCTCGGTCCGCGAGACCTCGACCATCCGCTGCACGGCCGCGCGCGCGGCCGCGTCGTCGCGGGACTCGCGGCGCCGGGCCAGCTCGCGGACCTGCTCGACCTCGACCTCGTGGGAGACCCGCAGGATCTCCAGGTCGTGGGTGACGGAGTCCTCGTGGCAGTTGACGCCGACGATGCGCTTCTCGCCCTTCTCCAGCGCGGTCTGGTACTGGAAGGCGGCCTCGGCGATCTCGGACATGAACCACCCGTCCTCGATCCCGCGCAGCAGGCCCTGCGTGACGGGCCACTCGGCCCGGTCGATGGTCGCGCCCGTGGAGCGTCGCATCGTCTCGGCCAGCCGGTCGGTGTCGGCGTGGGTGAGGGTCGAGCCGCCCATGGCCAGGATCTTGTCGAAGATCGCGTTGGCCTCGGCCTCGATGCGGTCGGTGAGCGCCTCGACGTACCACGAGCCGCCGAGCGGGTCCGCGACGTTGACGGCGCCGGTCTCCTCCATGATCACCTGCTGGGTGCGCAGCGCGATCTCGGCGGCCTGCTCGCTGGGCAGCGCAAGGGTCTCGTCGAGCGCGTTGGTGTGCAGCGAGTTGGTGCCGCCGAGCACCGCGGAGAGGGCCTCGATGCCGGTGCGGACCACGTTGTTGTAGGGCTGCTGCGCCGTCAGCGAGACGCCCGCGGTCTGGGTGTGGAAGCGCAGCCACTGGGCCTTCTCGGTCTTCGCGCCGTAGACGTCGCGCATCCAGCGCGCCCAGATGCGGCGGGCGGCACGGAACTTCGCGATCTCCTCGAAGAAGTCCACGTGGGCGTCGAAGAAGAACGACAGGCCGGGTGCGAAGACGTCCACGTCCAGGCCGCGGGAGAGCCCCAGCTCGACGTACCCGAAGCCGTCGGCGAGGGTGAAGGCGAGCTCCTGCGCGGCCGTCGAGCCGGCCTCGCGGATGTGGTAGCCCGACACCGACAGCGGCTTGTACGCCGGGATCTCCGCGGCGCAGTACTCCATCAGGTCGCCGATCAGCCGCAGGTGCGGCTCGGGACCGAAGAGCCACTCCTTCTGTGCGATGTACTCCTTGAAGATGTCGGTCTGCAGGGTGCCGTTGAGCTTGCCGGTGTCGACGCCGGCCCGCTCGGCGGCGACGATCATCATGCAGAAGACCGGGACGGCCGGGCCGCTGATCGTCATCGACGTGGTGACGTCACCGAGGTCGATCCCGTCGAAGAGGACCTCCATGTCGGCGGCACTGTCGATCGCGACGCCGCAGTGGCCGACCTCGCCGAGCGCCTTGGGGTCGTCGGAGTCGCGGCCCATCAGCGTGGGCATGTCGAAGGCCACCGACAGCCCGCCGCCGCCGCGGCCCAGGATCATCTTGTAGCGCTCGTTGGTCTGCTGGGCGTTGCCGAACCCGGCGAACTGACGGATCGTCCAGGTCCGTCCCCGGTAGCCGGTGGGGTACAGGCCGCGGGTGAACGGGAACTCGCCCGGCCACTCCGAGTCCTCGGTGCCGTAGGCCGGCTCGAGCTCGAGCCCGCTCAGCGTGGTGAAGTCCGCCTCGCGGACGCGGGACTTCTCGTAGCGGGACTGCCAGCGCGAGCGGGCGGTGCCGCGGCTCTCCGCGGCGGCGTCGGTCTGGTTCTCGGTCTCGGCCATGTCCTCGATAGTAGGACGTCCTACTAGTTGAGAGAAACCCGCGCCGAGTCGGCGCTCGTTGACACCCCAGGGCACACCGAGTCGGCGCTCGTTGACACCCCGGGGGCACGCCGAGTCGGCGCAGGTTGACGCCGCAGCTCCGCGGCGGCGTCTTCCCCGGAGCCCTGCCCGGCTCAGAAGTCGCCGGCCGCGCGACGCACCGGCGCCAGCAGCGCGGACAACCGGCCCAGCTGCTCCTCGTCGAGCGCGCCCAGCGCGAAGTCGGCGGCGACCAGGTCCGCGGTGGCCCGCTCGACCAGGGCCCGGCCGGCGGCGGTGATCTCGGCGAGCACCGCGCGGCCGTCCTCGGGGTGCGGCAGCCGCTCGACCAGGCCGTCGGCCTCGAGCCGGCGCACGATCGAGGTGACCGAGGTGGGGTGCACCTGCAGCCGCTCCCCCATCTTCCCCAGCGGCAGCGAGCCCCGGGACGAGAAGACCAGCAGCACCAGGGCCTCGTACCTCGCGAACGTCAGTCCGTGCGGCCTGAGGAGCCCGTCGAGCTCGGCCAGCACCAGCTGCTGCACCCGCATCAGCGAGGTGACCGCGTGCATCGCCGGGACCCCCTGCCAGCGCTGGCCCCACTGGCGGGCCGCCTCGTCGATGGGGTCGAACGGCAGCCGGGACATGGGCGGCAGCCTAGTGGTGAGACCGGCGGCCGGGGGGCAGCGAGGCTGCGCGCGGGTGGCTGCAGGAATCCCCGGCCAGCCGGGTGTTCCTACGGTTGATGGGCGTTGCAACGCCCCTCAAGCGAGAGATTCCCCGGTCAGCCGGGGATTCCTGCAGCGGCTCAGTTGAGGTGCCGGGGGCCGCGCAGGCCCGAGCGCTGCACCACCCGCTGGATCGCGAGGTCGCGCTCGTCGGGGCGGCCGACGTACCGGATGTCGCGCAGCCCCTGGTCCTGGGCGGCGGACTCGAAGACGAAGTGGCCGAAGCCCAGCAGCCGGCCGTGCAGCGGCCGGACCACGGTGATGTCGAGGATCCTGTGCAGCGGCATCGTCGCGAGCCGCCGGGAGAGCACCCCGTGCACCCGGAAGACCCGCATGTTCGTGATCACGAACCGGTCCTTGTGCTCGCGGGCGTAGCACCAGGCGGCGTGGGCGAAGAGCGCGAGCGCGAGCACGAACGGCACCGTCGAGAGCGCGGCCGGCACCACCGCGGTGGCGCCGATCAGCAGCACTGCGACAGCGCTCTCGAGGACCGGCAGGGTGTACGCCGCCCAGTGGTGATGCACCACGTCGACGATGACCTCGCCCTCCTCGCGGAGCAGGTGCCGACCGATGTCGAGGTCGGCGGGGCGGGCCAGTCTCACCGGGATCCCATCCGTCGGCCCCTCAGTTCAGCTGGTTGATGAAGCGGATCACGCCGCGGAAGAGCGAGCTGAGCGCTTGCCACGCGCTGCCGCCGGCGGCCTTGGCGGACACCGCGAACCCGTGGGGGTCCTGGAACATCCAGAACCCGAGGAACACCACCACCAGGATGAGGAGCACCTTCTTGGCGTTCATCGCAGACTTCTCCATCGATCGGCCCCCGAGCTGGTCTGGACCTGTGTAACAGGTCTGGACCGGCGGTGGGCCGAGGCGCGCCCGGGCCCGGCGGTGTGACCCGGGCCACGCGGCGTCACGTCACTCGGTGAACGCCTCGAGCAGCTCGTCGGCCGCGGTGTAGGGATCGGACTTGCCGGTCGCGACCGCGGCGGCCAGCTCGTCGAGCTCGGAGCGGCCGTGCACGTCGCCCCACCGGGAGCGCAGCGCGGTCACCGCGATGGCCTCGATCTCGTCGCGCGCCCGGCGGGTACGCCGCTGCTCGAGCTCGCCGGCGGACTGCAGCCAGTCGAAGTGCTCCTCGAGCTTCGCGACGACCTCGTCGAGCCCCTCGGCGCGCTGGGCGACGGTCTTCACGATCGGCGGCCGCCACGCCCCTTCCGGCCGGTCGGCCAGCGCCAGCATCGAGCGCAGGTCGCGGCGCACCTGGTCGGCCCCGTCGCGGTCGGCCTTGTTCACGACGTAGAGGTCGCCGATCTCGAGGATGCCGGCCTTGGCCGCCTGGATCCCGTCGCCCATGCCGGGCGCCAGTAGCACCACGGTGGTGTCGGCGAGCCCGGCGATCTCCACCTCGCTCTGGCCGACCCCGACGGTCTCGATCAGGATCACGTCGCAGCCGGCGGCGTCGAGCACGCGCAGGGCCTGCGGGGTCGTCCAGGACAGCCCGCCGAGGTGGCCGCGCGAGGCCATCGACCTGATGTAGACGTCCCGGTCCAGGGCATGGTCCTGCATCCGCACCCGATCACCGAGCAGCGCCCCGCCGGAGAACGGGGAGGACGGGTCGACCGCGAGCACGCCGACCCGTCGGCCGTGCCGGCGCAGCTCGGTGACCAGCGCGCTGGTCGAGGTGGACTTCCCGACGCCCGGCGAGCCGGTGATGCCGATGATCTGGGCGTGCCCGGTGTGCGGCGCCAGCGCAGCCATCACCTCGCGCAGCAGCGGGGACTCGTCCTCGACGAGCGAGATCAACCGGGCCACGGACCGGGGGTCACCGTCGCGGGCGCGGGCGACCAGGTCGGGGACCGAGGCCGCGGCGCGGCGCCGGCCCCCGCCGGTCGGGGTCGTGGTCGGCACTCAGGCCTTGGGCACGCGCACGATCAGCGCGTCCCCCTGGCCGCCACCGCCGCACAGCGCGGCGGCGCCGACGCCACCGCCGCGGCGCTTGAGCTCCAGCGCGAGGTGCAGCACGATCCGGGCCCCGGACATGCCGACCGGGTGGCCGAGCGCGATCGCGCCGCCGTTGACGTTGACCCTGCCCTCGTCCAGCCCGAGCTCGCGGGCCGAGGCGATGCCGACGGCGGCGAACGCCTCGTTGAACTCGACCAGGTCGAGGTCGGCGGGCTCGATGCCCTCCTTGCGGCAGGCCTTGGCGGTCGCGGCGGCCGGCTGCAGCTGCAGCGTCGAGTCGGGGCCGGCCACCTGGCCGTGGGCGCCCACCTCGGCGAGCCAGGTCAGGCCCAGCTCCTCGGCCTTCGCCCGGCTCATCACCACGACCGCGGCGGCGCCGTCGGAGATCTGCGAGGCGGAGCCGGCCGTGATGGTGCCGTCCTTGCTGAACGCCGGGCGGAGCTTGCCCAGCGACTCCGCGGTGGTCTCACCGCGGATCCCCTCGTCGGTGGAGACGACGACCGGGTCACCCTTGCGCTGCGGGATCGAGACCGGCACGACCTCCTCGTCGAAGACGCCGTTCTTCCACGCCTCGGCGGCCCGCTGGTGGGACCGGGCGGAGAACTCGTCCTGCTCCTGGCGGGTGAGGTTCGCCGCGGCCGCGTTGCACTCCTCGGTGAGCAGGCCCATGGCCTGGGCTGTGGCCTGGTCCCACAGCGCGTCGTAGGCCATCGAGTCGACCAGCTTCACGTCGCCGTACTTGAAGCCCTCGCGCGACTTCGGCAGCAGGTGCGGCGCCTGGGTCATCGACTCCATGCCCCCGGCGACGACGATCTCGCACTCGCCGGCGCGGATCAGCTGGTCGGCCATGGCGATGGCGTTGATGCCGGACAGGCACACCTTGTTGATGGTGATCGAGGGGACGGTCATCGGGATGCCTCCGGCGACCGCCGCGGTGCGCGCGGGGTTCTGGCCGGCGCCGGCCTGGATGACCTGGCCCATGACCACGTAGTCGACCTGGTCGCCGGACACGCCGGCCTTCTCCAGGGCGCCCTTGATGGCGACCCCGCCGAGGTCCGCCGCCGAGAGGTCCTTCAGCCCGCCGAGGAGCCGGCCGATCGGGGTGCGGGCCCCGGCGACGATGACGGTTCCGCCAGTGTTTGCTGACATGGGAGGTGCCTCCAGATCGACGTGCCTGCGGGGTGGCCCGGACGCAGCCCGGGCCTCATGGCGACCTTACCCACGCGGACCGACCCGCCGGGAGTGGGTGGGGGCCTGGGAACCCTGAGGAGAAGGTCACACGTCCTCGCCTCCCGGGCCCCGTCGTACGACGATGTCGGCCATGACGTCCGACACGAGCACGCAGGTCCCCACCCACCTGTTCACCGCCATCGACCACGTCGGCATCGCGGTGGCCGACCTCGACGCGGCGATCGCGTTCTACCGCGACACCTACGGCATGCGGCTGGCGCACGAGGAGACCAACGAGGAGCAGGGCGTCCGCGAGGCGATGATGGCCGTCGGGGACTCGGGCTCCTGCATCCAGCTGCTGGCGCCGCTGACGCCGGAGTCGACGATCGCGAAGTTCCTCGACCGCTCCGGCCCCGGCATCCAGCAGATGGCCTACCGGGTCGCCGACCTCGACGCGGTGTGCACCGTGCTGCGCGAGCGCGGCCTGCGGCTGCTCTACGACGAGCCGCGCCGCGGCACCGCGGGCTCGCGGATCAACTTCGTCCACCCCAAGGACGCCGGCGGGGTGCTCGTCGAGCTGGTGGAGCCGGCCGCCGGGCACTGAGCCCCCGACCCCCACCCCGGCGGCTCGGGCCGTCGCTCAGTCGACCTGGCCGGCGACTCCGCCCGGCGCCGGCATCGTGGCGAGCGCCGTCCAGTGGTGGATGCTGGCCAGGTCGCCCATGACGTCGTGGATGTTCTCGTACGCCGCGCGAAGCTCGGGGTCGTGCGAGTCGCGCAGCGGCGCCAGCAGCAGCATCGCCCGGCACACCCGCCGCGACGCGTCGTGCAGGCTGCTGTCGACCCGCTGCGAGGCCAGGTCCCGCAGCGGCGGGTCGCCCAGCGTGAGCGGCCCGGGCCGCGTCGCCGCGCCGGCCCCCCGGCGGCGCGGGTGGATCTCGATGCTTGTCATGGTCCCCCCTGAGAAGCCATCGCCGTCTCCCTCCAGCGGAACGGCGTACCCGGGAACCGTAGGCGTCGACGGCTCGGAGGGCACAGGGACCAAAGGCCCCTGCCGGGCTGCCCGGAAGGGCAGGTGGCGCCCCGCCCCCGAGGCGCCACCGAGTCCCACCGGGCCGGACCGAGCCAGATAGGTCACACATGCCTGACAGCGCGGGCTACTCCTGAGTAGATTTCCGAGCCATCCGGCCGGCCGACCCCCTCAGGAGCCCCCCGTGCAGCAGATTCTCGACGCGATCCTCGCCGGGGACACCCCGGCGGAGGACTTCGCCGCCCTCCCCCTGCCCGAGTCCTACCGCGCCGTGACGGTGCACAAGGACGAGGTCGACATGTTCGAGGGGGTCCCGACCAAGGACAAGGACCCCCGCCGGTCCCTGCACGTCGAGGACGTGCCGCTGCCCGAGCTCGGGCCGGGCGAGGCCTACGTCGCGGTGATGGCCAGCGCCATCAACTACAACACCGTGTGGACCTCGATCTTCGAGCCGGTCTCGACCTTCGGGTTCCTCGAGCGCTACGGCCGGCTCTCCCCGCTGGCGGCGCGCCACGACCTGCCCTACCACGTCGTCGGCTCCGACCTGTCCGGCGTGGTGCTCAAGACCGGGCCGGGCGTGCACTCCTGGCAGCCCGGCACCGAGGTGGTCGCGCACTGCCTCTCGGTGGAGCTCGAGCACCCCGACGGCCACAACGACACGATGCTCGACCCCGAGCAGCGGATCTGGGGCTTCGAGACCAACTTCGGCGGGCTCGCGCACATCGCGCTGGTCAAGGCCAACCAGCTGATGCCCAAGCCCGCGCACCTCACCTGGGAGGAGGCGGCCTCCCCCGGCCTGGTCAACTGCACCGCCTACCGCCAGCTGGTGTCCAAGAACGGCGGTGACATGAAGCAGGGCGACAACGTGCTGATCTGGGGCGCCTCCGGCGGCCTCGGCGGCTTCGCCACGCAGTACGCCCTCAACGGCGGCGCCACGCCGGTCTGCGTGGTCTCCAGCGACGACAAGGCCGACATCTGCCGGTCGATGGGCGCGGAGCTGATCATCAACCGCTCCGAGGAGGGCTACCGGTTCTGGAACGACGAGGGCACCCAGCAGAACCCGCGCGAGTGGAAGCGGTTCGGTGCCAGGATCCGCGAGCTCACCGGCGGCGAGGACATCGACATCGTCTTCGAGCACCCCGGCCGTGAGACCTTCGGCGCCAGCGTCTACGTCACCCGCAAGGGGGGCACGATCACCACCTGCGCCTCCACGTCGGGCTACATGCACGAGTACGACAACCGGTACCTGTGGATGAACCTCAAGCGGATCATCTCCAGCCACTTCGCCAACTACCGCGAGTCGTGGGAGGCCAACCGCCTGATCGCGAAGGGCCGGATCCACCCGACCCTGTCGAGGACCTACGGCCTCGACGAGGTGGGCCAGGCGGCCCTGGACGTCCACCGCAACGCCCACCAGGGCAAGGTCGGCGTCCTCTGCCTGGCCCCCGAGGAGGGCCTCGGCGTCCGGAATCCGGAGATGCGCGAGCAGCACCTGACGGAGATCAACCGGTTCCGCGGCGTGTGAGAGACCGATCACCTGCCCCATCCACCCCGGTTCGCGGTAAAGCCGCGCGCCGGGGTGGGTTGTTCCGGGGTGATCATGGAGACTGGCCCCCAACCACGATGCTTCATCCCGGGAGAGGTGCCCCCATGAGCGACCAGGGTCTGTCCATCTTCGACGACGAGCCCGAGAAGGCCTCCCACGACGACGACGCCACCCAGGTCATGCCGGCGGTCGGGAAGGCCGACGAGACGACCCCGGAGAAGTCGGCACCGCGGGCCGATGACCGGTCCGGCGGCACTCCGCCTCCGGCCGGCGCGCCCGCGGCCGCCAAGGCCACGCCCGGTCCGGTGGTGCCGCCCGCCGCCCCGCCCGTGGCCCGGGCCACCGCCCCGTCCGCCCCCTCGTCGGCCGCCCCCTCGTCGGCCCCTTCGTCGACCCCGTCCTCCGCCTCGGTCGTGTCGGCGGGTCTGCCGGCCGGCCCCGCCGGCGGCGCGGTCGGCTTCCCCGTCGTACGCCGCGGCGGCTACGACCGCGACGCGGTCGACGCCCGGGTCCGCCAGCTCGCCACCGAGCGCGGCGAGCTGGGCGGGCGCCTCGAGGCCGCCGAGCGGCGCATCGCGGAGCTCGAGCCGCAGATCGAGTCGCTGAAGCAGGAGCTCGAGGAGAACAAGAACCCGTCGTACGCCGGGCTGGGTGGTCGCGCGAGCGCGATGCTGCGACTGGCCGAGGAGGAGGCCGCCGAGGTCCGCGAGACCGCGCAGCGCGAGGCCGCCGACATCCGCACCCAGGCCGCCCGGGACGCCCGGGCGATCCGGGCCGAGGCCTCGAGCGAGGCCGAGGACATGCGCATCGTGCAGCTCAAGGAGCTCGACGAGAACCGCAGCCGGCTGATGGCCGACGCCGAGCAGGAGCGCGCCACCTCGCGCGCCGAGGCCGAGGACCTGCTGGCCTCCGCCAAGCGCGAGGCCGACCAGATCCGGCTGGCCGCCCAGCAGGAGACCAACGAGCTGCGGATCTCGGCGCGGCGCGAGGCCGAGCAGGCGCGCGCGTCGGCCGACCGTGAGGTGCAGGAGGCGCGCCGGGCGCTGGCGGTGGAGAAGGAGCGGCTGGCCCGCGAGGCCACCGACCACCACACCAACGCGGTCGGGGAGACCAAGCGGCTGGTCGAGGAGGCCGAGCAGCGGGCCGGTGCGGCCGAGCAGCGGGCCCGCGACGCCTCGAACCAGGCCAACGAGCTGCGCCACCACACCCAGCAGGAGGCCGAGGCGCTGTTGGTCCGGGCGCGCCGCGAGGCCGAGCAGATCGTCGCCTCCGCACGCACCCAGGCCGAGGCGATCACGTCCACCGGCAACGCCGAGGCCGAGCGCCAGCTCGCCGCCACCCGCGCCGAGCTGGACCGGATGACCCGGCGCCGGGACGCGATCAGCGCCCAGCTCGCCTCGCTGCGCGACGTCTTCTCCGGCTTCGGCGAGGACGAGGAGAACTAGTGAGTCCGGACTCGGCCGCGGCCGCCGACGAAGCGGCCGTGGCCGAGCCCCGGCGCCCCGCTGATGATGCGGCCGGCGGCGTGGTCAATGCCGCAGACGGCGGCGCCGCCGGGGCCGACCCGGCGCCGGGCGCCGACACGTGGAGGTCCGACCCCGACCAGGACCTCGGTGAGCCGGGGGCGCCGTTGTCGAAGCGGTCGCCGTTCCTCATCGGCTTCTTCGCCGGGCTCGGCCTGTTCCTGGCCTGGTGGCTGGGCGGCCTGATCATCTCGATCGGCTCGGTGCTGATCCAGATCCTGGTGGCCCTGTTCCTCGCCGCGGGCCTCAACCCCGCCGTCGAGCTCTTCGAGCGCCGCGGACTCAAGCGCTCGTGGGCGGTACTGACGGTCATCGTGGTCGTGGTGGCGGCGCTGGCGCTGTTCCTCGTCGCGTTCGTCCCGGTCATCAGCGACCAGGTGGCGGCGATCACCGCCAACGCGCCGGACTGGCTGGACTCGCTGCAGCGCAACCGGCAGATCCAGAACTTCGACCAGCGGTACGACGTGATCTCCAAGGTCAAGGCCTACCTCGCCGACGGCAAGTTCGCCAGCAGCCTGTTCGGCGGCGTGCTCGGCATCGGGCTGGCCGTGCTCGGCGTGCTCGCGAACACCTTCGTCGTGACGGTGCTGACCCTCTACTTCCTCTCGTCGCTGGAGAAGACCAAGAACGCGCTCTACCGGCTCGCGCCCGCCTCGCGCCGCGGCCGGGTCAGCAAGCTCGGCGACGAGATCATCCGGGGCGTCGGCGGCTACGTATCCGGCGCCTTCGTGGTCGCGCTGTGCGCCGGGATCAGCTCGCTGGTGTTCCTGTTCGTGGTGGGCCTGGGTCAGTACGCCGTGGCGCTGGCGTTCGTCGTGGCGCTGTTGGACGTGATCCCCATGATCGGCGCCACGCTCGGGGCGGTGATCGTCACCGCCATCGGCTTCGCCACGGACCCGACGATCGGCCTGGTCTGCATCATCTTCTACGTCGTCTACCAGCAGCTCGAGAACTACGTGATCTACCCGCGCGTGATGTCGCGCTCGGTCGACATCCCGGGCGCGATGACCGTCATCGCCGCGCTGATCGGTGCGGCCCTGCTCGGCGTAGTGGGCGCCCTGCTGGCGATCCCCACCGCGGCCGCGATCCTGCTGCTGACCCGCGAGGTGTTCGTCCGGCGCCAGGACGCCCGCTAGCGATCCGTCCCGTCCCTCCGGTCGGCCCAGTCGGTCGGCCCAATCGGTCGGCAGCAGGCCGGCTCAGCCGGCCGCGGCCGCCGTACGCCGCTCCCCCAGCTTGACCACGACCACCCCGACGAGGATGAACGCGCCGCCGACGAACTGGACGCCGCGGGGCAGCTCCCCCAGCAGCAGCCAGGCGAAGACCAGCGCGAAGAGCACCTCGAGCAGCGCCACGAACGACGCCAGCCGGGAGCCGAGCCGGCGCGAGGCCGCGATGCCGCTGACGTAGGAGACGGCCGCGGTCACCACCCCGAGGCCGAGCAGCGGCACCCAGAACGGCACCGACGAGCCCTGGTAGGCGACGGCGGCGGTGGAGACGTGCATCGGCACCACGCCGGCCAGGCCGGCGAGCACCAGCGCGGCCGCCCCCAGCGTCAGGCCCGAGCAGGCCAGCGCCAGCGGCGGCAGACCGTTGGACTCGCTGGCCGAGAGCACGAAGTACGTCGCGGCGCCGACCATCGCGCCCAGCGCCCAGGCCACGCCGACGACGCTGAGGTCGGCGCCGGAGAGCAGGTCGAGCACCAGCACCAGGCCCAGCGCCGCGACCAGCGCGCCGGCGAGCGTGAGGACGCCGGGCCGGTGGCCGTGCCGCAGCCACATCCAGCCGATGACCGCCACGGGGGCGGTGTACTCGATGAGCAGCGCGACGCCCACCTGCATGTGCACGACCGCGTTGAAGTAGGCGAGCTGGCAGCCGGCCACCGCCACCAGTCCGTAGCCGGCGACCAGGCCGGCGTTGCGGCGCAGCAGCCCCCAGCGACCACGCAGCGAGAGTGCCGCCGGCGCCGCGAGCACCGCGGCGGCCACCAGCACCCGGATCGCGACCGCGGCGCCCGCCGACCAGCCGGCGTCGAGCAGCCCCTTGGCCAGCGACCCCGACAGGCCGAACGACGCGGCGGAGAGGACCGCGAACCCCAGCCCCGAGGCGAGCCGGGACCCGGCCGGCCCCGGGGCGAGCCTCCCGACGTCATCGGCCATCGTGGTCATGGCTGATGACACTAGGCCGCAGTCGTGTAATCTGTCAATGTGCCGTTCGCTCATGACACCGAGTCCTCACTGCTGGCCGCGGTCGCACTGGTCAACAGCGCGGTGGCGCCGGACACCCTGACCACGGTCGAGGCGCTCGACGAGTTCTACCGCGAGCACGCCTACACCGGCCGCCACACCGGCGACCGGGCCGAGCTGGAGGAGGTGCGGGCGCTGCGTGCCCCGCTGCGCACGCTGCTGACCAGCGGCCGCGACGACGCCGTACCGCTCGTGAACCGGCTGCTGGCCGCCGCATGCGCGGTCCCGCGCCTCGTCCGCCACGACCAGCAGGACTGGCACCTGCACGCCACGGACCCCGAGGCGCCGCTGGCGACCCGGATCGCGGTCGAGACCGCGATGGCGATGATCGACGTGGTCCGCGCCGACGAGACGTCCCGGCTGGGCGTGTGCGCCGACCCGGACTGCGACGGCCTGGTGCTCGACCTGTCCCGCAACCGGTCGAGGCGGTTCTGCAGCACCGCCTGCGGGAACCGGAACGCGGTCGCGGCCTACCGCGCGCGCCGGACGGGGACGCCTCAGCCCTGAGCGCCCCCGGCGCTGCGCTGCGCCGGACCGGGCACGGGCTTGTCCTGGTAGGCCGCGAGGTTGTGGGCGTTGTAGGCGCTGGTGTCGGCGGTCTCCATCGGGCCGTCCCACTCCGTCGGCAACGGCACGGCGACGTCCGGGGCGACCCGGCGGACGATCTCGTCGAGCACCCGCTCGGCGTCGCCCACCCACAGGTGCTTGCTGCCCTCGAACGGCACCACCTCGGCCTGCGGGATCGCCCGGAAGCGCTCGGCCGCCTCGGCCGGGCGCAGGTAGTCGTCGTGCTCCGGCACGAACGCGCTGACCGGCTTGCCGGAGTCGGCCCACTGGGTGAGGTGCTCGGGGTCGCTGAACCGGAGCGGGGGGCTGAGCAGGATCGCCCCCTGGACCAGCGGGTCGTGGCCGTGCATCAGCGCCAGGTCGGTGCCGAAGGACCAGCCGACCAGCCACACGTTCGGCAGGTCGTGGAACTCGGCGTACTCGATCGCCGCGGCGACGTCGTACTGCTCCCCCACGGCGTTGTCGAAGGACCCCTCGCTGGTGCCCTGCTCGCTCCAGGTGCCACGCGTGTTGAACCGCAGCACCGCGACCCCGGCCAGCGCCGGCAGCCGGAACGCCGCCTTGCGGTAGACGTGGCTGTCCATCATCCCGCCGTGGGTCGGCAGCGGGTGCAGACAGATCAGCGTGGCCACCGGCTCGCGGTCCTGCGGGACGGCCAGCTCGGCGACCAGCTCCAGCCCGTCCGCGGTCTGGAGGGTGACCGGTTCGCGACGGGCCGGCAGCACGGAGTTGGCGCGGATCTTCTGGCTCACGCGAGCAGGCTACCGAGCCGTCCCCAGCGCGCCGAGTCGGCGCTCGTTGACACCCCGCACCACGCCGAGTCAGCGCTCGTTGACGCCCGCGAGGGATGCCGGCGTCAACCTGCGCCGACTCGGCGGGGCACCGGGTCAGAAGTCGAACATGTCCCCGATGTCGCCGAACGCGTCGCCGATGCCGTCCCCGATGTCGCCGATCCCGTCCCCGATGTCGCCCAGGCCGTCGCCGATCCCGTCCCCGAGCGCGCCCAGGCCGTCGCCCATCGCGTCGAAGCCGCCCAGACCCCCCAGGCCGCCGAACATCATGCCCATGAACATCATGTCCATCACGCCGGTCCGGCCGAAGTAGCCGGCGGCGTAGGGCTGGTAGGCACGACCCCCCTGCCAGTACGGCACCCGCTGGGCGCCGACCATCACCTGGCGCACGTCGGGCTCGGCGCCGGCGCGCACCCGCTCGGCGTCCAGGGCGCACGCCGGCACGTCGCGCGGCGCGCCGCCCGCAGGCGCCCACGACACCTCGGCGACCGAGAGGCCGTGGCGCGGGTCGAAGAAGCACGGCGGGCGTCGGGTGGGCAGGGGCTCACCGTCCACCCGGGCCCGCACGCAGGCCATGGCATAGCGGCCGTCCTCGAGGATCTCGGTGACGTGCCGGATGTCGTCGGGCTGGGTGAGGTGCTGGGCCGCGGTCTTCGCCGACTCGTAGGCGTCGAGGGCGCGCTGGTAGTCCGAGTTCGCGCCGGCGTCGAGGGGCCGCCCGGCGAGGTCGAGGTCCAGCGACTGAAGCTCCTCCCCGAGCGCGGTGATGTCCTCGAAGGCCAACTTGCGCACCGGCTCGAGCTCGGCCTGCCGCTGCGCCAGCGCGCGCTCCTTGCCCCGCCGGCTGGAGACCACCGCGGCGATCACCACCGCGACGAGCACGACCAAGACGACCCAACCTGCCATGGGGCCAGGATACGGACCGCGGGTGAGCCGCCTGCCTCGTGGCGGCCGTCGACGCTGCGTGGCAGCCTCGGGGCCATGACCGACTTCCAGGTGACCTTCGACGCGCGTGATCCCCGGGAGCTGTCCCGCTTCTGGGCGGCGGTGCTGGGCTACGTCAACCCACCCCCGCCGGGGCACACGCTGGCCGACGGCGAGGACCCGTTCGACGCCTGGGAGGCGTTCCTGGCGGCGGCCGGTGTCCCCGAGGACCGGCGCAACAGCGCGTCGGCCGCCGAGGACCCCGAGGGCCGGGGGCCGCGGCTCTTCTTCCAGCAGGTGCCGGAGGCCAAGGCGGCCAAGAACCGGGTCCACCTCGACGTACGGGCCGCGCCCGGCCTCCAGGGCGCCGCGCGGATGGCCGCGCTGGAGGCCGAGTGCGAGCGGCTGGTCGGGCTCGGCGCCACCCGGGTCGAGCGGCACGAGCCGGCGCCGCCGATGAGTCTGGGGTTCCTCGTGATGCGCGACCCCGAGGGCAACGAGTTCTGCCTGGACTAGGGCCCCGGGGGGCTCAGGCGTGGCGGTAGTCCCGGAAGCCGCGACCGGTCTTGCGACCGAGGTAGCCCGCGGTGACGAGGTGCTCGAGCAGCGGCGCCGGCGCGAAGCCCGGCTCGCGGAACTCCAGGTAGAGCTCGCGCTCGATCGCCAGCGAGACGTCGTTGCCGACCACGTCGAGCAGCTCGAACGGCCCCATCGGCAGCGCACAGCCCTGCTTCATGGCGACGTCGATGTCGTCGGCCGTGGCGTAGTGCGCCTCGAGCATCTTGACCGCGTCGTTGAGGTAGGGGAACAGCAGCGCGTTGACGATGAAGCCCGCCCGGTCGCCGCAGGAGACCGCCACCTTGCCGACCGCACCGCACAGCGCCTGCACCGTCTCGGTGACCTCGTCGGCGGTCGAGACCGTGGAGACGACCTCCACGAGCTGCATCACCGGCGCCGGGTTGAAGAAGTGCATCCCGATGACGTCCTGGGGCCGCTTGGTGGCGCGGGCGCAGGAGATCACCGGCAGCGAGGAGGTCGTGGTGGCCAGGATCGCGCCGGGCTTGCAGATCTCGTCGAGGTTCTCGAACAGCGTGGTCTTGATGTTGAGGTCCTCGGCGATCGCCTCGACCACGAGGTCGGCCGAGGAGAGGTCGTCGAGCGAGGTGGTCCCGGTCAGCCGCCCCAGCACGTCGGCCTTCGCGGACTCCTCGAGCTTGCCGCGCTGGATCGCCTTGTCCAGGGAGCGCTCGATGGTCGCGCGCACGCCGTCGACCTTGTCGGCGGACCGGCCGACGTAGAGCACGTCGTACCCGGCCTTGGCGAAGACCTCGACGATGCCGGTGGCCATGGTGCCGGTGCCGACCACGCCGACCTGGCGGATGTCGTGGCGCAGCTGCGGGAGCTGGTCGGGCGAGGGCGTCCTGTCGTCGGCGACGACGACCGGGCTGTCGGGGCCCTCGTAGGTGTAGAAGCCGCGGCCGGTCTTGCGGCCGAGCATGCCGGCGGTGACCATCTGCTTGAGGATCGGCGCCGGCGCGTGCAGCCGGTCGCGGCCCTGGCGGTACATCGTCTCGAGGATCTCGTACGCCGTGTCGAGGCCGATCAGGTCGAGCAGCGCCAGCGGGCCCATCGGGTAGCGGCAGCCGAACCGCATCGCGGCGTCGATGTCCTCCCGCGAGGCGTAGTGCCCCTCGAACATCGCCACCGCGTGGTTGAGGTAGCCGAACAGCAGCGTGTTGGCGATGAAGCCGGCCTTGTCCCCGCAGACGACGGGGTTCTTGCCGAGGCTGCGCACGAGCGCGACCACGTCGTCGAGCACGGTGGGCTCGGTGACCACCGTGCGCACGATCTCGACGAGGTTCTGCACCGGCGCCGGGTTGAAGAAGTGAATGCCCACGACGCGACCGGGGTGGGCGTTGGCCGTCGAGATCTCGGTGACCGAGAGCGAGGAGGTGTTCGTCGCGAGCACCGCCTCGGTGGAGACGATCGACTCCAGCTCACGGAAGATGCTCTTCTTGATCTCCAGCGACTCCACGACCGCCTCGACGACCAGGTCGGCGTCGGCGAGGTCCTTCATCTCGGTGGTCAGCGTGATCCGCCCGAGGATCTCGGCCTGCTCGGCCTCGGTGATCTTGCCGCGCTTGACCGCGCGTCCGGTGGAGTGCTCGAGGTGCTCGCGACCGCGCCGCAGCGCGTCCTCGCCGACCTCCACCCCGACCACGGGGACGCCGTTGCGGGCGAACACCTCGGCGATGCCGGCGCCCATGGTGCCGAGGCCGACCACCCCGACGGTGCGGAACTCGCGCCCGGAGACGGGCGCAGCGGAGTCGGTGCCGGGGGCTGGGGAGGGCGCGCTGGAGGTCATGGTCGCATGGTGTCACGCGCCACTTCGCAGCTGCACCGTGAGTTAGTTCACCCGTGGGTAACGGGCCGGGTCACCGGCGTCGCAGGGGGCGCGCCATCACCACACGCACCCCGTTCACGTCCAGGCCGAGCTCGACCTCGTGGTCGTGCAGGCGCTGCTGCCACGGGGCGAGCGGGCCGGCCTCCCGGTAGCCCAGCCGCCGGTAGAACGGCCCGTTCCACGGCACCTCGCGGTAGGTGCAGAGGCTCAGCTCGTCGTACCCGAGCCACCGGGCCTCCTCCTCGGCCGCCGCCACCAGCGCGGCACCGGTGCCGCGGCGCCCGTGCTCGGGCCGCACGGAGAGCTGCTCGAGGTGCGCGTGCCCCTCCACCTCGCGGACGTGCGCGAAGCCCACCACGGTGCCGCTGCCGGTCTCCTCGGCGACCAGCAGGAAGATCCCGTCGAGGTCGCGGTCCCTCCCCGAGCGGGCGGGCTCGACCAGCACCGGCGCGAGCGCCGCCCCGAACAGCTCCTCGAACAGTGGGGCGCCGGAGTCCTCCACCGCCGCCAGGTGGCGCAGGTCGGAGGGCCGCGCGAGGCGGATCCGGACGGCGTACGACGGGGTGCTCACCGCGGGCTCCGGGCCCCGCACGGGCGGTCGTCGGCGTCGTGGCTGATCTGCGGACCGGCGAGCACGAGGGCCACCGTAGACTCCCCGCCCGTGAGACTCGTGGTGGCGCGCTGTCAGGTCGACTACGCGGGACGGCTGACCGCCCACCTGCCGATGGCGAACCGGGTGCTGATGATCAAGGGCGACGGCTCGGTGCTGGTGCACTCCGACGGCGGCTCCTACAAGCCGCTGAACTGGATGTCCCCGCCGTGCACGCTGCGCGAGGGCACCGCCGAGGACGGCCGGATCGAGTGGACGGTCACCAGCCGGAGCTCCTCGAAGGGTCCGGACGACACCCTGCGCATCCTCATCGAGGAGGTGCACCACGACTCCTCGCACGAGCTCGGCGTCGACCCCGGGCTGCAGAAGGACGGCGTGGAGAAGCACCTGCAGGCGCTGCTCGCCGAGCACCCCGCCACCCTGGCCCCGGGGCTGACCCTGGTGCGTCGCGAGTTCCCGACCGCGATCGGCCCGGTCGACCTGATGTGCCGCGACGCCGCGGGCCTCAGCGTCGCCGTCGAGATCAAGCGTCGTGGCGAGATCGACGGCGTCGAGCAGCTGACCCGTTACCTCGACCTGCTCAACCGCGACCCCGCCCTGGTCCGCAAGGGCCCGGTCCGGGGCATCTTCGCCGCCCAGGAGATCAAGCCGCAGGCCCGCGTGCTCGCCACCGACCGGGGCATCGCCTGCGCGGTCGTCGACTACGACGCCCTGCGGGGGCTCGACGATCCGACGACTCGTTTGTTCTGACGGGTGGGGTGGCCGCCGTCTTCCACAGAGCACCCTGGCCGAGGTCGTTCGGCGGCTTCCAGAGTCGTCGTGAGCTTGCGCGTTCGCCGGCGCCTGGCCTCCGCTGACGTGCCGGTCACCAGGCCAGCGCGGCGGCCTCGTCCGGCGCGGACGCCGGCGCCCCGAGGTGGCAGCCGAGCTCCAGCAGCCCCGACTCCCCCGCCGGCGTGAGCCGGAGCGCCCGGGAGTCCGCGGCCCGGCGCACCATCCACCCGGCGTCCAGCAGCGCGCTGGTGACCGAGGCCGCCAGGCTGCCGGCCAGGTGGGGGCGACGCTCGGTCCAGTCCAGGCAGGGCCGGGCGAAGCTCCGCCGGCGGGCGCGGGCGGCCACCACGTCCACGCCGAGGGCCGCCAGGCCGACCTCGCCGGCCGGCGTCACGTCGTACGCCCCGGTGAGCCACTCGCGCTCGACGAGCACGTCGTGCAGCGCGACCCCGCACCGGCCGGCGAGGTGGTCGTAGCAGGTGCGGGCGAAGCCCAGGGCCCGGGCATGGCCGGACTGCCGCAGGCCGGCCGCCGGCCGCGGCGGGGCGACGTGCGAGAGCGCCTCGAGCGCCGCGCCCACCTCCGGCCCCGCGATCCGGTAGTAGCGGTGCCGGCCCTGGGCCACCACCTCGACGAGACCGCCGTCGAGGAGCCGGGCGAGGTGCTCGCTCGCGGTCGACCGGCCGACCCCGGCGATCCGCGCCAGCTCTCCGGCCGCGAGGGCGCGCCCACCCATCAGGCCGTCGAGCATGCGGGCGCGGCTCGGATCCCCGATCAGGGCACCGACGGCAGCGAGGTCGACGTCGTGCATGCGGTGAGGGTACGACGCGCACGCTTCGGCGACCGCCGACATGTCGCGGACCTAGCGTCCTCGCCATGCAGCAGAGCAGCACGATCACCGAGAACCCCGGGGCCCTCGTCGAGTCCGCCGTCGACCACTGCCTGGACGTGGCCGCCACCTGGCTGGCCTGGGACGGGCGGCCGCGGGTCAGCGAGGACGGCGACCGGGTCTACACCCCGCACAAGGCCGTACGACGGATCGCCGACCACCTGATCGACCACCTGGCCGAGGTCGAGGCGCTGCTGGCCGGCGTGGACACGATGCCCGACGGCTGGCACGCGAGCCTGGTGACCCTGGAGTCGGACTGGGCCCGCTTCACCGAGCAGGACCTCACCGAGGCCCGCCAGCGGCTGCGCCGCCTCGCCCGGACCTTCTCGCTGCGGCTGGCCGCCGCCGGCCCGGAGACCTGGGACCGGACCCGCGGCGAGAACTGGTCGCTGCGCCGGATCGCCTAGCACGTCGCCGGCATCGGCTGGTACGCCGACCAGGTCGGCCGGCTCTGATCCGGCCGATGCGACCGGCCGCCTCCGACCGGCCACGTCTGACCGGGCCGATGCGGCACCATGGCCCGGTGAGGATCTTCCACGTGGCCACGGTGTCGGACTGGGAGCAGGCGAGGCGGGAGGGCAGCTACACCACCTCCACGCTGGGCCGGACCCTGGCCGAGGAGGGCTACATCCACGCCAGCCGCTCCGACCAGTGGCAGGGGGTGCTCGCGCGGTTCTACACCGGGGTGGCCGAGCCGCTGGTGCTGCTGGAGATCGAGACCGACCTCCTCGACGTGCCGGTGGTCGAGGAGCCGCCCGCTCCCGGCGTCACCGAGACCTTCCCCCACGTGTACGGCGCGATCCCGGCCGCCGCCGTGACGCGCGTCCGCCCGCTCCCCTGACCCGGTCGGGCGACCGGCGAGGAGCGGGCGGGCGAGGAGCGGGCGAACCCGTCGCGAGGTCAGGCCGCGTCGGCGAAGCTGTCGTGGTGCGGTCGGCCGCCGAGGAACGCCACGGCCACCAGCGCGGCCACCAGGGCGGCGATGCCGCAGACGAGGAACCCGATCGAGTAGGCGTTGGACAGCGCGTGGAAGGCCACGTCCTTGAGCGGGTTGAACGGCTGCGTGGTCCCGTCCGGCAGGACGATGTGGCCGGGCACGCCGTTGGCGCCCAGCGGTCCCGAGTTCACCGCCGCCACGGCGCCCGCGACCTCGGGGCGCTCGGCCGCCGGCACGTGCGACGGCGCCGCGTTGAACGCCTTCAGCGCAGAGGCCAGGGCCGGGTTCGCGGCGACCTTCGCCGAGATCTCGTTGGCCGCGCGGCTCAGGGCGATCGCACCGATGACCGCCGGGCCCAGCGTGAGCCCGAAGTCGCGCAGCATGCTGGTGGCGCCGCTGGCCATGCCCGACTTCGAGGTGGGCACGCTGTTGACCGCCACGACGGTGATCGAGGTGACCGCGAGCTTGAAGCCGATGCCGACGAGCAGCAACGGGACCGCGATCTTCGCGATCGACATGTCGGTGGCCGGGATCCGCGAGAGCCACAGGTCGTCGAGGCCGATCAGCGCCATGCCCGCCGCCAGCGTCCAGCCGGGGTTGTGCCGCTCGATCATCCGCGCGCTCACCGGGAACAGCACGACGCCCATGATGTTGAGGCAGACGAAGCCGATCGACGTCTTCAGCGGCGAGTAGCCCTGGATGGCGGACAGCCGAATGCTGGTCGAGTACGCCGTACCGAGGTAGGCGAACATCCCGATCACCGTGACCACCGCGGTGGCGACGAAGATCCGGTTCGAGAACAGCTCGAGCTGCAGCAGCGGGGCCGCGCTGCGCCGCTCGACCAGCACGAACACCACGAGGAAGACGACGGCCACCACGAAGCCGCCGATGACCTTCGAGGTGCCGAAGCCGGAGTCGGCGCCCTGGATCACGGCGTAGAGCAGCGCGAACAGCGCGATGGCGACCGTGACCTGCCCGGGCCAGTCCAGCGAGCGGCCCACGGGCGAGGAGGACTCCTGGGCCGCGACCAGCGTGACGATCATGCTGACCAGGGACAGCGCCGCGAGCGCGAGGAAGGCGTAGCGCCAGGAGGACTCCGGGCCGCCCGAGTGGTGCAGCTTGGCGAGCAGGCCGCCCAGGACCGGGGAGATGAAGCCGGCCGCGGTCAGCGCGGCGGCCCACACCGAGATGGCGCGGGCGCGCTCGCGGACGTCGTGGGTGCCGGCGGCGAGCATCGCGACCGACGTCGGGAAGATCGCCGCGGCCCCGATGCCGGCGATCGCCTGACCGGTCCACAGCACCGCGATCCGCACGTTGTGCGAGGCCTCCGGGCCGGGGGTGAAGAACGCGATCACGGTGCCGAGCACCATCAGCAGCGCGCCGATGGCGAGCAGCCGCTTGCGGCCGAAGAGGTCACCGACCGCGCCGAAGCTGAGCTCCAACAGCGTGATCGGGACCAGGAACGCATCGGAGATCCAGGTCAGCTGGGTCGAGGAGGTGTTCAGGTCCAGCTGGAACATGCCGTTGAGCACGGCCGGGATCGAGAGCCCGACCTGGGCGACGGCGACGGCCAGCGCGGCCGCGGTGAGGGTTCCGGGCGTGAGCCGGTGCCGGGCACCGCTCCCGCGCGCGGGGTGTTGCTGGGACGTCGAGGTGCTGCTCATCGGGAACCTCCGGGCGGACGGACTCTTCACAAACGAGTGAAGGCAATCACATCCGGAGCGAGATGTACAGGTTTCCTGATGAATATTCCGTCAGGAATCCTGTCCACTCTCGTGGGCGTGCAGCGACTCCCGGCAGGAGATGACGGCCGCCCGGAACCGCGCGACCTCCTCGGGGTCGAGGCCCTCGAGCATCTGCCGCTCGATCAGCCGCACCTGGTCGCGGTAGTCCGCGAGCAGGGTCCGACCCGCCGGGGTCAGCGCGAGCACCAACCGCCGCCGGTCGGCGGGGTCGCGGTGCCGTTCGATGAGGCCGTGCGCGAGCAGCGCGTTGACCATGTCGGCGGCGCTCTGCGCGGTCACGAAGGAGTGCCGGGCGAGCCGGGCGGCGGTGAGCCCGGGGTGCGCCTCGAGCACGGTCATGGCGGTGTACTGCAGGGCGGTCAGCCCGGCCGGCCGGACCATGTCGTCGAGCCGCGCGCGCACCGCCAGCTCGACCTGCTTGATCAGGTAGAGCAGGGTCGGCTCGGTGCGCCGGGCCGCGTCGGGAGCCGTGCGCTCGGGAGTGGGGGTCACCGTCGTCCTCGGGGGTCAGGCAGCCGCGCTGCGGCTCGGACCTGCATGGTACGGCGGGCGCGGGCGCCCGCGGGACCCACCGGCCCCCTCGCGCTCACGGGCCCCCTCGCGCTCACGGGCCACATCGCACTCACCGGCCCCATCGGGCTCACCGGTCCAGGCCGAGGACCCGGACCGCGTTGCCCTTGACGATCCCGGGCAGGACCTCCTCCTTCAGGCCCAGCTCGGCGAAGTCCGACATCCACCGCTCGGGCGTGATCAGCGGGTAGTCGCTGCCGAAGAGCACCTTGTGCCGCAGCTGGCCCCCGGCCGCGCGCACCAGCTCCGGCGGGAAGTACTTCGGCGCCCAGCCGGAGAGGTCGATGTAGACGTTGGCCTTGTGCGTGGCCATCGAGATCGCCTCGGCCTGCCAGGGCACCGAGGGGTGGGCGAGGATCACGGTGAGGCCGGGGTGGTCGGCGGCCACGTCGTCGAGCAGGATCGGGTTCGAGAGCCGCAGCTTCAGGCCCCGCCCGCCGGGCAGCCCGGCGCCGATGCCGTTCTGCCCGGTGTGGAACAGCGCCGGGACGCCGAGCTCCTCCAGCGCCGACCAGAGCGGTGCGAACGCGCGGTCGTCCGGCGCGAAGTCCTGCAGGCTCGGGTGGAACTTGAAGCCGCGGACGCCGTACTCCTTCACCAGCCGCCGCGCCTGCTCGACGGCCGCGCTCCCCCGGTGCGGGTCGACCGAGCCGAACGGGACCAGCACGTCGGCGTGCTCCGCGCACTCGGCCGCGATGTCCTCGCTGGAGAGCGGCCGATGACCGGTGGCGGTGCCGGCGTCGACGGTGAACACCACCGCGGCCATCCCCGCGGCGCGGTAGCGCTCGGCCAGGTCCGCGACCGTCGGGGTCCGGTTGTCGGTGGCGCGGAAGTACGCCGCGGAGGCGTCCATCAGCTCCTGGTCGAGCGAGAGGTGGCCGTGGCCGTCCTGCTCCACGTGCACGTGCATGTCGATGGCGCTGAGGGCGTCCAGGTCCAGCCGCGGCTCGTAGCGGGTCATCGCGGTCCTTCCGTGTGATCGGGGCCGAAGAGGGCGCGCACCCGGGTCCGCACCAGCTTCCCCGAGGCGTTGTGGGGCAGCTCGTCGCACAGCACGACCGAGCGCGGGATCTTGTAGCGGGCCAGCCGGCCGTCGAGGTGGTCGAGCAGCTCGGCCTCGGTCAGCCGGGCCCCGGCCCGGGGCACGACCACGGCGCGGCCGACCTCGCCCCAGGTGGGGTCCGGGACCCCGACCACGGCGCACTCGGCCACGTCGGGGTGGGTGTGCAGCGCCCGCTCGACCTCGGCGGGGTAGACGTTCTCGCCGCCGCTGATGAACATGTCCTTGAGCCGGTCGACGATGTAGAGGTAGCCGTCGTCGTCGACGCGCGCGACGTCGCCGGTGCGCAGCCAACCGTCCTCGTCGAGCGCGGCCCGGGTGGCCTCGGGCTGGTTCCAGTAGCCGGGCGAGACGTTGGGGCCCTGCACCTGCACCTCGCCGGTCCGGTCGTCCGCGTCGGAGGTCGGGACCACCCGGACGTCGCTGAAGAAGCAGGCGGTGCCGGCCGACCCGAGCTTGCGGACGCCGTCCGCGGCCCGCAGCATCGTCGCGCCCGGCGAGGACTCGGTCAGGCCGTAGCCCTGGATGATCATCAGGCCCCGCTCCACCCAGGTGCGCAGCAGCGACTCGGGGATCGGGGCGCCGCCGCTGAGCGCGTGGCGCAGGCTGCCGAGGTCGGCGCCGGCCCAGCGCGGGGCCTGCGCGAGCGCGAGGTACATCGAGGTCACGCCGAACAGCACGCTGACCGCGTGCTGCTCGATGAGCGCCAGGCACCGGTCCGCGTCGAACTTCGCCTCGACCAGTGCGGTGCCGCCCTTGAGCAGGGTCGGCAGCAGCACCTGGTTGAGCGCGGCGGTGTGGAACAGCGGCGCGGTGACCAGCGAGACCTCCTCGCTGCCGAGGTCGACGTCCACGAGCAGGTTCATGACGTTCCACGTCACGTTGCCGTGGGTGAGCATCACACCCTTCGGGCGGCCGCTGGTGCCCGAGGTGTACTGGATCATGAACAGGTCGTCGAGCGTGATCGGCTCGTCGAGCTCGTCGGCCGGCTCCGCCTCGAGCGCGGCCAGCCCGGTCCCGCCGTCGGAGCGGAAGCCGAGACGCTCGACCTCGAGCCCGGCCACCGCGATCTCGGACCCTCCCCCGAGGCCGCCGTCGACCAGCAGCAGGCGGGCGCCGCTGTCGCCGAGGACGTGGGCGAGCTCCGGCGCGGCGAGCCGGGTGTTCAGCGGCAGGAACACCGCGCCGAGCCGGGCGGTGGCGAACATCGCGACGACGAGCTCGACGCTGTTCAGCCCGAGGAAGGCGATCCGGTCACCGCGCTGCACGCCCCGGGACCGCAGCCCCCAGGCCAGCCGGTGCGAGCGGTCGGCCAGCTCGGCGTACGTCGTGGTCCGACCGTGCTGGACCAGCGCGGCCTTGTCGGGGGTCATCCTGGCCCGGCGCGCGGGCCAGGAGCCGAGTCCCTGATCGTGCATGTCCCCGCCTCACTCGCCGGCGGTGCCGACGTCGTCGAGCCCGTGCCGGGCCTTGATGTCCCTCAGCTCGAGCAGCGCCCGGTCCCGGCGCGCGGTCAGCTCCTCGGCCGGTGTGCCGTCGAGCTCCTCGTGCACGCCGGCGACGAGCCGCGCCACCAGCTCCGGGGTCAGCTCCGGGGAGCCGAGGTCGGCCCACCACTCGACCATCGGCGGCCCGAGGTGGGCGAGCACGTGCCCGAGCCCGCCCTCGCCGCCCGAGAGGTGCTGGGTCGCGACCGGGCCGAGCAGCGCCCAGCGCAGCCCCGGGCCGGCGCTGATGGCCGTGTCGAGGTCGGCCACCGAGACCGCACCCTCGGCGACGAGGTGGTAGGCCTCGCGCCACAGCGCGGCCTGGAGCCGGTTGGCGACGTGCCCGGGCAGCTCGCGGCGCAGGTGGATGGGCTGGCGTCCGATCCGCCGCAGGAACGCCATCGCGGCCGCAACGGCCTCGTCCGAGGTCAGCCGGCCGCCGACGACCTCCACGAGCGGCACCAGGTGGGGCGGGTTGAACGGGTGCGCGACCAGCACCCGCTCCGGGTGCCGGCAGGCGTCCTGGAACGAGCTGGGCACCAGGCCCGAGGAGCTGCTGGTGAGCAGCACGCCGGGCCCGGCCGCCGCGTCCATCTCGGCGAACAGCGCGCGCTTGGTGGCCAGCCGCTCGGGGCCGCACTCGATGACCAGGTCCGCCAGGGCGGCGGCCTCGCCGGCCGACCCGGCCAGCCGCAGCGCGTCCTGGTCGACCGTGCGACCGAGGTCGCGGGCGCGGTCGGCGACGGTGCGGCGCAGCCGCTCCTCGGCCCCGGCGGCCGGGTCGGCCGCGACCACGTGCAGCCCGTGGCCGAGCAGCAGCGCGGTCCAGCTGGCGCCGATCGAGCCGGCGCCGACCACCGCGACGGTGCGCACCTCGGCGGCGGGGATCATCGGACCGCGCCGTTCCGGCGCCGGGCGGCCAGCTCGACGAAGGGGTCCAGCGCGTCCGGGTCCGCGAGCGCGTCCCGGCTCGCGACGTCCCCGAGCGGCACGCCCTGCAGGATCCGCTTCACCGGCAGCTCCAGCTTCTTGCCGGTGAGGTTGCGCGGCACCGCCGGGACCCCCACGACGTCGTCGGGGACGTGCCGCGGGGAGAGCGCCGCGCGCAGCGCCCCCGCGACCGTGCGCCGCAGGTCGTCGTCGAGCGCCGCCCCGGGGGCCAGCTGCACGAACAGCAGCAGCTCGCCGTTGCCGCCGTCGGCGTCCTCGAGGTGCACCACCAGGCTGTCGGCGACCTCGTCGAGCTCCTCGACGACCCGGTAGAACTCCGCGGTCCCGAGCCGCACCCCGCCGCGGTTCAGCGTCGCGTCCGAGCGCCCGGCGACGTGGCAGCGGCCCCGGTCGTCGAAGACGATCCAGTCGCCGTGCCGCCAGGTGCCCGGGTAGTGGTCGAAGTACGCCGCCCGCAACCGGCTGCCGTCCGGGTCACCCCAGAAGGCCACCGGCATCGACGGCATCGGCGCGCTGATCACGAGCTCGCCGAGCTCGCCGACCACCTCCCGGCCCCGCTCGTCGAAGGCGTGGGCGTCCACGCCGAGCGCACGACCGGAGATCTCGCCCGCCCACACGGGCAGGAGCGGGTTGTTCTGCACGATCCCCGAGCAGACGTCCGTGCCGCCGCTGCCGACGTTGAGGAACACCTCCTCGCCCAGCTGCCGGCGGACCCAGTCGTAGCCCTCCGGCGGCAGCGGCGCCCCGGCGGAGACGACCGTGCGGATCCGCAGGTCGCGCCCGCGCAGGTCGACCCCCGCGGCCCGGCAGGCCATGAGGAAGCCGGGGCTGGCGCCGAAGAAGGTCACCCCGGTCTCCTCGGCCAGCCGCCACTGCCACTCCAGGTCGGGGTGGGCCGGATCGCCGTCGAGCATCACGATCGAGGATCGCACCAGCAGGCAGGAGACCAGCGCGTTCCACATCATCCAGGCGGTGGTGGAGAACCACAGCATCCGGTCCTCCGGACCCAGGTCCCAGGACAGCGCGTGGTTCTTCAGGTGCTCCAGCAGGATGCCGCCGTGGCCGTGCACGATCGCCTTCGGCTGCCCGGTGGTGCCGGAGGAGAACAGGACCAGCAACGGGTGGTCGAAGGGCACCGGCTCGAAGACCAGCTCGCGCGCGGGCGCCGCGGCCAGCAGGTCGCCCCAGCCGAGGGCGTCCGGCACCCGGTGCCCGCCGTACTCGATGTCGACCACACGGGCGCCGGGCAGCCCGGCGCGCACCTCCGCGACCTGGTCGCGGCGGTCGACCACCTTCGCGCCGTAGCTGTAGCCGCCGGCGACGAGCAGGACGCTCGGCTCCACCTGCGCGAACCGGTCCAGGACGCTGCGCGGACCGAACTCCAGCGCGCAGCTGGCCCAGGTCGCCCCCAGGCTCGCGGTGGCCAGGAACCCGACCAGCGCCTCCGGCACGTTCGGCAGGTAGCCCACCACCCGGTCCCCGCGGCGCACCCCGAGCTCGAGCAGCGCCGAGCGGGCCCGGGCGACCGCGTCGCGCAGCTCGCCGAAGGTCAGGTCGACGTCGGCGCGGGTCTGCGACCGGCCGAGCACCGCGACCCGGTCGCGGTCCTCGTCGGTGCCGAGCGCGTGCTCGGCGTAGTTGAGCAGCGCGCCCGGGAACCAGCGCGCGCCGGGCATCTCGCGGCTCTCGAGCACCGCGCTGGCGGGCGCGTGGGCGCGCACCCCGAAGAACTCCCAGAGCGCGGACCAGAAGCCCTCGAGGTCGTCGACCGACCACTGCCAGAGGTCCTCGTGGCCGGCGAAGGACAGCCCGCGCTCGCGCTCGAGCCAGGCGAGCAGCCCGCCCACGCGAGTGCGCTCGCGCACGTCGGCGGGCGGCGCCCAGACCAGGTCGCCCCGGGCGACCGGCGCCGCCGGGGTGGGCGAGGTGGGCGGGGTGCCTGGCGTCATCGGTCGGTCACCTTCCCGGCGCGGCCCTCGAGGAAGTCGGCCATCCGGCCCTTGGCGTCCTCGGTGCTCTGGGCGAGGGAGGCGATCAGCGCCTCGAGCAGGTAGCCCTCGCGCGGGTTCGCCTCGGCGATCCGCGGCAGCGCCTGGACGACCGCGAAGTTCGTCTGCGGGGCGTTGCCGGCGATCCGCTCGGCGAGCTCGAGCGCCCGCTCGCAGGCGCCGCCGGCGGGCACGACGTACTGCGAGAGCCCGATCGCGGCCCCGTCGCGGGCGTCGTAGCGCCGGCCGGTGAGCATCATGTCGGCCATCCGGGCCACCCCGATCAGCCGCGGCACGCGGACGGCGGCGCCGCCGCCCACGAAGATCCCGCGCTGCCCCTCGGGCAGCGCGTAGAACGTCGTCTCGTCGGCCACCCGGACGTGGGCGGCCGCGGCCAGCTCCAGGCCGCCGCCGACGACCGCGCCGGAGAGCGCGGCCACGACCGGCACCGGGCCGAGCTCGATCTTCTCGAAGACCCGGTGCCACATCCGGGAGTGCAGGACGCCCTCGAACGCGTCCCGGCTGCGCATCTCGTTGAGGTCCAGCCCCGCGCAGAAGTGGTCGCCCTCGGCGCGGATCACCGCGGCCCGCACCTGCGGGCCGAGGCCGTCGAAGAAGGCCTCGATCCCGAGGATCGTCCGGTCGTCGAGCGCGTTGCGCTTCTCGGGCCGGGCCAGCGTGAGCACGGCCACCGCGCCGCGCTGCTCGGCGCGCAGGGTGGGCGGCAGGGTGGGCGGCTGGTTCGACGGCTGGTTCGACGGCTGGTTCGACGGCTGGTCGCCGGTGGATGGAGGCGTGGGCATCGAGCCACCCTTCGTCGCGGCGCGGTCGCACCGCGCTAATCAACAGGTTTCCTGATGATTATACGGCTGGCCTTCCGTGTGGCAAGGCCCCCTCCCCACCGGACGCGGCGGCGCCCTGCGGAGGAGCCCTCAGCCCGGGTCGCCGACCAGCCCCACCACGTCGTCGGCACAGCCCCAGCTCAGCGTGACCCCGGCGCCGCCGTGGCCGTAGCAGTGCACGACGTGGCCGCTGCGCTCCAGCCGCACGGCCGGGCGGACCGGGCGCAGGCCGACCTTGTGCCGCAGCACCCGCGCCCCGCGCAGCGCCGGCACCAGCCGGCCGGCACGCTCGAGGATGTCGCGCGCGTCGTCCGGCGAGGGCGTGCGGCTCCACTCGCCCTCCTGGTCGGTGCCGCCGAGGACGATGTCGCCGGAGCGCGGCACGACGTAGGTCGGCCCGGCCCCGTCCAGCCACCACCGGTCCAGCCCGACCTGCTCGACGTAGAGCACCTGGCCGCGCACCGGCACCACCGAGCGGTCCGAGCCGAGCAACCGGGACCCGAGGCCCGAGCAGTTCACCACCACGTCGGCGCCCTCGGGCAGCGCCGCGAGGTTGAGCCGGGTGAGGGTGCCACCGAGGTCGAGGACCCGCGCGGTGAGCCAGCGCAGGTAGAGCGGCATCTCCACCACCGGCGCGGTGAACGTCCAGCCGTCGCGATAGCCCTCGGGCAGCGAGGTCTCCCGGTCCAGGCCCGGGACCGCGTCGCGCCACCAGGGCTCGGGCCGGTGGTCGGTGAAGACCTCGGTCCCCACCAGCAGGCGGACGCCGGCGTCCGGGGACCCGCCGTACTCCACCGGGGCGCCGAGCGCCTCGAACACGGCGTACGACGTCCGCGCCCAGGCCGTGACCCGGTCCTGCGGAAGCGCCCGGTAGGGGTACCAGAGTGCCGCCGCGACCGCCGAGGTGCTCTCGAGCGGGAGATCCCGGCCGACGACGTCCACCCGGTGCCCGGCCTCCAGCAGCCGCACCGCGCAGGTCAGACCCACGACGCCGGCTCCGACCACGATCACCCTGCCCATGCAGGCAGTCTGGCCGATCGACCCGGGTCAGCACGGACGGTCGGGGGCATAACCCGGACATACCGCGGGTATGACATGCTTCCGACCCACTGTTGACACCAATTCAACAAGGAGCCGACGCGTGCGCCGACCGACCCGTTCCACCCTCCCGGCCCTCACCGCCGCCACCGCGCTGGTCGCCGGCGCGCTGACGGTCCTCTCCCCCGCCGCCGCCACCGCGAGCCCCCGGACCGGCGTGATCAGCCGGCCGGTGCGGATCGCGGTCGAGAACACCAACGCCACCGCGGCCGCCTGCGTCCCCGACGACGGCTCCTACACGCTGCACGCGCGGCTGGTCGGCCCGCGCCGCGAGGTGCTGGGCTCGAACCTGCCCCGCGTGAACGTGCTCGTGCACGACCTCGCCACCGGCTCGTGGTTCTGGAACCTGCGCCGGCACCCGGCGTACGACTACGCGGGCCGACTGGCCGCCCACGGCGAGACCTCGCTGGTGCTGGACCGGCTGGGCTACGGCGCCAGCCGGCTGCCCGACGGCGACGCGACCTGCCTGGGCGCGCAGGCCGACATGCTGCACCAGGTCGTCCAGCACCTGCGCTCGGGGCACTACCGCTTCGCCGGCAGCCGGGCGGCCACGCCGGCCGCCCAGCACGTCGTGCTGCAGGGCCACTCGGTGGGCGCCGCGATCGCCGAGCTCGAGGCGGGCACCTTCGACGACGTCGACGGGCTGGTCCTGATGTCGTGGACCGACGACGGCGCGTCGCAGCGGGCCGTCGACGAGGCCACCCGGCAGTCCAGCGTCTGCGTGCGGGGCGACGACTACGTGCGGGCCGGCCGCAGCCCGCGCGACTACCGCAGGCTGCTGTTCGTCACCGCCCCGGCCGGCGTCCAGCGCAGCGCGCTCGCCCACCGCGGCGCCGAGCCGTGCGGCGACCCGCTCAGCCTCGGGCCGGTGCTGGCCGCCTCTGCCCTGACCACGCGCGAGGTCGAGGCCCCGGTGCTGCTGCTGTTCGGCAGCAGGGACGCGCTGACGCGCCACGGCGCGCCCCGCCGGCAGCGGTTCAGCTCCTCGGCCTCGGTGACCTCGCACGTCGTCCGCGGCGCCGGCAGCGCGCTCCCGCTCGAGCGCTCCGCCGGCCGCACCCGCGCCCTGGTGCGGCACTGGCTGGCCGGCCTGCCCGGCTGAGCTCGCGCCTGCGGGGGGTCGCGGCGCCGACCCTCCCCCGAACAATTGCTCGAACTTCGGGGGTTACCGGCCGGTAGACGGCCTCAACTCCAAACAATTGAACGCGACATGCGGCCTCGGTCCGGACCCCGAGCACACCGGGGCCGGCGTTCAGGGGCCGTCCCAGCGGGTGACCCGCCAGCCGTCGGCGTCGGCGTCGAAGCCGAGCACGGCGCAGTTGGGCAGGCTCACGCCCCAGCCGCGCGAGCGGGGCAGGCCGGCGAGCTGCGGCAGCGTGGCCAGCATCGCGCCGCCGTGGCTGACCACCAGGGCGGTCTCGCCCCGGTGCTCGTCGGCGATCTCCCCGAGCACCGCCTCGACCCGGGCGACCACGTCGGAGATCCGCTCGCCGCCCTCGATCGCGGCGGACTCGTCCCCCTCCACCCAGGCCCGGAAGACGCCCTCGAAGTAGCCCTTCTCGTGCACGGTCGTGCCCGCGAGCGCGCCCACGGAGTACTCCCGCAGCCCCTCGCGCACCACCACGTCGGTCCCGAGCACCCCCGCGACGATCTCCGCGGTCTGCACCGCGCGCGACAGCGGGCTGGTCCACACCCGCGCCACCCGCTCGCCGGCGAGCGACGAGGCGAGCTCACGCGCCTGCTTGCGACCCAGCGGCGTGAGGCTGCCGCCGTGGTCGGAGCAGAGGTCGGTCTCGTACTCCGCGTCACCGTGCCGGGCGACCAGCACCCGGGCCGGGCAGTGCAGCGAGCTCATGCCTCCGACGCTACCGCGCGGGCTCCGCCCGGATCCACGTCAGTCGAGATCGTTGGCGCGGCGGATGACGTCGACGATGCCGCCCATGATCTCGGTGAGCCCGAAGTCCTTGGGGGTGTAGACCGCGGCCACGCCGAGCTCGCGGAGCCGACGCGCGTCGGAGTCGGGGATGATCCCGCCGACGATCACCGGCACGTCCTCGAGCCCGGCCTCGCGGAGCCCGTCGAGCACCGCCGGCACCAGCTCCATGTGCGAGCCGGACAGGATCGAGAGCCCCACGCAGTGCACGTCCTCGGCCACCGCGCCGGAGACGATCTGCTCGGGCGTGAGCCGGATGCCCTGGTAGATCACCTCGAAGCCGGCGTCGCGGGCTCGTACGGCGACCTGCTCGGCGCCGTTGCTGTGCCCGTCGAGGCCGGGCTTGCCGACCAGCAGCCGCAGCCGGCCGCCCAGCTCCTCGCCGGTCGCCCGGACCCGCTCGCGCACGGCCGCCAGCTCGGCCCCCGACTCCCCGGCGGACCGGGCGCCCACCGCGCCGCTGACCCCCGTGGGCGCACGGAACTCGCCGAACACCTCGCGCAGCGTGCCCGCCCACTCGCCGGTGGTGGCGCCGGCCCGGGCGCAGGCCAGCGTCGGGCCCATCAGGTTCGTGTCGGTCTTGGCGGCCGCGGCCAGCGCGGCGAGCGCCGTGGCGACCTCGGTCTCGTCGCGCTGCTCCTTCCACGCGCGCACGCTCTCCAGCGCGGCCCGGGCGGCCTCGGGATCGGCGGCCTGGATCGCGGCATCGAGGTCGGCGGTCAGCGGCGAGGGCTCGGTGGTCTCGAAGCTGTTGAGGCCGATGATCTTCTCCTCGCCGGACTCGATCCGCGCCCGGCGCGCGGCGTGGGCCGAGACCAGCTCCTGCTTCATGTAGCCGGAGTCCACGGCAGCGATCGCGCCCCCCATCGCCTGGACCCGGTCGATCTCCGCCTTCGCCCCCGCGATCAGCTCGGCCACCTTGGCCTCCACGACCGGCGAGCCGTCGAAGAGGTCGTCGTACTCCAACAGGTCGGACTCGAAGGCCAGCACCTGCTGCAGGCGCAGCGACCACTGCTGGTCCCAGGGCCGCGGCAGCCCGAGCGCCTCGTTCCACGCCGGGAGCTGCACCGCCCGGGCGCGGGCGTTCTTCGACAGCGTGACGCCGAGCATCTCCAGCACGATCCGCTGGACGTTGTTCTCCGGCTGCGCCTCGGTCAGCCCGAGGGAGTTGACCTGCACGCCGTAGCGGAAGCGGCGCATCTTGGGGTCCTGGACCCCGTACCGCTCCCGGCTGATCTCGTCCCACAGCTCGACGAAGGCGCGCATCTTGCACATCTCCTCGACGAAGCGCACGCCGGCGTTGACGAAGAAGGAGATCCGGCCGACGACCTTGTCGAAGTCCTCCTCGGCCACCTGGCCGGAGGCCTTGACCGCGTCGAGCACCGCGATCGCCGTGCACATGGCGTAGGCGAGCTCCTGGGTCGGCGTCGCTCCGGCCTCCTGCAGGTGGTAGCTGCAGATGTTGATCGGGTTCCACTTCGGGATCCGGTGGAGGGTGTAGGAGATGACGTCGACGATCAGCCGCATCGAGTGCTCGGGCGGGAACGCGTAGGTCCCGCGGGAGAGGTACTCCTTGATGATGTCGTTCTGGGTGGTGCCGGCCAGCTGCGCCGCCACCTCCTCGGGGGTCGGGCCGCCCTCGTCCGATCGAGCCTGCTCCTCCGCGACGACCTGGTAGAGCGCCAGCAGCCACATGGCGGTGGCGTTGATCGTCATCGAGGTGTTCATCTCGGTCAGCGGGATGTCCTCGAAGAGGCGGCGCATCTCGCCCAGGTGCGGCACCGGTACGCCGACCTTCCCGACCTCCCCGCGCGCCAACGGCGAGTCCGGGTCGTAGCCGGTCTGGGTCGGCAGGTCGAAGGCCACCGACAGGCCGGTCTGGCCCTTGGCGAGGTTGCTCCGATAGAGCGCGTTCGAGGCCGCGGCCGTCGAGTGGCCGGCGTAGGTGCGCATCACCCAGGGACGGTCCTTGGTCGTCATGGGTCGAGACTAGGACCAGATCTACCGGGAAGTAACCGCCCGTCCGTGTGGCATGTCCGACACCCGGCGGCTGCCGGGAACGTCCGATCAGGCCTCAGGCCGGCTGGGCCACGCGCTCGACCTCGACCACCCGGATCAGCCGGGACATGTGCAGCAGGCGGCGCACGGCGGGGCCGCAGCCGCGCAGGGTCAGGTGGTGCCCCGCGCGCGAGGCCTCCAGCGTGGCCGCGCCGAGCACCTTGAGCGCGGTGCAGTCCACGCTGGTCACCTCGGACAGGTCCACGACCACGTCGTCGTCGGTCGCGGAGAGGAGGTCGTAGAGGGCGTTGCGGACCTCCCACGTGCTGCGCACGTCGAAGTCCCCGCTGAGCACGAGCGTCGACCCGTCGGTCATGATGTCCATCGGCTGTCCCTCCCCCGGAGCCCAGAGAAACCCCGGATGTCGGTGGCGACGACCTGCCGCTGCGGCGTCTCTGTACCCACTAAGACGCCGGAGCAGTACGTCAGGTTGCGTGCCGGGGCGAAGTTTCTCGGAGTTTCCTCATGTCACGGCCGCACCTCGCGTCACGGCCCTCCCTCTGTTACCCGCTGCGGCGGGGGTCATGCCTCGCCCGAGCCGCGGTGGCGCAGGTCACCCGCGCCCGGGCGAGGACGTCCGTGGGCCCCGCCCTCTACGCTCGGCCCATGGTCAACCTCACCCGGATCTACACCCGCACCGGCGACCACGGCGAGACCCGCCTGGGCGACATGAGCCTCACCTCCAAGAACGACCTGCGCCTGCACGCCTACGCCGACGTCGACGAGGCGAACGCGCACCTCGGCGTCGCCCTGGCCCAGGGCGGTCTCGAGGACGAGGTGGTCGCGCTCCTGACCCGGGTCCAGAACGACCTCTTCGATGTCGGCGCCGACTTCTGCACGCCGGTGGTGGCGGACCCGGAGTTCCCGCCGCTGCGCATCGAGCAGGCCTACGTCGACCGACTCGAGCAGTGGTGCGACCAGTACAACGCCGACCTGCCGAACCTCCGCTCGTTCATCCTCAACGGCGGGACGTCGGGCGCGGCGCTGCTGCACGTCGCGCGCACCGTCGTACGACGGGCCGAGCGCTCGGCCTGGGCGGCCTTCGCCGAGCACGGCGAGACCATGAACGAGCTGGCGATCACCTACCTCAACCGGCTCTCGGACCTGCTGTTCATCCTCGCCCGGCACGCGAACCGCGAGCAGGGTGACGTGCTTTGGGTACCTGGCGGCGAGCGGTAGCCCCCAGCGGACGCTCGCACCACTAGGGTTGTGCCATGAACAATCGTCGACTTCCCGCCGTTCTCGGAGCCGGCCTCCTCGCCCTGGCCCTCACCGCCTGCGGTGGTGGCGGGGGCAGCACCACCTCGAGCGGGGCCAAGCTGGTCAACAGCGGCACGCTGACCGTCTGCTCCGACGTGCCCTACCCGCCGTTCGAGGACTTCGACAAGTCCGCACCCACCGGCTTCAAGGGCTTCGACGTGGACATCGTCTCCCAGATCGCCAAGGGCCTGAACCTCAAGCTGACGATCAAGGACTCCTCCTTCGACGCGCTCCAGAGCGGCCTCGCGCTGAACTCCGGGCAGTGCGACCTGGCCGCCAGCGCGATGACGATCACCGCGGACCGCAAGAAGAACCTCGACTTCAGCGACGGCTACTACAACTCCAAGCAGTCGCTGCTGGTGCCGGACGGCTCCTCGATCAAGACCATCGACGACCTGTCCGGCAAGAAGGTGGGCGTCCAGCAGGGCACCACCGGCAAGACCTACACCGAGGACAACGCGCCCAGCGACGCGCAGATCGTGACGTTCCCGAGCGACGCCGAGATGTACCAGGCCATCAAGGCCGGCCAGGTCGACGCGCTGCTGCAGGACCTGCCGGTGAACCTCAACCACCAGCAGGCCGGCGGCTACCAGATCGTCCAGACCTACGACACCAACGAGCAGTACGGCCTGGCGATGAAGAAGGGCAACACCCACCTGGTCGACGACGTCGACAAGCAGCTGCAGAAGATGCACGACGACGGCACCTACGACACGCTCTACAACAAGTACTTCTCCACCAAGTGACCCGTCGACCGGCCACGGAGGAGCACTCGTGAAGCGCAGCACCCGGCGCCGCCTCAACCGCGGCGTGTTGTACGCCGTCCTGCTCGCGGTGGTGGTCGGCCTGATCCTCGGCGTCGACTGGCACACGGTCCGGGCGAACTTCTTCAGTCCCGGGGCTCGCGACAACTGGCACGACCTGATCACGGTCGGGGTCAAGAACACCCTGATCTACACCTTCATCGCGTTCGCGGGCGGCCTCGTGCTGGCGCTGGTGCTCGCGATCGCCAAGCTGTCGCCGGTCGCGCCGTACCGCTGGCTGGCCACGGCGTACATCGAGTTCTTCCGTGGCCTGCCGGCGCTCATCGTGATCCTGGCGATGGGCTTCGGCGTGCCGATCGCCTTCCAGTGGACCCCGCCGGGCGGCGTGATCGGCGCCGGCCTGCTCGGCCTGCTCCTCGTCGCCGGCGCCTACATGGCGGAGACGATCCGGGCCGGCATCCAGGCCGTCCCCAAGGGGCAGACCGAGGCGGCCCGCTCCCTGGGCATGGGCGGCGCCCGCACCATGGTGTCGATCGTGCTGCCGCAGGCGTTCCGCATCATCATCCCGCCGCTGACCAACGAGTTCGTGCTGCTGATCAAGGACACGGCGCTGCTGTTCGTGCTCGGCGTCACGTTCCAGCAGCGCGAGCTCACCTCCGTGTCGCGCGACTTCATGACCAGCGGGGCCACGGCGGGCACCGCGACCAGCCTGCTCCAGGCCGCGATCCTGTACCTGATCATCACCCTGCCGCTCACCAGGTTGGTGGCGTGGCTCGAGAAGAAGCAGCAGAGGGCGCGATGAGCATCGACAGTGGACGGGCCGGCGGTCCGGTGATCGAGGTCTCCGGCCTCCACAAGTACTTCGGCGACAACGAGGTCCTCAAGGGCATCGACTTCCACGTCGACCGCGGTCAGGTGGTCTGCGTGATCGGGCCGTCCGGCTCCGGGAAGTCCACCCTGCTCCGGTGCGTGAACCAGCTCGAGGCGGCCACCTCCGGGTCGATCCTGGTCGAGGGGATCGACGTGTGCGACCCCGAGACCGACCTCGACGAGGTCCGCAGCCGGATCGGCATGGTCTTCCAGTCCTTCAACCTGTTCCCGCACATGACCGTGATGCGGAACCTGTGCATCGCCCAGCAGCGGGTCCGCGGCCGGAACAAGGCGCAGGCGGTGGAGGTGGCCCGCGCCAACCTGGCCAAGGTCGGCCTGGCCGGCAAGGAGGACGCCTACCCCGCCCACCTCTCCGGTGGCCAGCAGCAGCGCGTGGCGATCGCCCGGGCGCTGTCGATGGACCCCGACATGATGCTGTTCGACGAGCCGACGTCCGCGTTGGACCCGGAGCTGGTCGGCGACGTGCTCGCGGTGATGAAGAACCTCGCCTCTGAGGGCATGACGATGATGGTCGTGACCCACGAGATGGGCTTCGCGCGCGAGGTCGGGGACAAGCTGGTCTTCATGGACGACGGCGTCATCGTCGAGGAGGGGATCCCCTCCGAGGTCCTCGCCAACCCGCAGCACGAGCGTACCCAGGCGTTCCTCGCCAAGGTGCTCTAGCCGGGCCGAGGTGCCCCAGCCGGGCCAGGGTGCTCTGGCCGGGCCGGGCGCACCGGCGCGGCGGTTGAATGGGGGCATGTGGCCCACCGACGCCGACGCGCTGGTCGACCGCCAGCGGGAGCTCGCGACGCTGACGCCCGCGCCCTGGCGGCCGGGTGTGGGCGCACTGGTCTCCGCCGGCTGCTGGGCGTGCTTCCGGCGCGGGGTCTCGGGGCCGGGCCGCGCCGGTGACCTCGCGTGGGGCGCCGCCGTGCTCCTCGAGGAGCTGCGACCGGTCGCCCGCCGGGTCGCCCCGGGCGCGGCGCGGGCGGGCTACGTCCCGGGGCTGCTGGCGCTGCGGCTGGGCCCGCTGCTGAGCGGCCTGGTCGGCCTGCTCCCCCGGCGCCCCGAGGTGCTGCTGGTCGACGGGACCGGCCGCGACCACCCCCGCCGGGCCGGCCTCGCGGTGCACCTGGGCGCGGAGCTCGACGTCCCGACCGTCGGCGTCACGCACCGGCCGCTGCTCGCCGAGGGCGGGTGGCCACCGGACGTGCGCGGCGCCACCAGCCCCCTGCTGCTCGACGGCGACGTGGTCGCCGCCTGGGTGCGCACCCGCGCCGGGACCCGCCCGCTGGTGGTGCACCCCGGGTGGCGCACCGACCCGGACACCGCGGTGGCGGTGGTGGGGCGATTGGCGGTGCGGCGTACGCCGGAGCCGCTGCGCGCCGCCCGCCAGGCGGCCCGAGAGGCCCGCGCCGCTGCCTCCCTCGGCTGATCCGGCCGGCCGACTCTGCCGCTGGCCCCGGCACCCCCTCCCCGCCGGCGAGCGGCTCGGCCCGGGATCAGGCCTCCACCACGGTCCGGGTCGCCGCCCTGCTCGGCCGGACCGCGGCGACGGTCAGGGCGGCCGGGGCCATCAGCAGGGCCACCGCCAGCAGCGAGTCCAGCGTGCCGACCCGGTCGCCGAGCTGGCCGAGCAGCGGCGGGCCGGCCAGGAACGCGGCGTACCCGATCGTGGAGACCACACTCACTCGCGCCGCGGACCGGGCCGGGTCGTCGGCCGCCGCGCTCATCCCGACCGGGAAGCCCAGGGAGGCGCCCAGCCCCCACACCACGATGCCGAGGCCGACGAGCGCCCAGTTCCCGCCCGCCACGACCAGCACGATGCCGGCCGCGGCCGCGACGGCCGTGGTCCACAGGACGGGGGCGCGCCCCCACCGGTCGAGCAGGACCGGCCCCAGCAGGCGCCCGACGGTCATCGCGGTGACGAAGACCGAGTAGCCGACCACGCCCACCCAGTGGGCCGCGTCGTACCCGTCGATGATCGCCAGCGAGAGCCAGTCGTTGGCCGACCCCTCCACCGTGGCGAAGGCCAGGACCATCACGCCGATCGCGAGCGTGCGCGGCTCCCGCCAGGCCGAGCGCGAGCGGACCGCGTGCTCCTCGACCGGGACCGGGGGCAGGAACGCACGTCCCAGCCGGACCAGCAGCCCCAGCGCGACCACCCCGGCGAGCCCGACGTGCAACGGCAGCGGTACGCCGAGCGCAGCCATCGGGATGCCGAGCGCCGCGCCCGCGATGCTGCCCAGGCTCCAGGCCGCGTGGAAGCGCGGCATGACGGTCCGGGCCATCCGCCGCTCCACCTCGGCGCCCTCGACGTTCATCGCCACGTCCCACACGCCGGTGCCCAGGCCGTAGCCGAAGAACCCCACCGCCGCGGCCGCGACCGACCCCAGGACCGACACGCCCAGGGAGAGGCCCAGCAGCCCCACGGCGGTCGCGAGGCCACCGAGGCGGACGACGTTCACCGCGCCGAAGCGCTCGATCAGCCGGCCGGCCGAGGGCAGCGCCAGCACCGAGCCGGTCGCGATCGCGAGCAGCAGCAGACCCAGCGCGCCGTTGTCCAGCGCCAGGCCGGAGCGCAGGTCGGGGATCCGCGAGACCATCGAGGCGAAGCAGAACCCGTTGAGGGCGAAGGTCAGCGCGACGGCGTTGCGCGCGGCGGTCACCTCAGGCACGCCCCCAGTCCACAGCACCGGCCCCATGCGTGCCAAAGCGCCGCTCCAAGTCGACCTCAAGCCGCCCCGAAGCCCCCGCGCGCACGGTGGACGCGATCCACCGGACCGAGGCGACGAGGAGGCCTCCCATGACCGCGACACCCGACCGGGCACGTCCCGCCCGGGCCACCGCCCGGACCCCCGCCTGGGCCACGGGCCGGACAACGGGCCGGCCCGTCCCCCACCCGGCCTGGCCGCGACAGCTGCAGCTCCCCGGCCAGGCCGCCGCGCCCGAGGGACCCGTCGACCTGGCCACGATGTTCCTGATGCACCACGCGTTCCGCCGCGACCTGGCCGCCTTCGCGCAGGCGGTGCCGCACACCCCGCTCGAGGACCGGGCCGCCTGGCTCGCCCTGCTGCGCCGGTGGGAGGTCTTCGCGGGCGCGCTGCACCACCACCACCGGGGGGAGGACACCTGGCTGTGGCCGGCGCTGCTGGAGCGCGCCGACCGCGACGAGCAGGCGGTACTGGCGGCGATGGAGGCCGAGCACGGCGAGATCGACCCGCTGCTCGAGGCCTCCCGACGTGGGCTGGCGCTGCTGGCCTCGGGCCGGGGGCGACCCGACGACCGGGCGGCGCTCGGGGTGCGGCTGTGCGCCGCCCGCGAGAGCCTGGCGCGCCACCTGGCCCACGAGGAGCGCGACGCCCTGCCGATCCTGCAACGCCGGCTCAGCGCCGAGGAGTGGCGCGACCTCGAGGTCCGCTTCGCCGACGGACTGCGGCCGCGCGACCTCCTGGACCTGGTGCCCTGGGCGGTGCAGGGGCTCCCCGAGGACGGGCTCCGGGAGTTCCGCCGCCGGGCAGGGTGGGCCCACCGGGTGGTGTGGCGGCTGACCCGCCGCCGGTTCGAGCGGCTGGACCGGCGGGCGTTCCGGCACCTGCCGCCGGGCCCTCAGAACGCGTGCCGCTGACGCAGCTCGGTGAACCACGCCGCGAAGACCGGGATCTCCCACCGCTCGGCCAGCGCCGAGGCCGCGTCCGCGTGCCGGGTGGCGATGCCGGTCTCCCCGGTCGCCGCCGCCGCCATCGCGAGGTAGGCGTCGACCGGGCCGTTGGCGAGCGCGGAGCCGGCGCAGCAGGTCATCCCGGCGAACGGTGCCAGGCGGGGATAGGCGCCACCGCCGAGCTCAGCATCGCCGAGGTGCAGCGCCAGCTCGGCCGCATGGCACCAGGCCAGCATCGAGATCTCCGTGTCGTGAGCCAGCGGCGCCCCGTGCTCGGCGTAGTACGCCCGGGCCCGGTCGTGCTCCCCCGCCCGCCACAGGAAGACCGCCACGCTCGCCGCGAAGGGGTACGGCGTGGCGTCGAACTGCTCGAGGGCCGGCACCATCTCCAGCGGCCTGCCCTGCCAGAGCCGCAGCGAGATCAGCGAGCCCACCAGCGTCTCCTCGGCGTTGCTGTGGGCGATCCGCCGTCCGACGGCCCGGATCCGGTCTAGGGCGCGGTCGCACTCCTCGAACCGGCCCGCCATCGCGTCCCACGGCAGCTCCAGCCCGTCGAGCACCAGCTCGCCGAACAGGATCCGCAGCCGGGCCGCCTCGGCGCGGGCCGGCTGCGCCGCCGCCCGCATCTCGTGCGGTCGGCCCAGCTCGCTGAGCACCGCCGCCCGCAGCGTCGCCGAGACGACGAACGCCCGGTCGTCGCCGGTGCTCCGGGCCAGCTCCATCGCCTCCGTGGCGTGCACCAGCCTGGCCTCCGCGGTCTGCGGCACCCACAGCGCGACGAACGCGATCTGGTGGGCGTCGAGCCGCAGGGCGGGCTCGCCGAGCCGGCCGGCCATGGCCAGCGCCTCCTCGACCAGGGCCTGCCGCTCCTCGAAGGACACCTCGTTGAACAGCTCGTTGGCCAGCGCCAGCATCGTGCGGCAGCGCAGCTCGCTGTCCTCGCCCGGCAGCCGCTCCAGGCTGCTCCGCAGGGCGCCCACGACCGTGTCGTTGACCTCGCCCGGGCCCGCGGAGCGCCAGAGCACCCCCTGGCTGGTCGCGATCGCGGCCCGGGCCACCGCCTCGGGGTCGTGCAGCTCAGTGCCGACCTCGATGGCGTCCTCGACCGCCCGCACCAGCGCCGGCAGCTGGGCCGCCCACCGCCAGGCCTCGATCAGGGTCAGCAGCAGGTCGTAGCGGTCCCGGGCGGTCGCCGCGGGGTCCTCCCGCTGCGCCTCGAGGGCCCGGGTGAGCAGCTCGCCGGCCTCGTCGTGGGCGTGCAGCCGCCGGGCCACCTCCGCCGCCGCCAGGGCCGCCCGCCAGGCCCGGTCGGCGTACGCCGGCCCCGCGCCCAGCCAGTGCCGGGCCACCTCGGTCTCGCGGCCCGGCGTGCCACCCAGGACCTCGGCGACCCGGGCGTGCGTGCGGGCCCGCCGGGTCGCCGACGTGCCGGTCAGCAGCGTGTCGCGGACCAGCGCGTGGGCGAACCACCAGCGGTCGACGCCGTCCTCGCGGACCAGCCCGGCCACCTGCGCGGGCTCGACGACGTCGAGCAGGTCGTCCTCGTCGATCCGGGCCGCACGCGCCAGGGTCCGGGACTCGAACTGCCGCCCGATCACCGCCGCGGTGCGCAGCGCGGCGACCGTCTCCTCGGGCAGCCGGGCCAGCCGCCGGCCGAGCACCTCCGAGACCGCCGTGGGCGGGTCCTCCCCGGCCAGCAGCGTGTCGAGGTCGGTGCGCTCGCCGGCGAGCCGGGCGAACTCGACGAGGAAGAAGGGGTTCCCGTCGGTGCGCTCGCGCAGGTCCCGGGCCTGGTCCTCGGTGACCGTGGTGCGGGCCAGGCTGCCCACGACCCGGGCCGCGGACTCCGCTTCCAGCCCCCGGAGCTCCAGCCGGACGGCGTGCCGCCGGGCCAGCGTCTCCACCACGTCGGCCAGTGCGCCGGCCGGCCGGGGGTGGTCGCGCCACGTGGCCAGCACCAGCAGCCGCTCGTCCTCGGCGGTCTCGGCGAGCAGCCGCAGCACCCGCAGCGTCGAGGCGTCGGCCCAGTGCAGGTCGTCCAGGACCACCAGCAACGGCTCCTCGCGCGACGCGTCCCGCACCGCCCGGGTGATCCGCTCCCAGGCCCGGAACTGGCCCCCCTCGTCGGTGTCGGGGCGGTCCCCGACGACGTCCCCGCCCAGGGGCGCCAGGACGCTCGCCCAGGGCCACAGCGGAGGCGCGCCGTCGTCCTGGGTGCACCGCCCGACCAGCACCCGCACCCCGCGGGCCCGCGCCCGTGCGACGAGCTCGGCGGCGAGGCGGCTCTTGCCGATGCCGGGCTCACCGGTCAGCGCGGCGTACGACGGGGTGCCCACCTCGGCGTCGGCCAGCGCGCCCAGCAGCCGGGCGAGCTCCCGGTCGCGGCCCACCATCGGCCACGGCGCGACCTGCTCGGGTGGCTCGCGTGGCTCGGGTGGCTCGGGTGACTCGGCCGGCCCGGCCGCGGCCGGCGCCGGCCCTACGCTCGGCTGCGCCGCCGGCGGGAGGCGGCCCGGAGGCGGGGCGACCCAGTCCAGGGCGGGGTCCTGGCGCAGCACCGCGGTCTGCAGCTCCCGCAGCTCGGCGGACGGCTCCAGGCCGAGCTCGTCGTCGAGGACCTCGCGCAACCGGCGCAGCACGTCGAGGGCCTCGGCCTGCCGGCCGGCCCGGGTCAGCGCCAGGGCGCGCAACGCCCACAGCCGCTCGCGCAGCGGATAGGCCGTGGTCAGTGCCTCCAGCTCACCGGCGACCGTGGCGTGCAGGCCCAGCGCGAGCCGGGCCTGGGCCCGGTCCTCCAGCGCGACCGCGCGCAGCTCCTCCAACCGGGCACGCTCGGCGACCGCGGCGTCGGCGTCGCCGAGCTCGGCGTACGGCGTGCCCCGCCAAGCGGCCAGGGCCCGGTCGAGACGGGCGCTCGCGTCCTCCAGCTCCCCGGCCGTGAGCGCGCCGTCCTCGCGCCGGCCCAGCGGCTGGAGCCGCAGGTGCTGGGCGGTGACCGTCCGTTCGAACCGGGCCGCGTCGACGCACTCCCCCGGCATCCGCAGCGCGTAGCCCGGGGCCACCGTGACCAGCACCGTGGCCGGGGCCCGGCGCGGCCGGTCGGGCTCCAGCACCCGGCGCAGGCCGGACACGTAGGCCTGCAGCGTCGCGGTCACCCCGCCCGGCGGGTGGTCCCCCCAGAGCAGGTCGACGATGCCGTCGACCGAGACCGGCCGGCCCTCCGAGAGCGCCAGCGCCGCGACGAGCGCGCGCTGCTTGGGGGTGCCGAGGTCGACCGGGGCGCCCTGCAGGGTCACCTCGACCGGGCCGAGCACTGCGACCTCCACGGCCGCAGCATAGGGACGCCGGGCCGGGGCTCGCGTCCCCTTTCCGGGGCACGCGGGCGAGGCGTGGCCGGCGCTCCAAGTCGGCCCGAAGTCGGCTCCAAGTGCCGCGCGGCACGGTGTGGTCACCGAGAAGGACCACCCCGAACCAGGAGCCACCATGAGCCTCAGCATCGACCACGACACCGACCGCACCGCCGCCGCCGCCCTGCGCGGGCTGCTGGACGGGCGCGTCCACCTGCCCGGCGACCCCGGCTACGATGCCGCCCGGGTGCCGTGGAACGTCGCCGTCGACCAGCGGCCCGCGGCGGTCGCGTTCCCGCGCACCGCCGACGAGGTCGCCACCGTCGTCCGCGCCGCCGCCGAGAGCGGCCTGCGCGTCGCGCCCCAGAGCACCGGCCACAACGCCGGCCCGCTCGCGGCGCGCGGACTCGACGACGTCGTCGTCCTCCGCACCTCCGAGATGGCCACCGCGGTCGCCGACCCCGCCCGCGGCATCGTCCGCGTAGAGGGCGGCGCGATCTGGGAGCCGGCCGTGGAGGCGGCCGCCGCGCACGGCAAGGCCGTCCTGCACGGCTCCTCCCCTGACGTCGGCATCGCCGGCTACTCCCTCGGAGGCGGCATCGGCTGGTACGCCCGCAAGCTGGGCCTGGCCACGAACAGCCTGACCGCGGTGGAGCTGGTGCTGGCCGACGGCACCTCGGTCCGAGCCGACGAGACCACCGACCGCGAGCTGTTCTGGGCGGTGCGCGGCGGCGGCGGGAGCTTCGGCGTGGTCACCGCGCTGGAGTTCCGCATGTACGACGTGCCCACCGCCTACGCCGGCATGCTGGTCTGGGACCTGACCCGGATCGAGCCGGTGCTGCGGGAGTGGGCGGCCTGGGGTCCGGGGGCGCCGGACGAGGTCACGACCTCGTTCCGGGCGATGCGCATCCCGCCGATGCCGGACGTCCCCGAACCCCTGCGCGGGCGCCGGCTGGTCATCGTCGACGGCGCGGTGCTCGGCTCCGACGAGCGCGGTGAGGAGCTGCTCGCCGGCCTCCGGGCGCTGCGGCCGGAGATCGACACCTTCGCCCGGGTGCCGGCCAAGTCACTGGTCCGCCTGCACATGGACCCCGAGGGCGGCGCCCCGTTCGCGTCGGACTCCGCGATGCTCGGCTCGTTCCCGGACGCCGCGGTCGACGCGTTCGTCGCGGAGGCGGGTCCGGACGCGCAGACCACGCTGCTGCTGGCCGAGCTGCGCCAGCTCGGCGGCGCGCTGGGACGCCCGCACCCGGGCAGCGGGGTGCTCTCGCACCTCGAGGCGGACTTCCTCGCCTTCGCCGGTGGCATCGCCGCCACACCCGAGATGGGTGCGCAGGCCCATGCCGACGCGGTGCGGCTGGTCGGGGCGCTCGCGCCGTTCGCGAACGGCCGGCAGTACCTCAACTTCGCCGAGAACCCGGTCGACCCGCGGTCGGCGTACCGTCCCGAGGCCTGGACCCAGCTCGCCGGCATCCGCAGCGCGGTCGACCCGCACGGTGTCTTCGCCGCCAACCACCCGGTGCCGCGGCTGTTCGAGGACGGCCGCCCGACCGCGTGACCCGCTCGGCCTGCGCCCCCGCGTCAGTACGACGCGCCGGGCGGGCCCGCCTCCAGCCAGGACTGGAAGCCCATCAGCGACGAGGGGTTCATCGCGAGCTCCACCTCGCCGGTGGGCGTCGCGCAACGGATGACGACGTGGTCGGGGTAGAGCGACATCTGCTCGACCCCCTCGGGGTCCCGGCGCCCGGTGTAGCTCAGCGTGGAGCGCTCCCAGACCCGTTTGGGCCGCGGCGACAGCGAGAAGATGCGGAACCACTCCAGGCTCTCCCCGGAGTAGCGACCGAGCCCGAGAAGCCAACCGCGCCCGGCCCTCTCGGGACGGACGCGGTAGCTGACCTCGAAGGTGCCGCCGTTGCGCGACAGCACGCGCCGTCGCGTGATGAGCGCGACCCCGTAGAGCAGGACGAGCACGAGCAGGGCACCGGCAGAGTCGAGCAACCACTGCCAGACCGCCATCCGTGCTCCCTCCTCGAAGGAGCACACCCTATCGGGCGCCGGACGCGCGGAAGGCCCCGGGTCGCCCCGGGGCCTTCCACCTGTCCGCAGTGCTGGGGACGGGTCGTTCAGGAGGCCTTCTCGGCCGCCCGGATCCTCGCCTCGGCACGTTTCGCGCGCGTCGCGGCCTCGTCGTCGTCGCCGTCGGCCTGGGCGGACTCCAGCTCGACCCTCGCCTTCTCGACGTCGATCTCGTGGGAGAGGACCGCGTGCTCGGAGAGCACCGACACCCGGTTCGCCGCGACCGAGATGAAGCCCCCGTCGACGGCGGCGACCAACCGGTCACCGTCCACCGGGGAGATCTCCACGACGCCGGGCACCAGGAGGGACAGCACCGGCGCGTGGTTGCGCAGCACGCCGACGTCCCCCTCCGTGGTCCGTGCGATCACCATCGTCGCCTGGCCCGACCACACGGTGCGGTCGGCGGCGACGAGCTCCACCTGGAGCTGATCGTTCTCTGCCATCTCAGGGACCTCAGAGGTTCTTCTGGATCTCGGACCACTTCTTCTCGACGTCGTCGAGACCGCCGCACATGAAGAAGGCCTGCTCGGCCACGTGGTCGTACTCACCGTCGGCGATCTTGTTGAACGCCTCGATGGTGTCCGAGACCGGGACGGTGGAGCCCTCGATGCCGGTGAACTGCTTGGCCACGTAGGTGTTCTGGGACAGGAACCGCTGGATGCGGCGCGCCCGGGACACGATGATCTTGTCCTCCTCGGAGAGCTCGTCGACACCGAGGATCGCGATGATGTCCTGGAGCTCCTTGTTGCGCTGCAGGATCTGCTTGATCCGGATGGCGCAGTCGTAGTGCGCCTGCCCGATGTACTGGGCGTCGAGGATCCGCGAGGTCGACGTCAGCGGGTCCACCGCGGGGTAGATGCCGAGCGAGGCGATCTCTCGCGAGAGCTCGGTGGTCGCGTCGAGGTGGGCGAACGTCGTGGCCGGGGCCGGGTCGGTGTAGTCGTCGGCGGGCACGTAGATCGCCTGCATCGAGGTGATCGAGTGACCGCGCGTCGAGGTGATCCGCTCCTGCAGCGTGCCCATCTCGTCGGCCAGGTTCGGCTGGTAGCCCACCGCGGACGGCATCCGACCGAGCAGCGTCGAGACCTCCGAACCCGCCTGGGTGAACCGGAAGATGTTGTCGATGAACAGCAGCACGTCCTGGCTCTGCACGTCGCGGAAGTACTCCGCCATGGTCAGCGCCGAGAGGGCGACGCGCAGCCGGGTGCCCGGCGGCTCGTCCATCTGGCCGAACACGAGGGCGGTCTGGCCGATGACGCCGGCCTCCTCCATCTCCACGATCAGGTCGTTGCCCTCACGGGTGCGCTCGCCGACGCCGGCGAACACCGACACGCCGCCGTGGTCCTTGGCGACTCGCGCGATCATCTCCTGGATGAGCACGGTCTTGCCGACGCCCGCACCGCCGAACAGGCCGATCTTGCCGCCCTGGACGTAGGGCGTGAGCAGGTCGATGACCTTGATGCCGGTCTCGAACATCTGGGTCTTGGACTCCAGCTGGTCGAAGGCCGGGGCCTTGCGGTGGATGCCCCACCGCTCCTTGACATCGAGGTGCTCACCCGGCTCGAGGTTCAGGCAGTCACCGGTGGCGTTGAACACGTGGCCCTTGGTCACGTCGCCGACGGGCACGGTGATCGGCGCACCGGTGTCGCTCACCTGCGCGCCGCGGACCAGGCCGTCGGTCGGCTTCAGCGAGATGGCGCGGACCATGCCGTCACCGATGTGCTGGGCGACCTCGAGCGGGAGCGAGGTGGTCTCGCCACCGAGGGTCACCTCGGTCTCGAGCTTGTTGTAGATCGCGGGCATCTGGTCCCTGGGGAACTCGATGTCCACGACGGGGCCGATGACCCGCGCGATCCGACCGACGCCAGCGGAGCCGGTCCCCTGGGTCTCTTCAACAGTGGCAGTCATCTCTCACTCACTCCCGGCTTGGGCGTCGGCCAGCGCGTTGACGCCACCGACGATCTCGCTGATTTCCTGGGTAATGCCGGCCTGACGGGCCTGGTTGGCGATTCGCCTGTACTTCTTGATCAGCTCGTCGGCGTTGTCCGTCGCGGACTTCATCGCCTTCTGGCGCGCGGCGAGCTCGGAGGCGGCCGCCTGCAGCAGGGCGAAGAAGATCCGGCTCTGGACGTACTGCGGCAGCAGTCCGTCGAGCACGTGCTCGGGCGACGGCTCGAACTCGTAGAGCGGCAACACCTCGTCCGACGCGGGCTTCTGCTCGCCCTCGACGACCTCCAGCGGCAGCAGCCGCACGGCGGTCGGCTCCTGGACGAGCATCGAGCGGAACCGCGTGTAGACCAGGTGCACCTCGTCGACGGCCAGCTCGCCCTCCTCGTCGAGGAACGCCTCGATCAGGGACTTGCCGATGTCGTGGGCGACGTCGTACGACGGCTGGTCGGAGAACCCGGTCCACGACTTCACCACGGGGCGCTGACGGAACCGGTAGTACGCCTGGCCCTTGCGGCCGCAGAGGTAGGTCTGGATCTCCTTGCCCTCCTCGCGGAGCTTCTCCGCGAGGCGCTCACCCTCCTTGAGCACGCTGGAGGAGTAGGCACCCGCCAGCCCGCGGTCGCTGGTCACGATGAGCACGGCGGCGCGCTTGGGCTCCTCCGGCTCCCGCGTCAGCGGGTGGTCGACGTTGGAGTACGTCGCCACCGCGGAGACGGCTCGGGTCAGCTCGCGGGCGTACGGCGCGGCCGACTGCGCCCGCTGCTGCGCCTTGATGATGCGGGACGCAGCAATGAGCTCCATGGCGCGCGTGATCTTCTTCATCGACTCCGTCGACTTGATCCGCGCTCGGTACTCACGCAGCGAAACGGCCATGCGTCAGCCCCGCTTCTGCTTGACGATCTGCTCCTGGTCCTCGTCCTCCAGCGCCGCGGCCTCGGGCTCGTGGCCGACCTTGATCGAGCCACCCTCCGAGGTCTCGAACTGGTCGAGGAAGGAGTCGTAGGCGGCCTCGAGCGACGACGCGGTGTCGTCCTCGAACTTCTGCGTCTCGCGGATCGCGGCGAGGATGCCCTCGTGCGAGCGGCGCAGGTAGTCGAGGAACTCCTGCTCGAAGCGGAGCACGTCCTGGGTCGGGACCCGGTCGAGGCGGCCGGTGGTGCCGGTCCACAGGGAGACGGTCATGTCCTCCAGCGGGTACGGCGAGTAGGCCGGCTGCTTGAGCAGCGCCATCAGCCGCTGACCGCGGTCGAGCTGCTGGCGGGAGGCCGCGTCGAGGTCGGAGGCGAACATCGCGAACGCCTCCATCGCGCGGAACTGCGCCAGGTCGACCTTGAGCGAGCCGGTGACGGCCTTCATCGCCTTGGTCATCGCCGAGCCACCCACGCGCGAGACCGACACACCGACGTCGATCGCCGGGCGCTGGTTGGCCGCGAACAGGTCGGACTGCAGGAAGATCTGGCCGTCGGTGATCGAGATGACGTTGGTCGGGATGAACGCCGAGACGTCGTTGGCCTTGGTCTCGATGATCGGCAGGCCGGTCATCGAGCCCGCTCCCAGCTCGTCGTTCAGCTTCGCGCAACGCTCGAGCAGGCGGCTGTGCAGGTAGAACACGTCGCCGGGGAACGCCTCGCGGCCCGGCGGGCGGCGCAGCAGCAGCGACACCGCGCGGTAGGCGTCGGCCTGCTTGGACAGGTCGTCGAAGACGATCAGGACGTGCTTGCCGTCGTACATCCAGTGCTGGCCGATGGCCGAGCCGGTGTACGGCGCGAGGTACTTGAAGCCCGCGCTGTCGGAGGCGGGAGACGCCACGATCGTGGTGTACTCCAGCGCGCCGGCCTCCTCGAGGGCGCCGCGCACCGAGGCGATGGTCGAGCCCTTCTGGCCGATCGCGACGTAGATGCAGCGGACCTGCTTGGTCGGGTCCCCGGAGTCCCAGTTCTGCTTCTGGTTGATGATGGTGTCGATGGCGATCGTCGTCTTGCCGGTCGCCCGGTCACCGATGATCAGCTGGCGCTGGCCGCGACCGATGGGGGTCATGGAGTCGATCGCCTTGATGCCGGTGGCCAGCGGCTCGTGCACCGACTTGCGCTGCACCACGGAGGGAGCCTGCAGCTCCAGCGCGCGCCGCTCGGTGGACTCGATGCTGCCGAGGCCGTCGATCGGGGTGCCGAGCGGGTCGACCACGCGGCCCATGAAGCCGTCACCGACCGGGACCGAGAGGATCTCACCGGTGCGGCGGACCGTCTGGCCCTCCTCGATCTTGTCGAAGTCACCGAGGACGACGACACCGATCTCGCGGGTGTCCAGGTTCAGCGCGATGCCCAGGGTGCCGTCCTCGAACTCGAGCAGCTCGTTGGCCATCGCCGAGGGCAGGCCGGCCACGCGGGCGATGCCGTCGCCGGCCTCGGCGACCGTGCCGACCTCTTCCTTCTTGGCCACGTCGGGCCGGTAGTCCTCGACGTACTTGGCCAACGCGTCGCGGATCTCCTCCGGACGAATCGAAAGCTCCGTCATCTTCTTGTGCCTTCTCTCGATGGGTCTGTGGTGGTGGGTGCGGCCTCAGCCGGCGAGGCGGCGGCGCGCTTCGTGGAGGCGGCTGGCGATCGTGCCGTCGATGAGGTCGTCGCCGACCTCGACCTGCAGACCACCGAGGGTGGAGGGGGCCAGGACGATGTCGAGGTGGACCGGCTTGCCGTACTGCCGGGCGAGCACGTCACGCAGCCGGGACTGGGCCTGCTCGTCCAGGGGGCGGGCCACCCTGACCACGGCCACCGTGCGACCGCGCGACTCGGTCGCGATCCGGGCGAACTCGTCGAACGCCTGGCGGACCGTGCCGTGCTCTCCGAGGACCGCCTGCTCGGCCAGCTTGACGGTGCCGGCGCAGGCCTTGCCGTCGAGCAGCCCACGCAGCAGCGCCTGCTTGTCGGCGGCCGACCGGGCACGGTCGGTCAGCGCCTCCCGCAGCTCCGGGTGCTCGGCGATGACCTGGCCGAACGAGAACAGCTCCCCCTCGAGCCGGTCGGCCTCGCCGTTGCGGTCGGCCGCGCGGGCCACCGCGACGACGCCGAGCCGCTCCAGGGCGACGACGAGGTCGGTGCTCGCTGCCCACCGCATCGCACCCCCGGCGGCCACCAGGTCCGTGGCCGCCTTGTCCAGGTGCTTCTCGAACAGGCCCCGCATCAGGTCCGAGCGCGCCTGCAACGGGGTGGTCGGGTCGGTGGCGGCCCGGCGCAGCGTCGGCCGGACGCGCAGGACCGAGACCGTCGCGAACAGGTCGTCGGCGAGCCTGTCGGCGTCCGCGCCCTCCTCGACGGCGGCCGCGAGCTGCGCACCCAGCCGCTGGTAGGACTCGGCGGAGGAGCCACGCATCAGCTGGCCCCGGCCGTCTGGTCGAGCTCCTCGAGGAACCGGTCGACGACGCGACCCTGGCGGGCCTCGTCCTCCAGCGCCTCCCCCACGATGCGCCCGGCCAGCGAGGTGGCCAGCGAGCCGACCTCGTTGCGCAGGGACACGACCGCGGCCTTGCGGTCGGCCTCGATCTGGGCGTGGGCGTGCTCGACGATCCGCTGGGCCTCGGCCTGGGCCTGCTCGCGCAGCTCGGCGATGATCCCCGCACCCTGCTCACGCGCCTCCTCGCGGATGCGCGCCGCCTCGTGGCGGGCGTCGGCGATCTGCGCCCGGAACTCCTCCTCGGCCTCGTGGGCCTCGGACTTGGCCTGGTCGAGATCCGCGAACTGCTGGCGGATCGCCTCCTGACGAGCCGTCATCGCCTTGTTGATCGGCGGGATGACGAACTTGGCCAGGATCCAGACCATGATCGCGAACGCGAACAGCTCGACGAAGAACGTCCCGTTGGGAACGAGGAAGTTCTGCTGCTCCATAGCGACGATCGCTTGGGTTGCCATCGGTTGGTTCCTTTGCTCTGGGGCGGCGCTACGAGGGGTGCCCGGTGACTCGGCGGATCAGGCGAGGACGAAGACGAACAGCGCCATGAACGCGAGGTTGATGAAGAACATCGCCTCGACCAGGCCGACCGTCAGGAAGAAGATCGTCTGGAGCCGGCCCTGGGCCTCGGGCTGCCGGGCGACGCCCTGGATGTAGGACGAACCGGCCAGACCGTCACCGATACCGGCGCCGATGGCGCCGCCGGCCAGGGCAAGGCCACCACCGACGAACGCGCCGGCGGTCTGGACTGCGGTGTCGCTAACTGCCATTGAACTGCCTCTCTTGGGTGTACGCCGATCCTCGGCGCAACTGGTTACCTCTGGTGCGTGCTGGCCGGCTGGCTCAGCGCGCGGGAACGGGGGTGGGGATGGTCTCGGCCGCGGTCTTCCGGGTGCCGGTGTCGGCCGCGGTGTCGTCGGTGTCGTCGGTGCCGTGCTCGTCGTGGCCCGCACCGGCCATGCCGAAGTACAGCACGGTCAGCAGCGCGAAGATGAACGCCTGGATCCCGCCGATGAACATGTCGAACAGCTTCCAGACCAGGTTCGGAAGCCAGGACGCGTAGAACGGGATCAGCCCGATCAGCGCCAGCATGATGCCGCCGGCGAAGATGTTGCCGAAGAGTCGCAGCGCGAGCGTGATCGGCTTGGTCAGCTCCTCGAGGATGTTCAGCGGCAGCAGCACCGGGAACGGCTCGACGAAGTGCTTGAAGTAGCCCTTCACGCCCTTCTCGCGGATGCCGTAGACCCACACGCCGACCATCGCCATGATCGCCATCGCGTAGGTCAGGTTGGTGTCCGCGGTCGGCGCCGGGAGCAGGTGCAGGTGCTTGTTGATCTCGGTCGGCAGGAGCTCCAGCCAGTTCGCGATCAGGATGAAGAAGAACAGCGCCACGGCCAGCGGCACCACGAAGGGGTGCACCCGACCGAGGTTGTCCTCGACCTGGGTGTTCACCTCGCCGACCACGGCCTCCCAGACCAGCTGGACCTTCGAGGGCACGTGGTCCTCGGGGCGCTTGGTCAGCGCCGCCCGGGCCCAGAAGCCGAGGATCAGCACGATCGCGCCGGCGACCAGCGTGGAGATGATGGTGTCGATGTTGAACGTGATCCCACCCCAGGTCCGGGTGGTGTGCTCACCGATCTTGATGTCGGCGAGCGGCAGCAGCAGGCCGGTCACGGCTTCTTCAACTCCTTCAGCAGCGGGAGCGCCGTCATCACCAGGGCGATGAGGCGGAACAGGGCCAGGCCGAGCAACAGCCCGATGCCGTCCGGCCAGAAGGCCACGGCGATCCCGACCGCGATCACGGTCAGGACCAGGAGGCGGACGAAGGTGGCCGACGCGAGCTTGCCACGCGTCATCTCCTCCCCCGACCGGATGATCTTCAGCAGCCACCGCTCGGTGGCCAGGTGGTTGAGCAGGCCGAGCACGATGCCGGCGGTGATGCAGCCGGCCAGCGTCCAACGGTCGAGCTGCCCGAGGATCCAGTAGCTCGCGACGACCAGGACCAGGGCCACACCGATGGTCTTGCGCTGGTCGCGCAGGACGGTCCCGAGCAGCGAGCCGCGGCCGGCGGAGCCGCTCGTGGCGGCCGTCGTACCTGACGTGGTGTCGGGGGTGGTGTCTGGGGTGGTCATCGTGGTGCTCGTGTCCATGGGGGTTCCGGTGGTGTCGAGGGGGCGGGTCATCGGGGCTCAGCCCCGAAGTGCCGACCTGACGCGCAGCCAGAAGCCGACCGCACCGGCGACGATGCCGAGCGCGATGCCCACGAGGGTGAAGACCGGCGAGGTGCCGGCCGCGTGGTCCACGAGCAGGCCGAGGACCGTGCCCGCCACGACTGCGCCCGCGAGCAGACCCCCGAGCCCTGCGAGGTCGCGACCACGCAGCGTGTTGTCGGAGTGCTCATCGACCATCCACCCAAGTCGCTTTCATCGGCAGGCTTGATGACGCCAGCGCGGGGGGCACCCTGCAGGACCCGATCCGGGACGTCCGACGACGGCGTGAAACTACCACAGCGGGCCCGCCTCACGAACCCGGGGACCGAGGCGGTCCGGGCGTCTCCACCGGGGATCCGGAGGATGTTGGTGCGAGGCGCGGTCGTCATGTTCGGCGGCCGATCTGTCAGGGGTGGTCGGTGCTTGTGAAAACTAGCACAAAGTCCCCACCGGGCAGTAACCGGCGGCCTCGGGGGTGGGGCCTCCGGGGGCGCGGTCGGTGCAGGAATCCCCGGCCAGCCGGGGATTCCCTCGGTTGTCAGCCGTTGCAACGCCCATCCAGCGAGGGAAGGGGCTGACAACCCCGGCCGCCGTCGGCGGGTCAGGGCCGCGCCGCGCTCCCGCCGGCGGGGTCGGGGAGCCGGTGGACGCGCGGCAGGAGGAACGTCACGGTGATCGTGAGCACCGCCAGCGCGGCGAGGCCGCCCCACATCCACGGGCCCGTGTAGAGGCTGACCAGCACGGTGCCGAAGGCCACCAGGCCGGCCCACATCCACATGATCACGACCGCGCGGCGCTGGGAGTGCCCGATCTCCAGCAGCCGGTGGTGCAGGTGTTGCTTGTCGGGGGCGAAGGGTGATCGGCCGGCGCGGGTCCGTCGTACGACGGCGAGGACCAGGTCGAGCAGCGGCACCACCATGATCGAGATCGGCAGCGCCAGCGGCAGCAGGGTGGGCACCAGGCTGGCCCGCGAGCCCGCCGCACCCTGGCTGATCTCGTTGCCGGCGAACTGGCCGGTGAGCGTGACCGCGCTGGCGGAGAGCACCAGCCCGATCAGCATCGAGCCGCTGTCGCCCATGAAGATCCGCGCGGGATGGAAGTTGTGGGCCAGGAACCCGGCGCACGCCCCGGCCAGCGCGACGCTCAGCAGGGCACTGGTGGTCGCTCGCGAGGTGTCGTTGAAGCGCGTGAGCTGGTAGCAGAACAGGAAGAACGCCACCGCGCCGATGCCCACGACCCCCGCCGCGAGCCCGTCGAGGCCGTCGACGAAGTTCACCGCGTTGACCGTCGCCACCACGATGAAGCCGGTCAGCAGCGCCCCCTGGGAGGCGTCGAGGGCGAACTGGGTCCCGTCCGGGGTCGGGAAGAAGACGTACTGGATCCCGAAGACGATGAGGAAGCCGGCGGCGAGCACCTGGCCGCCGAGCTTGGTGAGCGCGTCCAGCTCGAAGAGGTCGTCGAGGACCCCCACGGCGCAGATCAGCGCTCCGGCGATCAGCACCACCCCGGCGTCGCGGAAGACGAACGGGCCGCTGCGCGAGAGGAACGGCAGCTGCCGGGCGACGACGTACGCCGCGACCAGGCCGCCGAGCATCGCCAGCCCGCCGAGGTACGGCACGGGCCGGGCGTGCACGTCGCGGTCACGGACCCTGGCCACCGCGCCCGTGCGCAGCGCGATCTCCCGCGCGATCACGGTCAGCAGATAGGTGACCGTCCCCGCGACCAGGAACACCAGGACGTACTCGCGCACCGGCCCTCGGCCCCTCTCAGCCCTCGTCCGTGAGCGCGGCGCCGAGGGGCTCCAGCACCGCGTTGAGCTGCTCCAGCGACAGGGCGCCGCGGCGCAGGACCCGGCCCCGCTCCCCGGTCACGTCGATGATCGTGGAAGCCTCACCGCCGGGCGACTCCCCGGCGTCGACGACGACCTCGACGGCGTCCCCCAGCATCTGCTCGGCCCGGTCGGCGTCGGTTGCGGCCGGCATCCCGGTGAGGTTGGCAGAGCTGACCGCGAGCGGGCCGGTGCGCTCGAGCACCTGGAGGGCGACCGCGTGGTCCGGCATGCGCACCGCCACCGTGCCCCTGGTGTCCCCCAGGTCCCACTGCAGCGAGCCCTGCTGGTGGCACACGAGCGTGAGCGGTCCCGGCCAGAACTCCTTGATCAGCGCGCGGGCCCACGACGGGATGCGGACCGCGAGCGCGTCCACGGTCGTGGCCGCGCTGACGAGCACCGGAGGCGGCATCTCCCGGCCGCGGCCCTTGGCCGCCAGCAGCGCGCGCACGGCGGCGGGGTCGAAGGCATCGGCGCCGATGCCGTAGACGGTGTCGGTGGGCAGCACCACGAGCTGCCCTTGCTGGACGGCCAGGGAGGCCGCGGCCACCGCCGCCTCCCGCTCGTCGTCGGTGCCCGTGGGGTAACGCTTGCTCACGATCGCCCTTCCTGCCTCGGCTCGGCCCTCGTCCGCAATCTAACGGTCCCGGGTCACGGCGCCTTCGCCGCCTCGGTCGGGCCGGCGAGCCGCGCCGTCGTGAACCGCGGCCGTCCGGCCAGGTCGGGGTGGTCGCGCACCTCGGTCCAGCGCCCGGCCGCCGTGAACACCGCGGGCGCGGAGTCCCCCTGCACGTCGGCGTGCTCGAAGCCCACCACTCCCCCCGGCCGCAGCAGCCGCGCCGCCCGCCGGGCCAGCACCCGGATCGCGTCGAGGCCGTCCTCACCGGAGAACAGCGCGAGGTGCGGGTCGTGGTCGCGTGCCTCCGGCGCCACCGACTCCCAGGCCTCCAGCGGGATGTACGGCGGGTTGCAGGTGATCACGTCGACGGTGCCGGCCAGGTCCTCGAACGCGGTCGCGAAGTCCCCCTGCCGGAGATCCACCCCGGTCCCGGCGAGGTTGCGGACCGCCCAGGCGTGCGCCCGCTCGTCGAGCTCGACGGCGTGCACGCTCGCCCCGGGCACCTCGTCGGCGATCGCCTTGGCGATCGCTCCGGACCCGGTGCACAGGTCCACCACCACGGCGGGCGGCGGGAGGTGGCTCGCGCGCTCGACCGCCCACCCGGCCAACAGCTCGGTCTCGGGGCGGGGTACGAAGACCCCCGGGCCGACCCGGAGCTCGACGTGGCGGAACGCCGCGGTCCCGGTCAGGTGCTGCAGGGGTTCGCGCGCGGCCCGGCGGGCCACCAGCGCGGCGTACTCCTCCCGGCGGCCGGCGGGCACGTCGTCGACCAGCACGAGCCGCCCGCGGGTGGTGCCCAGGACGTGCGCGAGCAGCTCGGCGGCGTCGTGCTCCGGGCTGGGCACGCCCGCCTCGCGCAACCGCTCCACCGCCTCGGCGACCAGCCGGCGGCGGCTGCTCATGCCCGGCTCACTGCTGGGCCGCGTCGAGCGCCGCCGCCAGGTCGGCCTCGAGGCACGAGTCGAGGACCGGCTGGAGGTCGCCGTCGAGGACCTGGTCGAGGTTGTAGGCCTTGTAGCCGGTGCGGTGGTCGGAGATCCGGTTCTCGGGGAAGTTGTAGGTGCGGATCCGTTCGGAGCGGTCCACGGTGCGCACCTGGCTGCGGCGGGCGTCGCTGGCCTCGGAGGCGGCCGCCTCCTGGGCCGCGGCCAGCAGCCGCGCCCGCAGGATCCGCATGGCCTGCTCGCGGTTCTGCAGCTGGCTCTTCTCGTTCTGGCAGCTCACCACGATGCCGGTCGGCAGGTGGGTGATCCGGACCGCGGAGTCGGTCGTGTTCACGCTCTGGCCGCCGGGACCGCTGCTGCGGAAGACGTCGATGCGCAGGTCGTTCTCGTCGACCGCCACCTCGACCTGCTCGGCCTCCGGCAGCACCAGCACGCCCGCCGCGCTGGTGTGCACCCGACCCTGCGACTCGGTCACGGGCACCCGCTGGACCCGGTGCACGCCGCCCTCGAACTTCAGCAGCCCGTACGGCGCCTCCCCGGGCTCGGGCGTCCCCTTGGCCTTGACCGCGACGGTCACCGACTTGTAGCCGCCCAGGTCGGACTCGGTGGCGTCGAGCACCTCGACCTTCCAGCCCCGGCGCTCGGCGTAGCGGGTGTACATGCGCAGCAGGTCGGCGGCGAACAACGCCGACTCCTCACCGCCCTCGCCCGACTTGACCTCGAGCAGCGCGTCCTTCTCGTCGACCGGGTCACGGGGGACCAACAACCGGCGCAGCCGCTCCTCGGCGGCGTCCAGGTCCGAGGCGATCGTCGCGGCCTCCTCGGCGAACGCCGGATCCTCGGTCGCGAGCTCGCGGGCGGCGTCGAGGTCCTCGCCCAGGCCCTGCCACCGGCGCCAGGCGGTGAGCACCGAGGTCAGCTGCGCGTAGCGCTGGTTGAGCTGCTTGGCCAGCCGCGCGTCCGCGTGCGTCTCGGGCGCGGCGAGCCGCTTCTCGAGCTCGGCGTGTTCCGCGGCGAGCCCCTCGACGGCCTCGAACATGAGATCCTCTTCTCCCTCCGGCGGCGCAGGTCCCGAGACGAGCCGAGACAAACGACGAGCGCCGGCCCCCACGACGAGGTGGGGACCGGCGCTCGACGGTGGCTACTTCTTGTTGCCGGCAGCCTTGGCGTAGCGGGCCTCGAAGCGGGCGACGCGGCCGCCGGTGTCGAGGATCTTCTGCTTGCCGGTGTAGAACGGGTGGCACTGCGAGCAGACGTCGGCGTGGATGGAACCGGAGGTCGCGGTGCTGCGGGTGGTGAACGTGCTGCCGCAGGTGCAGGTGACCTGGGTCTCGATGTAGTCCGGGTGGATTTCCTTCTTCATGTGCTGTCCTCTCTCAGGGCCGCCGGGTCGCACGCGGAGGTCGCGGGCGTGAACCGGAGCCGGCAGGTAATTGTGCCACCAGCAGGAACGCGAGGGTAATCGCCGGCATTCCCGGGTCGTGGCCCGCGGGTCAGGCCCGGGAGATGCCGAGCAGCGCCTCGACCCGGGCGCCGAGCTCGCGGGGGCTGAACGGCTTGGTGATGTAGTCGTCGGCGCCACAGTCGAACCCGCTCTCGACGTCGGACTCCTGGGCCCGGGCGGTCAGCAGGATCACCGGGAGGCCGGCGAGCGCAGGGTCGGCCCGGATGGTCCGGATCGCCTCCAGGCCGGAGACCCCCGGCATCATCACGTCGAGCACCGCGAGATCGGGTCGTGAGGCCCGGCAGGCCTCGACGGCCGCTCCCCCGTCGGCCACCGCCACCACGTCGTGGCCCAGGGTCGACAGCTTGAACTCCACGAGCTCGCGGATGTCCACGTCGTCGTCGGCCACCACGATTCTCGCCACACCAGTCCCTCTCCGCGTGCCCTGCCGTGCAGGGGCCAACAGTAGCGCCGGCCCCGCCCCGGCATGCGGGAAGCCGGACGCTCCGTGTCCGGAGTCGCCCGGCTTCCGCGGCCGCGTCGTCCGGGGTCAGTCGCCCTGGCCGGGGGCGGTGGGCGTGGTCTTCTGCACCTGCATCAGGAACTCGATGTTGCTCTGCGACTTCCTGAGCCGCTCGAGCAGCAGCTCCAGCGCCTGTTGCCCGTCGAGCCCGGAGAGCACCCGACGCAGCTTCCAGACGACCGCGAGCTCCTCCTTGCTCATGAGCAGCTCCTCGCGGCGGGTCCCGGACTGGACGGCGTCGATCGCCGGGAACAGCCGCTTGTCGGCGAAGTCCCGACGCAACCGGATCTCCATGTTGCCGGTGCCCTTGAACTCCTCGAAGATCACCTCGTCCATCTTCGAGCCGCTCTCGATGAGCGCGGTCGCGAGGATGGTCAGCGAGCCGCCGTTCTCGATGTTGCGCGCCGCGCCGAAGAACTTCTTCGGCGGGTAGAGCGCCGCCGAGTCGACGCCGCCGGAGAGGATCCGTCCGCTCGCGGGCGCGGACAGGTTGTAGGCCCGACCGAGCCGGGTGATGCCGTCGAGCAGCACCACCACGTCGTGCCCGAGCTCGACGAGCCGCTTCGCGCGCTCGATGGCGAGCTCGGCGACCACCGTGTGGTCCCCGGCCGGACGGTCGAACGTCGAGGAGATGACCTCGCCCTTGACCGAGCGCTCGAAGTCGGTGACCTCCTCCGGACGCTCGTCGACCAGCACCACCATCAGGTGGCACTCGGGGTTGTTGGCGGAGATCGAGTTCGCGATCGACTGCATGATCATCGTCTTGCCGGCCTTGGCCGGGGAGACGATCAGGCCACGCTGGCCCTTGCCGATCGGCGCCGCGATGTCGATGACCCGGCCGATCAGGTTGTCGTGACCGGTCTCGAGACGCAGCCGTTCGGAGGGGTAGAGCGGCGTGAGCCGGGAGAACTCGACCCGGTGCTTGGCGGTCTCGGGATCGGCCCCGTTCACGCTCTCGATGCGCACCATGGGATTGAACTTCTCCTTGCGCTCCCCCTCCCGGGGCTGGCGCACCTCACCGATGATGGCGTCACCACGGCGCAGGCCGTACTTGCGCACCATCGAGAGCGAGACGTAGACGTCGTCCGGGCCCGGCAGGTAGCCGCTGGTCCGCACGAACGCGTAGTTGTCGAGCACGTCGAGGATGCCGGCGGCCGGCACCAGCACGTCGTCCTCGAGGATCGTGGTGTCGGGCTCGCGCTGACCGGTGCTCCCGGTGGGGCGGCCGGCACGGTCGGGCACCCGGTCGCGGTCGCGGCCGCGCCGGCGACGGTTCCGGCGGCTGCCGCCCTCGCCGTCGTCGCCCCGGTGGTCCTCGTCCCGGTTGTCGTCACGACGGTTCTGGTCGCCCCGGTTCTGGTCGGCCCGGTTCTGGTCGGCCCGGTTCTGGTCGGCCCGGTGCTGGTCGCCGCGGTCCTGCTTCTGCTGGTCGGCCCGGTTCTGGTCGCCGCGGTTCTGCTGGCGGTCCGGCTTCTGGTCGGTGCGGTCCTGCTTCTGCTGGTCGCCCCGGTTCTGGTCGCCCCGGTTCTGGTCACCGCGGTCCTGCTTCTGGTCGGCCCGACCCTGCTTCTGCTCGGCGCGGCCCTGCTGGTCGCCGCGCTGCTGGCGCTCGCGGCCCTGCTTCTGGTCCCGGTCCTGCTTGTCGCGGTCCTGCTTGTCCCGGTCCTGCGTGGCACGGTCCTGGTCATCGCGACGCTGGTCGTCGCGGCGCTGCTCGTCGCGCTCCTGGCGGCTGCGTGCCCGGTCCTCGGTCGCCCGCTCGTCACGCTGCTCCCGGCCGGCCTCGCCGCGCCCCTCGGGCGCCTGCGGCGCCCGGCCGTCGCCACCTTCGGCAGGGGCCGGGGCCTTGGCCTCGCGGCCGGCGCTCGTACGCGCCTCCCGAGCGGAGTCCGGTGCCTGGGCGGAGTCCGGTGCCTGGGCGGAGTCCGGGGCCCGGTCGGCGGTCGCCTGGGCTCGGGAGGATCGCCGGGCCGGCGCCGCGCCGCCCTGGGCGGCCTTGATCGCCTCGACGAGCTGGGCCTTCTTCATGCTGCCCGCGCCGGGGATGCCCATGCCGGCGGCCATGGACTTCAGGTCCGCGATCAGCATCGAGCTGAGTCCACCACCGCGCTTCTTCGGAGCAGACGCCCCGGGCTCGGGAGCGGCGGAGGATTCGATGGTTTCCGTCACGTGAGGTCCTTCCCACGTATCAGTGCCGAACCGACCCCACGGGCCGTCGGCTGCTGGTCATGACCCCCTTCCCGCCGGGACTCCACGAGGAGTGCGCTAGGCGGACGTGCGGGACGAGACCCGCACCGGAAGGGGGAGAGATCGCACCGGAGAGCTGGAGTCTGCTGGTGCCACGCCGAGAACTCTGACGCACCCGCAGGTTATCACCCGGGCCGCGCCGATGTGGCATCGGGCACGTTTTCGCGGAGTGTCCCGGGGCGGCCCAGGTCTTCCGAAGGCCCAGAGCTTCCGAAGGCCTAGAGGCTGCGGATCCCGTCCCGGTCGACCGCGAGGTGGTGGGCGTGCCAGCCCTCCGGGCTTCGGGCGAGCAGCCGCTCCGCCGAGACCGGCGCGGCTCCGGGGCCGTCGGTGAACGCCAGCACCGTGGGACCGGCACCGGACACCACGGCCGCGACCTGATCGGCCCGCAGCTCGTCGACCAGCGCGAGCGACGCGGGCATGGCCGCGCGGCGGTACTCCTGGTGCAGGTAGTCCCGGGTCGCGCGCCACAGCTGCTCGGGCTGCCCGGCGAGCGCGGCGACCAGCAGCGCCGTACGTCCGGCGTCGGCCGCCGCGTCGGCGTGCGGCACCCCGCTCGGCAGCAGGCCGCGCGCCACCTCGGTGGAGACCGGCGTCGGGGGCACGAAGACCACGGTGCCGACCCGGGGGTCGACGGCCGAGGCCACCGACCAGAAGCCGTCGTCGTCCCGGCCGGAGATCGTGAACCCGCCGAAGAATGCGGGGGCCACGTTGTCGGGGTGGCCCTCGAGCCGGGCGGCGAGGTCGAACAGCGCGTCGTCGCCCACCAGCAGCGAGCCGCCGGCCACCAGCCCGCGGGCCAGGCTCACCCCGGCCACGATCGCCGCGGAGGAGGACCCCAGCCCACGCGCGTGCGGGATGACGTTGCGGCAGCGCAGCCGCAGCCCGGGCGGCGCAGCGCCCATGACCTCGAAGGCCGCGCGCATCGCCCGCACCACCAGGTGCGACTCGTCGCGCGGCACGTCCTCGGCCCCGGCGCCGCGCACCTCGACCTGCAGGCCGTCGGCGACGACCTCGGCCTCGAGCTCGTCCCTGAGGTCCAGGGCGAGGCCGAGCGAGTCGAAGCCGGGCCCGAGGTTGGCCGAGGTGGCGGGGACCGAGACCCGGACCGGGCCCTCGACGAAGGTGACCATGGTTTCCCCCGGCGGGCTCAGTCGAGGCCGGCCGCGCGCGCGGCGGCCGCGACCTCGGCGTCGACCACGGTGTCCACGATGCTGCCCCCGCCACTGGCGAAGCCCTCGAGGGCCGTGACGGTGTCCTTCAGCCCGTGGCCGGTGACCGTGACCACCACGCTGCTGCCCGCGTAGGACTCCCCCGCCTCCAGCTCGGCGAGCATCCCGGCCACGCCGGCCGCCGAGGCCGGCTCGACGAACACGCCGTCGTGGCTGGCCAGCGCGCGCTGCGCCTCGAGGATCTGCTCGTCGCTCACCGCGGCGAACCGCCCGCCCGACTCGTCGCGCGCCGCCACCGCGAGGTGCCATGAGGCCGGGTTGCCGATCCGGATCGCGGTCGCCTTCGTCTCCGGGTCCGGGAACGGCTCACCGGTCACCAGCGGGGACGCGCCGGCGGCCTGGAAGCCGCGCATCACGGGCCGCCGGGAGGCCAGCCCGAGGTCGGCGTACTGCCGGTAGCCGAGCCAGTACGCCGCGATGTTCCCGGCGTTGCCGACCGGCAGCAGGTGGAAGTCGGGAGCGTCCCCGAGGAAGTCGACGATCTCGAACGCGGCGGTCTTCTGGCCCTCCAGCCGCACCGGGTTCACCGAGTTCACCAGCGCGACCGGGTACTCCTCGGCCAGGCCCTTGGCCAGCCGCAGGCAGTCGTCGAAGTTGCCGCGCACCATGATCACCCGGGCCCCGTGCATGATCGCCTGCGCCATCTTGCCGGCGGCGATCTTGCCCTCCGGGACGAGCACCAGCGGCTTGAGCCGGGCCTTCGCGGCGTAGGCGGCCATCGACGCGGAGGTGTTGCCGGTCGACGCGCACACCACCGCCTCGGCGCCCTGGTGCCGGGCCACCGAGATCGCCGCGGTCATCCCGCGGTCCTTGAAGGACCCGGTGGGGTTGTCGCCCTCCACCTTGAGCCACACCTCGGCGTCGGTGAGGCCCGAGAGCCACTCCGAGTGCACCAACGGGGTGCCGCCCTCCCGCAGGGTGATCGCGGGGGTGCCGGCGGGGATGTCGAGCAGCGCGCGGTACTCCTCGATGACGCCGCGCCACTGGTGGGTGCGCGCCGGCGCCCCGGCCGGGTCGCGCCGGTCGGTGCTGGTACCCGGGCTGGTCCCCGTGCTGGTCGCCGTGCTGGGTTCGGCGTTCACTCCTGCTCCCCCTCCACCCGCATCACCGAGGTGACCTCGCGGACGATGTCCATGTCCCGCAGGTGCGCGACGGTGGCGCTCAGCTGCGCGTCGGTGGCCTCGTGGGAGACCACGACGAGCTGGGCGTCGAGGTCGCGTCCCTCCTGGCGCACGGTCTGGATCGAGACCCCGTGCTCGGCGAAGGCCGTCGCGACCGCGGCCAGCACGCCGGCCCGGTCGTCGACGTCGATCGCGACGTGGTAGCGGGTGCGGGTCTCCCCCATCGGCAGCACCGCCCGGTCGGCGTACGCCGACTCGCCGGCTCCCCGGGCGTCGGCCAGCCGGTTGCGGGCCACCGTCACCAGGTCGCCGAGCACCGCCGAGGCGGTGGGCGCGCCGCCCGCGCCGGGGCCGTAGAACATCAGCTGCCCGGCGGCCTCGGACTCCACGAAGACCGCGTTGTAGGCCTCGCGGACCGAGGCCAGCGGGTGGGACCTCGGGATCATCGCCGGGTGCACCCGGACAGAGACCGCCTGGTCGCCGCTGGCGCCGGTGCGCAGCTCACAGATCGCGAGCAGCTTGACGACGCTGTTCATCTCCCGCGCCGACTGCACGTCGGCGGCGGTCACCTCCGAGATGCCCTCCCGGTAGACGTCGGCGGCGGTGACCCGGCTGTGGAAGGCCAGCGAGGCCAGGATCGCTGCCTTCGCGGCAGCGTCGAAGCCCTCCACGTCGGCGGTCGGGTCCGCCTCGGCGTACCCGAGGTCCTGGGCCTCCTCGAGCGCCTCGGCGAAGCCGGCGCCCGAGGTGTCCATCTTGTCCAGGATGAAGTTCGTGGTGCCGTTGACGATGCCGAGCACCCGGGTCACCCGGTCGCCGGCCAGCGACTCGCGCAGCGGGCGCAGGATCGGGATGGCGCCGGCGACCGCGGCCTCGTAGTACAGGTCGCGCCCGGCCTTCTCGGCGGCCTCGAACAGCGTCGGGCCGTCCTCGGCCAGCAGCGCCTTGTTCGCGGTGACCACCGAGGCGCCGTTCTCCAGGGCGGCCAGGATCAGGCCGCGGGCCGGCTCGATCCCGCCGATCACCTCCACGACGAGGTCCACGTCGGGGCGCGCCACCAGGCCGGCCGCGTCGGTGGTCAGCAGCCCCGCGGGCACCTCGACCTCCCGCGGCGCGTCGAGGCGGCGTACCGCCACGCCGACGAGCTCGACGGGTGCGCCCACGCGGGCGGTGAGGTCGCCGGCCTGCTCGCGCAGCAGCCGCACGACCTGCGAGCCGACCGACCCGCAGCCGAGCACGGCCACCCTCAGTGCCTCACCTGGGAAGGCCTTCGATGCCGCGCTATCCACTGACCACTCCCACGTCCGTCGCCAACAAGTCGTCCACACTCTCCCTCCGCACGACCACGCGCGTCTGCCCGTCCCGCACAGCGATCACCGGCGGGCGCGGCGCATGGTTGTAGTTCGAGGCCATCGACCGGCAGTAGGCGCCGGTGCCGGGCACCGCCACCAGGTCGCCGGGGGCCACATCGGCGGGCAGGAACTCGTCCTTCACCACGATGTCACCGGCCTCGCAGTGCCGACCCACCACCCGGGCCAGCGTCGGCGGCGCGGCAGAGGCACGGGAGGCCAGCGTGCAGGAGTAGTCGGCGTCGTAGAGGGCGGTGCGGATGTTGTCGCTCATGCCGCCGTCGACGCTGACGTAGGTGCGCCGCGCACCGCCGTCGAGCGCGACCTCCTTGACCGTGCCGACCTCGTAGACCGTGCACGTCGAGGGCCCGACGATGGCCCGGCCCGGCTCGATCGAGAGCCGCGGCACCCCGATGTCCAGCGCCCGGCACTCCTGCTCGACGATCTTCGACATCTCCGTCGCCAGCTGCGCGGGGTCCGCGGGGTCGTCCTGGGTGGTGTAGGCGATGCCGAAGCCGCCGCCGAGGTCCATCTCGGGCGGCACCACGCCGAGCTCCGCCGCGATCCGGGCCTGCAGCGCCAGCACCCGGCGCGCGGCGACCTCGAACCCCGAGGAGTCGAAGATCTGCGAGCCGATGTGGGAGTGCAGGCCGAGCAGCTCGAGCCCGTCGGCGGCCAGCACCCGGCTCACGGCCTCCAGCGCGTCGCCGCTGGTGATCGAGAAGCCGAACTTCTGGTCCTCGTGCGCGGTCGCGATGTACTCGTGGGTGTGGGCCTCCACCCCGGCCGTGACCCGCACCATCACGCGGGCGGTCGCGCCGGTCTCGGCGGCGAGCTGCGCGAGCCGGTCGATCTCGACGAACGAGTCCAGGATGATCCGGCCGACGCCCAGCTCCAGGGCGCGCCGCAGCTCGGCGACGGTCTTGTTGTTGCCGTGGAAGCCGATCCGCGCCGGGTCGAAGCCGGCGCGTTCGGCCACCGCCAGCTCACCGCCGGTGCAGACGTCGAGGAACAGGCCCTCCTCGTCCACCCAGCGCGCCACGGTGGTGCACAGGAAGGCCTTGCCGGCGTAGAACACGTCGTACGCCGCGAAGGCGTCGCGGAACGCGCGGGCCCGGTCGCGGAAGTCGGCCTCGTCGAGGACGTACGCCGGGGAGCCGTGCTCGGCCACCAGGTCGGGCAGGGCGACCCCGCCCACCTCGAGGACGCCGTCGACCTTGCGGGCCGTGGACGACCACAGCTGCGGGACCAGCTCGTCGGGGTCGGTGGGCTGGCGCAGCCAGGACGGCGCGCGCAGCGCTCCGTCGGCGTGCGCCCAGCCGGCTTCGTGGGCGTGGGGCATGGTCAGTCCACCTCGTGCATCCGGGTCACATCCGCTCGGGCGCCGAGACCCCGAGCAGGCGCAGGCCGTTGGCGAGCACGATGCGGGTGGCGTCGACCAGCAGCAGGCGCGCCCGGTGCAGGTCGGTGGCCTCCTCGTCACCCATCGGCAGCACGCGGCAGTTGTCGTAGAAGCGGTGGTAGGCGCCGGCGGTGTCCTCGAGGTAGCGGGCCACCCGGTGCGGCTCGCGCAGCGTCGCGGCGCTGGCGACCACGCGCGGGAACTCGGCCAGCGCACGCAGCAGGTCACCCTCCTTCTCGTGCCCGAGCAGCTCGGGGTGGGAGGCGGGCTCGAGGCCGAGGTCGGCGGCGTTGCGCAGGATCGAGGACACCCGGGCGTGGGCGTACTGCACGTAGAAGACCGGGTTGTCGCTGGACTGGCGCGCCCACAGGTCCAGGTCGAGGTCGATCGTGGAGTCGCTGGTGTAGCGGGCCAGGGCGTAGCGGGCGGCGTCGACGCCGATCGCGCCCACCAGGTCGTCGATGGTGACGACGGTGCCGGCACGCTTGGACATCCGGACCGGCTCGCCGTCGCGGAGCAGGTTGACCATCTGGCCGATCAGGATCTCCAGGTTGCGGCCCGGCTCGTCACCGAAGGCCGCGCACATCGCCATCATCCGGCCGACGTAGCCGTGGTGGTCGGCGCCCAGCATGATCAGGCACCGGTCGAAGCCGCGCTCGCGCTTGTCGAGGTAGTAGGCCAGGTCGCCGGACAGGTAGGCACCCTGGCCGTCGGACTTGATGACGACCCGGTCCTTGTCGTCGCCGTACTTCTCGGTGGCGAGCCACAGCGCGCCGTCCTGCCGATAGGTGTTGCCGAGCTCGCCGAGGCGCGCGACCGCGCGGTCGACGGCCCCGCTCCGGTGCAGCTGGTCCTCGTGGAAGTAGACGTCGAAGTCCACGCCGAAGTCGTGCAGGCTGGCCTTGATCTCCGCGAACATCATCTCGACGCCGACGGCGCGGAACGTCTCGAGCGCCTCGTCGGGGTCCTGGTCCAAGACGTCGGGGTGCTGCTCGAGCACGGCCTTGGCGATGTCGTCGATGTACTGCCCGGCGTAGCCGTCCTCGGGGACCGGCTCGCCGTTCGCGGCCGCCCGGAGCGACCTGCTGAACCGGTCGATCTGCGCGCCGTGGTCGTTGAAGTAGTACTCGCGGGTGACCTCGGCGCCCGTCATCGTGAAGATCCGGCCGAGCGCGTCACCGACCGCGGCCCAGCGCACGCCCCCGATGTGGATGGGCCCGGTGGGGTTGGCGGAGACGAACTCGAGGTTGACCCGCTCCCCCGCGAACGCCTCGCTCGCGCCGTACGCCGGGCCGGCCGCCACGACCTGCGCCGCCACCGCGCCCTGGGCGCCGGCCTCGACGGTGATGTTGAGGAAGCCCGGCCCCGCGATCTCGACCGCGGCGATGCCCCCGACCGCCTCGAGCCGCCCGCGGACGAGCTCGGCGAGCGCCCGCGGGTTGGTGCCGGCCCTCTTCGCCAGCTGCAGCGCGACGTTGGTGGCGTAGTCGCCGTGACCCTTCTGCCGCGGGCGCTCCACCGTCACCGTCGCGGGAACCCCGTCCGGCAGGGTGATCGCACCCTCGTCGGACAGGGCCGTCAGGACGTCGACGACCGTGGTGGAGAGCTGCTCGGGAGTCACCGACCCACCCTAATGGCCGGAGCCTTCCCGACCCGAACCGATCTCCCGCCTCGGAACGCGCTGCCCCGGCAGCCGGTTTCGCCCTGCGCCTCCCCGGCCTGTAAGGTCATCCGCACTGAGCCCCCGTAGCTCAGGGGATAGAGCACCGCCCTCCGGAGGCGGGAGCGTAGGTTCGAATCCTACCGGGGGTACCACTGCAGGAGGCCCGGGTCGTCGACCCGGGCCTCTTCGCTTCTCTCGGACCCGGCCGGGACGCGATGCGCGGCACGGGGCCCGGGTCACCCCCGGGTCAGCAGTGCTCGAGGGTGGCGTCCTTGCGGGCCTCGTCGCCGTAGCGACGAGCCTGGGAGGTGTACGGCAGGACGACGCTGGCCCCGCCGATGGTGCCGATCCCGCCCTGGACCACGCAGTTGGTGATCTTCGAGGGCTCGACCTGGGACAGCGCCTGCGCGAGCTCGTACAGCTGGGCCGGGCCGAGGTCGGTGTGCATGTGCTGCATCGCGGTCACCACCCCACGCTCGATGAAGCCCGGCGCCGACGCCCGGGCGCGGACCTTGGCCTGGATGCCGCGGAGCACCCGCTGCTGGTTGGCGGAGCGGTCGAAGTCACCGCGGGGCAGCGAGTGGCGGATCCGGGAGAACGCCATGGCGTCGTAGCCGTTGAGATGGATCCGGCCGGCGTCGAAGCCCTTGGGCCGCAGCGCGGAGTCGCTGAACGCCCGCGGGTTGTTCACCTCGATGCCGCCGATCGACTTGACCATCGCGATGAAGTAGGGGAACCGGGTGACGAAGACGTAGTCCGGCCGGATGCCGACCAGGTTCCCGACCGTCTGGCCGAGCAGCTGCGGGCCGCCGAAGTACAGCGAGGAGTTGATCTTGTTGTAGCCGTGGCCGGGGATGTCCACCCAGGAGTCCCGGGGGATGCCGATGTCGGCGGCCGCATGGGTCCTGGTGTCGATGCCGACCAGCTGCAGCGCGTCACCGCGGCTGTGGGTCATGTCCTCCCCCGGCCGGGCGTCGGAGCCGACCGCGAGCACCCAGACCACGTCGGGGCCGACGTCGGCGCCGTCGGCCTGGTGCACCTTCACCAGCTCGAACCGGGTGGAGTTCACCGCGGAGTCCGGGACCACGAGGGCGGCGATCGCCAGCACCAGGCCGAGGGTGAGCAGCCGCAGCCCCCGGCGGGCCAGGGTACGGGTGCGGGTGCGGGTCGGGGCGGTCATCGGCCGTCTCCCTTCGCGTGGTGGCGGGGCTTCTTCCCCTGGTGCTTGTCCTGGTGCTTGCCGCCGTGCTCACCCCCGGGGGTCCGGTCGTGCCCGCGCGACTTCTCGCGCGACTTCTTCCGGGCCAGCTCGGTGGGCGTGCCCTTGGCCACGTCGTAGCCGAACACCTGCCACCCGTGGGGGCCCGGGGTGAGGAACAGCCGGCCCCGGACCTCGACGTGCCGGCGGGCGTGGCCGCTGGTACTGAAGGCCAGGCGGAACCGCGCCGTGACCGCGGCCGCGTGGTGCCGCGGCGCGAGCACGTCGAGCCAGACCAGCTTCTGGGTCGGGGTCACCGCGTCGATCCGCTGGCCAAGCGGCTGGTTGGTCATCAGCGCCCGGTCGCGGTGCGCCTCGGCGCGCGCCCCGGCGGTGAAGCCGGGGAAGGCGTCGGAGAAGTCGCGGCGCGGGTAGTCGCCACCGACGTACGCCGCGCTGAACCAGCCGTCCACGACCTTCCCGACATGGCGCTGGACCCGCTGGCGCGCCGGAGCGGGGAGCTTCCCGACCACGTTGACCACCGAGACCCTGGTGCGGACCGGGCGGGGGGCCGGCGAGGCGGGGCTCGACGCGCTCGACGACGGTGGCCGCGCCGCCGGCTGGGCGTCGCCGCCGTCGGACGTGCAGCCCGTCGCGAGGCCCGCGAGCAGCATCAGGACGGTCGGCGCCAGGAGGCGTCGCCTGGGGTCGCTCATGGTGGGTCAGGCTCTCATGTCGCGCGGGAGGGGCAACACCCCGTCCATAGGTCGCCCTAGTCTCGGCATTCGCTGGGCGAGGGGACTAGCCTTGTCGACTGGAAAGACCACCACTCCACGCGCGCGCAATCCGGAAGAGGCGAACCAACCCGTGCCGCAGCCCTCAGGCAGCCAGTCCCCCGATCAGCCCACCGCCGACTTCGGCGCGAACGAGTGGCTCGTCGAGGAGATGTACGACCAGTTCCAGAAGGACCCGGGCAGCCTCGATCCGGCGTGGAAGCGATACTTCGAGACGCACGGCAACGGCTCCGCCGGCGCCGCCAACGGGAAGGCGGCCGCGGCGGCCGCGCCCGCCCCGAAGGCCCAGGCCGCGCCGGCGCCCGCCCAGAAGTCGACCGAGAAGCCGGCCCAGAGGTCGACCCAGAAGCCAGCCGAGAAGCCGGCCCCGGCCGAGCAGTCGAAGGCGGACACGAAGACCCCGGCGCCGGTCGCCAAGCCGCGCCCCCAGGCGCAGGCGGCGGAGCCCGCCAAGGGCACCAGCAAGCCGGTCCCCAAGGACTCCAAGCCCGCCGCCCCGGCCGCGGCCAGCGACGAGCCCACGTTCACCGTGCTGCGAGGTGCGCCGGCGCGCACCGTCCAGAACATGGACGCCTCGCTGACGGTGCCGACCGCGACGTCGGTGCGCTCGGTGCCGGTCAAGCTGCTGTGGGACAACCGCACGGTCATCAACAACCACCTCGCCCGCGCGCGCGGCGGCAAGGTCTCCTTCACCCACCTCATCGGCTACGCGCTGGTGCAGGCGGTGAAGTCGATGCCGGAGATGAACGTTGGCTTCGACGTCGTCGACGGCAAGCCGAACCTGATCACGCCGGCCCACATCAACCTCGGCCTGGCCATCGACGTCCCGAAGCCCGACGGCAGCCGGCAGCTGCTGGTGCCGAGCATCAAGGCCGCCGAGACCATGGACTTCGCGGCCTTCTGGACCGCCTACGAGGACATCGTCCGCAAGGCCCGCGACAACAAGCTCGGCGTGACCGACTTCCAGGGCACCTCGATCTCGCTGACCAACCCCGGTGGCATCGGCACCAGCCACTCGGTCCCGCGCCTGATGAAGGGCCAGGGCGCGATCATCGGGGTCGGCGCGATGGAGTTCCCGCCCGAGTGGCAGGGCGCCTCGGCCGACGCGATCGCGCGCAACGCGATCAGCAAGGTCATGACGCTGACCTCGACCTACGACCACCGCGTCATCCAGGGCGCCCAGTCGGGTGAGTTCCTCAAGCGGCTGCACCAGCTGCTGCTCGGCGGGGACGACTTCTACGACGAGATCTTCCGCTCGCTGCGCATCCCCTACGAGCCGATCCGCTGGGCCAGCGACATCGCCACCTCCCACGACGACGAGATCAGCAAGCAGGCCCGGATCCTGGAGCTGATCCACGCCTACCGGGTGCGCGGGCACATGATGGCCGACACCGACCCGCTGGAGTACCGCCAGCGCAGCCACCCCGACCTCGAGGTCGAGTCGCACGGGCTGACCCTGTGGGACCTCGACCGTGAGTTCGCCACCGGCTCGTTCGGGGGCTCCGGCCGGCCGTTCATGAGGCTGCGCGACATCCTGGGGATCCTGCGCGACTCCTACTGCCGCACCACCGGCATCGAGTACATGCACATCATGGATCCCGAGCAGCGCCGCTGGATCCAGGAGAGGGTGGAGCAGCCGCACACCAAGCCGCCGCGCGAGGAGCAGCTCCGGATCCTGCTGAAGCTGAACCAGGCCGAGGCGTTCGAGACCTTCCTGCAGACCAAGTTCGTCGGGCAGAAGCGGTTCTCGCTCGAAGGTGGCGAGACCACGATCCCCGTCATCGACGAGATCTGCGAGGCGGCCGCCGAGGCCGACCTGGACGAGGTCACGATCGGGATGGCCCACCGGGGCCGGCTCAACGTGCTGGCCAACATCGTCGGCAAGAACTACTCCCAGATCTTCCGCGAGTTCGAGGGCAACATCGACCCGCGGACGGTCCAGGGCTCCGGCGACGTGAAGTACCACCTCGGCGCCGAGGGTGCGTTCGAGGCCGGCTCCGGCGACACCATCAAGGTCTCGGTCGCCGCGAACCCCTCGCACCTCGAGGCCGTCGACCCGGTCCTGGAGGGCATCTCCCGCGCCAAGCAGGACGTCCTCAACCGCGGCGCGGCGTACCCGGTGCTGCCGCTCCTGGTGCACGGCGACGCGGCGTTCGCCGGCCAGGGCGTGGTCGCGGAGACGCTGAACCTCTCCCAGCTGCGCGGCTACCGCACCGGTGGCACGATCCACCTGGTCGTCAACAACCAGGTCGGCTTCACCACCTCCCCGGGCTCCTCGCGGTCCTCGCTCTACTGCACCGACGTGGCCCGGATGGTGCAGGCGCCGATCTTCCACGTGAACGGCGACGACCCCGAGGCCTGCATCCGGGTGGCGCGGCTGGCGTTCGAGTACCGCCAGGCGTTCAACAAGGACGTCGTGATCGACCTGGTCTGCTACCGGCGCCGGGGCCACAACGAGGGCGACGACCCGTCGTACACGCAGCCGCTGATGTACGACCTGATCGAGCAGAAGCGCTCGGTCCGCAAGCTCTACACCGAGTCCCTGATCGGTCGTGGCGACATCACGATCGAGGAGGCCGAGCAGGTGCTGCGCGACTACCAGCAGCAGCTGGAGCGGGTCTTCACCGAGGTCCGGGAGGCCAGCAGCCAGCCCTCGGAGTGGACGACGGTGCCGGACTACCCGGAGAAGCCGGCCGGCGAGGCGAAGACCGCCATCTCGCTCGACATCATGAAGCGGATCTCCGACGCCTACGTCACCCCGCCGGAGGGCTTCACGGTCCACCCGAAGGTGATGCCGCAGCTGCAGCGCCGCGCCGCCGCGATCACCGACGGCCCGATCGACTGGGGCACCGGCGAGATCCTCGCGTTCGGCTCCCTGCTCATGGAGGGTCGTCCGGTCCGCCTCGCGGGGCAGGACTCGCGCCGCGGCACGTTCGTCTCGCGGTTCGCGACGATCATCGACCGGGTCAACGCCGACGAGTGGACCCCGCTGGCGAACCTCACCGAGGACCAGGCGAAGTTCTACGTCTACGACTCGCTGCTCTCGGAGTACGCCGCGCTCGGGTTCGAGTACGGCTACTCCGTCGCCCGGCCCGAGGCGCTGGTCCTGTGGGAGGCCCAGTTCGGGGACTTCGTCAACGGCGCGCAGACCGTCATCGACGAGTTCATCACCTCCGGCGAGGCCAAGTGGCGCCAGCAGTCCGGTGTGGTGCTGCTGCTCCCCCACGGCTACGAGGGCCAGGGTCCGGACCACTCCTCGGCGCGGATCGAGCGGTTCATGGCGATGTGCGGCGACGAGGCGTTCACGGTCGCCCAGCCGTCGACGCCGGCGTCGTACTTCCACCTGCTGCGTCAGCACTCGCTCGGCGAGGACCACAAGCCGCTGATCGTGTTCACCCCGAAGTCCATGCTGAAGCGGAAGGAGGCCGCGTCCCGGCCGGACGACTTCACCACCGGCTCGTTCCGTCCCTTCGTCAGCGACGACGGGGCCGACCAGGGCAAGGTCGACACGCTGCTGCTGTGCTCGGGGCGCGTCACCTGGGACCTGATGGTGGAGCGGAGCAAGCGCGAGGACGGCGAGCGGTTCGCGATCGCGCGGGTCGAGCAGCTCTACCCGCAGCCGATCGACGACATCAAGTCCGAGGTCGCCCGCTACCCCCACCTCAAGCAGGTCCGCTGGGTGCAGGACGAGCCGGAGAACATGGGCCCGTGGCCGTACTACGCGCTGAACGTCTGGCCCGGGATCGACGCGCAGGTGCAGGCGATCACCCGCCGGGCCTCGTCCTCGCCCTCGGTCGGCACGGTCAAGCGGCACCAGGAGGAGCAGAAGGACCTGGTCGCCCGCGCGTTTGCCTGAGGGGAGCCGTCCGAGGAACGAGGACGGGTCCCACCTCAGGCAGGTCGAGGGAGCACGCGACCGAGCCTGCGTGGTCGCGACCGCGGGTCGAGACCCAGTGAGAGAGGCAGGGCGGCAACCGATGTACTTCACCGACCGCGGGATCGAGGAGCTCGAGAAGCGCCGGGGTGACGAGGAGGTCACCCTGGCGTGGGTGGCCGAGCGCCTCCAGGAGTTCACCGACACCCACCCGGAGTTCGAGACCGCCGTCGAGCGGTTCGCGACCTGGCTGGCCCGGCTGGACGACCCCGAGGACTGAGCGCGTGCCCTACCCCCCGGCCCCCTGGCCGCTGCAGGGCCAGCTGTGGCTGTCGCTGTTCCGGCTGCCGGTGGCGGTCGACGCCGAGCGTCCGGCCGGCCTGTACGGCGCGGCGTTCGTCAGCTACGAGCCCGACAGCCCGCTGACCTACGCCGAGCTACTGGTGGCGCGCGCCGTGGACAGGCGGATCCGGATCACCGACATCTGGGTCGACTCCCCCGACTCCATGGCCGGCGGCCGGGAGCTGTGGGCCATCCCCAAGGACCTGTGCGACTTCCGGCTGGACTCGGGCCACACCGGACCGGCGTCGCGGACGGAGTGGACCGCCACGCGCGGGCGGCGGCCGATCGCCGAGGCGGCGTTCACCGACCTCGCGCGGGCCGCGCCGCGCGTCCCGTTCCGCGCCGAGCTGCGCCAGCCGCCGCTCGGACCCGGCCGGCCCGAGGGGTGCGCCACGATGCGGGGCACCGCGAAGATGCTGCCGTGCCGGGCCCGGTGGCACTTCCCCTCCGACGGGCCGCTCGGGTGGCTCTCGGGCGCCCGGCGGCTGGCGTCGGTGCGGATGTGTGACTTCCGGATGTCCTTCGGCTGACTGAGGATTCCCTTCGCAGCCGCCCGAGGGCCGCCGCCACCGGGCCGCGAACGAGTACACATGTTCACCGACTACGATCGGAGGCATGGCCGGCCTCGTCGTACCACCTCCCGGACCGGAGGCCGGCGCCCGGGGCGGGACGCGCCTCGAGCGCAAGGGACGCACCCGCCGGGCGATCCTCGACGCGGCGCTGATGCTGTCGGAGGACAGTGGCTTCGGGGCGCTGTCGCTGCGCCAGGTGGCCAAGGAGGTCGGGATCGTGCCGACCGCCTTCTACCGGCACTTCGACTCGCTGGAGGCGCTCGGCCTCGCCCTCGTGGAGGAGTCCTTCGAGTCGCTCCGGGCGATGCTGCGCGACATCCGGCGCGGAGACCCGTCGTACGCCGACGTCGTCGACCTCTCCATCGACACCCTCGTCGAGCACGTGCACCGGCAGCGCACGCACTTCCTCTTCATCGCGCGCGAGCGGGCCGCCGGGCCGCCCGCGGTGCGCGAGGAGGTACGCCGCGACATCGAGCTGTGCGAGCACGACCTGGCCACCGACCTGGCCGCGCTCCCCGGCACCGACGCCTGGTCGGCCGCCGACCTGCGGATCCTGTCGAACCTCATCGTCACCGCGATGGTCGCCACCGCCGAGGCGATCCTGAACGCGACCGACCCCGCCGAGGAGCAACGGGTCGTCGGGACCGCCCGCACCCAGCTGCGGATGGTGCTGATCGGCGCGCTGAACTGGCGCTCGGGCAGCTGACCGCGCCGGCGACCGGGCAGCGCCCGGCCGCCCCGGCGCAGACCGCCCCGCTCAGGGGCCGGGACTGACCTGGACGTCCGGGATGGTGGCGTCGCGGGGCAGGTCGAGGACGTGCAGGATCGTCGCGGCGACGGTGCCGACCTCGATCCAGTCCGACGCGTCGTACTCCTTGCCCTCCTGGGCGTGCACCTTCTGCTGCATGGGCGTGGCGGTGCGCCCCGGGTAGACCGTCGTCACCCGCACGCCCTGCGGCCGCTCCTCCCCGCGCAGCGCGTCGGCGAGCGCCCGCAGCCCGAACTTCGAGGCGGCGTAGCCCGACCAGGTCGGGCTGGCGCTCAGCCCGGCGCCGGAGTTCACGAACACCACCGTCCCACCGGCCGCGCGGAGCGCGGGCAGCAGCGCCCGGGTGAGCAGCGCCGGAGCGGTGAGGTTGACGTCGAGCTGCTGCTGCCAGGCCTGCCGGTCGAACGACGTGACGGGCGCGAGGTCGACCACGCCGGCGGCGTGGACCAGCGAGTCGACCCGCTCCGGCAGCCGACCGGCCGCCAGACCGGCCTCCAGGGCGGACTCCAGGCCGCCGGGGTCGGCCAGGTCGGCGACCAGCGTGCGAGCCCCGGCGAACTGCCCGGCGAGCTCGACGGCCCGCTCCTCGCTGCGCGCGAGCAGCCACAGCTGGTCGCCCCGGGCCTGGAGCCGGGCGGCGAGCTCCGCACCGATGCCGGACCCGGCCCCGGTGAGCACGTGCGTCCGGGGCTGGCCCGCCGTCATCGGGTGAAGACGATCTTGCCGAACACGTCGCCCTCGGCCATCGCCGCGAAGCCCTCGCGGGCCCGGTCCATCGGGAGCACCCGGTCGACCAGCGGCCGGGCGCCGGTGGCGTCCAGCATCGTGACCAGCGAGGCCAGCTCGGCCCGGGTGCCCATCGTCGAGCCGATGACCTGCAGCTGCAGGAAGAAGATCCGGGTGAGCTCGGCGTCGTCGACCTTGGGGCCCGAGGTGGTCCCGGAGATCACGACCTTGCCGCCGGGACGCAGCGAGCGGATCGAGTGCGACCAGGTCGCGCGCCCGACCGTCTCCATCACCGCGTCGGCCTTGACCGGGAGCCGGGCCCCGGACTCGAAGACGTCGTGAGCGCCGATCTCGAGGGCGCGGGCGCGCTTGGCCTCGTCGCGGCTCGTCGCGAGCACCCGCAGGCCGCCGGCCCGGGCGAGGGTGATCAGCGCGGTCGCGACGCCGCCTCCCGCCCCCTGCACCAGCACGGTGTCGCCCGCCTTGAGGCCGCCCTGCACGAACAGCATCCGATAGGCGGTCAGCCACGCCGTGGGCAGGCACGCGGCCTCCTCGAACGACAGCGACTCGGGCTTCGGCACCACGTTCCCCCGGGGCACGACGACCTTGTCGGCGAACGTCCCCTGGAAGCGCTCGGAGAGCAGCGACCGCTTCGGGTCCAGCGTCTCGTCACCCGACCAGGCCGGGTCGCTCACCACGGCGTGGACGACGACCTCGTTGCCGTCCTCGTCGAGGCCGGCCGCGTCGCAGCCGAGGATCATCGGCAGCGCTTCCTCGCGCAGCCCGACGCCGCGCAGCGACCACAGGTCGTGGTGGTTCAGCGAGGCGGCCTTGACCGTGACCGTGGTCCACCCGTCGGGGACGTCCGGGTCGGGGCGCTCACCCACCACCAGGCCGGAGATCGGGTCGTCGGAGGAGAACTTCTCTGCGTAGACGGCGAACATACCCGTCAACGTACCCACTGCGCCCCGGTCGCAGGCGACCGGATCGCCACCGGTCGGGTCGGGTCAGCGCCGGGTCGGGTCGGGTCAGCGCCGGGCGACGCCGCCGCGGCGCGCCGCGTCGGCGACCGCGGTCGCCACCGCCGGCCCGACCCGGGGGTCGAACGGCGAGGGGATCACGTAGTCCTCGGTGAGGTCGTCGCCGACCAGCCGCGCCAGGGCGTCGGCGGCGGCGAGCTTCATGCCCTCGGTGATCGCGGTCGCGTGCACGTCGAAGGCGCCCCGGAAGATGCCCGGGAAGGCCAGCACGTTGTTGATCTGGTTCGGGAAGTCCGAACGCCCGGTGGCGACGACCCGGGCGTGCCGGCGCGCCACGTCGGGATGGACCTCCGGGATCGGGTTGGCGAGCCCGAAGATGATCGCGTCCGGCGCCATCGCCGCCACGTGCTCCTCCGGCACGGTGCCGCCGGAGACCCCGATGTAGACGTCCGCGCCGACCAGCACGTCGGCGAGCGAGCCCGAGCGGCCGTAGTGGTCGGCGGTGTCGACCGCGAGCGCGCGCTTGACCGGGGTCAGGTCCGGGCGGGCGGAGCTCAGCACGCCCTTGCGGTCGGTGACCGCGAGGTCCTTGATCCCGGCCTCGAGCAGGATCCGGGCGACGGCGACGCCGGCGGCACCGGCACCGGAGATGACCACCCGGGTCGTGCCGGGGTCGCGGCCGGTGAGCCGCAGGGCGTTCTGCAGGGCGGCGAGCGCCACCACGGCGGTGCCGTGCTGGTCGTCGTGGAAGACGGGGATGTCGAGCCGCTCCTTGAGCCGCTGCTCGATCTCGAAGCAGCGCGGCGCCGAGATGTCCTCGAGGTTGATCCCCCCGAAGCTGGGCGCGAGCCGGACGACGGTCTCGATGATCTCCTCGGTGTCGGTGGTGTCCAGGCACAGGGGCACCGCGTCCACGCCACCGAACTGCTTGAACAGCACCGCCTTGCCCTCCATCACCGGCATGGCGGCGGCCGGACCGATGTCGCCGAGCCCCAGCACGGCAGTGCCGTCGGTGACGATCGCGACGGTGTTCGGCACCCAGGTGTAGTGCTGGCTCAGGCTGGGGTCCGCGGCGATCGCCTCGCACACCCGCGCGACGCCCGGGGTGTACGCCAGCGACAGGTCGTCCGGACCGGTCAGCGACACCGTCGGGCGCGTCTCCATCTTGCCGCCCGCGTGCAGGTCGAAGACCGGGTCACCGGAGCGCGGGGGCCGGCCGGGCTGCTGTTCCTCGGACGCCATGGTCCGGAGTGTGGCACAGGAGGCGAACCGCCCCGGCTCACCGTCCAGCCGGGAAGACGAGGCGCGGCGCGGGCCAGATCCTGGCGAGCACCACCGCGTCCACCCGGTCCTCCGCGACCGGTCCCCGGTGCCGGGAGTCCACTCCCTCCGCGGGGTTGTCGCTGAGCAGCCACCAGGCCGGCTCGCCGGTGCGGGTCGTACGCCGTTCGACCGCGCGCTTGACCGCGAGCGTGCCGTCGGCGAACCGGGCCACCACCAGCGCACCCGGGCGGACCCGCGCGTCGTACCGCACCAGCAGCAGGTCCCCGGCCGCCAGGGTCGGCGTCATCGAGGCACCGCGCACCCGCGCGAACCCGAATGGCGCGCGCCGGCGTGGGTACGAATCTCCCCCATATGGACGGCTCGGCACGCGGAGTAGTGTCGCAGTCGACCGTCGTACCCCCTCAGAGAGGACACTGGATGTTCGCGCGACTCATCGCTCCCACCGTCGAGGTCTCGGCCCACTGCGACCTGCCGTGCGGTGTCTACGACCCGGCCCAGGCCCGCATCGAGGCCGAGTCGATCAAGGCGATCATCGCCAAGGTCGCCGACAACGACGACCCCGACTTCCGCACCCGGGCGATCGTCATCAAGGAGCAGCGCTCCGAGCTGGTCAAGCACCACCTGTGGGTGCTGTGGACCGACTACTTCAAGCCTCCGCACTTCGAGAAGTACCCGCAGCTGCACACGCTGGTCAACGAGGCCACCAAGCTCGCCGGCGCGAGCGGCACCAAGGGTGAGCTCGACGAGGGCGTGGCCGACCAGCTGCTGGCGAAGATCGACCAGATCGCCGAGATCTTCTGGGAGACCAAGAAGGGCTGAACGAAGCGAAGCCCTTCGATGTCTCAAGGGAGGCTGAGCTTGCGAAGCCTCCACCGCTCGCCGCAACCACCGGCGCGCCAATCGCCGACTGAGCCTGCGAAGTCGGCGTAAGCCGAAAGGCGAAGGTCTGGCAGCGAATGGTCGTGCGGGGATCAAGGGCTGAGCACGGCATCACGCGACACGCGTGTGCGGGGGTCGGTCACCGGGTACACACCCGGTGACCGGCCCCTACTAGTCTTCGCACCGCGACTTGATCCCATGGAGGACGACACGATGTCTATGAGCGGGCCAACCGGACCGGCGACCATGAAGCCGAGCGACCGGGCCGACGTGGAGCTCCGGGTCCCGGCCGACAGCGCCTACGTCTCGGTGCTTCGGACCACCACGGCCGGGCTGGCGGCCCGGCTGGACTTCCCGATCGACGACATCGAGGACCTGCGCATCGCGGTGGGCGAGGCCAGCGCCATGGTGCTGCCCGAGGCCGACGAGGCCGGGGACCTGCTGTGCGGCTTCTACCTGCGCCCCGGTGAGCTGACCGTCAGCGTCGGGGTCTCCACCACCCGCTCGGTGCCCCACCCCGACTACGACAGCTTCGCCTGGCAGGTGCTCACCACGCTGGCGACCGCGGCCACGGCCAGCACCGACAACGGCCGGTTCACCGTCACCCTGACCATGCAGCCTGGGGCGCCGGAGCACACTTACTGACATGGCGCTCGACCATGCGCAGGACGAGAAGCCCGCGGACGCACGGACGTCCGCGGTGGAGGCCACCCGACGCCGCAGCGCGGAGCTCTTCGTGGACCTGCGCGACGAGGAGGCCGCCACCCCCACCCGGGAGCGCGCGCGCGAGGAGCTGGTGCACCTCCACCTGCCGCTCGTCGAGCACTGCGCCCGGCGGTTCCGCAACCGCGGCGAACCGTTCGAGGACCTGGTCCAGGTCGGCACCATCGGCCTGATCAAGTCGATCGACCGCTTCGACTCCGGGCGGGGCGTGGAGTTCTCCACCTACGCCACGCCGACGATCATCGGCGAGATCAAGCGCTACTTCCGCGACAAGGGCTGGGCGATCCGCGTGCCCCGGCGGCTGCAGGAGCTGCGCATGCAGATCGGCACGGCGACCGCCGAGCTGACCCAGAGCCTGGGTCGCTCCCCCACGCCTCGCGAGCTCGCCGAGCGCATCGGCTGCACGGTCGAGGAGATCGTCGAGGGCATCGAGTCCAGCAACGCCTATGCGACGCTGTCGCTGGACGCGAGCGACAACGACGAGGACGGCGCCGCGACCATGCTCGACGCCATCGGCGTCGACGACCACAACCTCGAGCACGTCGAGATCCGCGAGTCGATCAAGCCGCTGCTCGACCGACTCGCACCGCGGGAGAAGAAGATCCTGCTGCTGCGCTTCTTCCGGAACATGACCCAGTCGCAGATCGCCGACGAGATCGGGGTCTCCCAGATGCACGTCTCCCGGCTGCTGAACCGCACGCTGGTGGAGCTGCGGACCTCGCTCGAGGAGTCCTCCCGCTCCTGACGCCCTCCTGACGCCCTGCTGGCACCGGGGCGGCAGGGCCGCGGTCAGTCGCGGGGCCGGTCGGCGAGGGCGTCGATGCTGGCCGGGTGCAGGATGCCCGCCAGCGCGATCACCCCCACCACGCCGACCCCGATCGCCGCCCAGTCCGCGCCGCCACTGTGCAGGCTCCAGGCCATGCCCAGGGCGATCAGCTGGGAGAGCACGATCGGGCTGCGCGCCCAGCTGCGCAGCCGGCTCACCGACCATGCCGACCACAACAGGAACACGCCGTAGAGCAGGAAGAAGGCAGAGGTGGTGAGGCCCAGGCCGATCCGGTCGGTGGAGAAGCTCGCGATCTCCAGCCCCGCCAGCACCAGCAGCATCAGCCCCTCGACCGCCACCAGCGACGCGGCGACGAGGAGGGGCGGGGGCGACTGGTTGAACTGGCTGCCGTCAGGCCGGGGATCCACGGCGCCAGCGTAGGAGACGACCCCCGGCCGACCGGCCCGGGGAGGGCGTCAAGCACCCGCCGCTGTGACGCTTGTGACCAAACAGACCCGGCCCCAGGGCTTGTTTAACGGTCCAAAGATTGCCACGCTAGTCGACGCGCTGCGTGAAGGCCTTCACCCACATCGCCTCACCGCGCTCCCGCAGGGCTGTGATCATTCCTGGCCTGTTCGAACCCACACGGAAAGAGGGATCACCCAGCCATGGATTGGCGCCACCGTTCCGCATGCCTCGACGAGGACCCGGAACTGTTCTTCCCGATCGGCAACACCGGTCCGGCCATTCTCCAGATCGAGGAGGCCAAGCAGGTGTGCCGTCGCTGCGAGGTGCGCGAGCAGTGCCTCGCCTGGGCGCTCGAGGCTGGCCAGGACCACGGCGTGTGGGGCGGGCTCAGCGAGGACGAGCGCCGCGCGCTGAAGCGCCGCAACGCCCGGGCCCGCGTGCGCACCGCCTGATCCCCCGTCCCGGGTCCGGGGCGCGCGGTCACCAGCCTCAGTCGAGGGGGACGTCGAGCGAGGCTCGTGTCCCCCGTCCACCGGGCGCCGGCCCCAGCTCCAGCTGTCCCCCCAGCTCGGACTCCACGAGGGTCCGCACGATGGACAGCCCCAGGTTCGTCGACCCGTCGAGGTCGAACCCCTCCGGCAGCCCCTGTCCGTCGTCCTCGACGCTGACGTGCAGCCGGCCCACCAACCGGCGCGCGGTCACCACGATCTCGCCGCGCCGCGCCTCTCCGGCCCGGTCCTCGGGATAGCCGTGCTCGACCGCGTTCTGGAGCACCTCGGTGAGCACCATCGCCAGCGCGGTCGCGACCTCGGACGGCAGCACGCCGAACGAGCCGACGCGACGGACCAGCACCGGCTTGCCGACCGCGCTGACCTCGGTGACCATCCGTCCGAGCCGGTCGGCGACCTCGTCGAAGTCGACCTGCTCCTCGACGGCCTGGCTCAGCGTCTCGTGGACGAGGGCGATCGAGCCCACGCGGCGCACCGCCTCCTCGAGGGCCGCCCGGGCCGACTCGGAGTCCATCCGCCGCGCCTGCAGCCGCAGCAGTGCCGCCACCGTCTGCAGGTTGTTCTTCACCCGGTGGTGGATCTCGCGGATCGTGGCGTCCTTGGTCACCAGCTCCCGGTCGCGGCGACGCAGGTCGGTGACGTCGCGCACCAGGACCAGCGCACCGATGTGGTCGCCCTGGGGCCGCAGCGGGATCGACCGGACGATCAGCGACACCTCGTCGGAGCCGATCTCGGTGTCGCGGTGCGCGCGCCCGCCCAGCACCGCGCTCAGCGTCTCCTCGTCGGGCCGTCGCCGCGGCGGCACCAGCTGGCGGGTCAGCTCGGCGAGGGACAGCCCGGCCAGGTCGCCGGAGAGCCCCAGCCGGCGGTAGACCGACAGCGCGTTCGGGCTGGCGTAGACCACGCGTCCCTGGGCGTCCACGCGTAGGAAGCCGTCGCCGACCCGCGGGGAGTCCGCGTGGTCGCTGCGTGGTCCCTGATCCGGGAAGTAGCCGTGGGCGATCATCTGGGTCAGGTCGGCCGCGGTCTGCAGGTAGGACAGCTCCAGCCGGCTGGGGGTGCGCACGCCCAGCAGGTTGGTGTTCCGGGCGACCACCGCGATCACCCGGGCGCCGCGGCGCACCGGGATCGTCTCCACCCGCACCGGCACGTCGTCGCGCCACTCGGGGTCGCCCTCGCGGACCAGCCGGCCCTGCGTCCAGGCGGCGTCGAGCATCGGCCGCCGGCCGGCCGGCACGAACGTGCCGACCACGTCGTCGACGTACGCCGTGGGCCCGGTGGTGGGCCGCATCTGGGCGCCCGCCCAGAAGCCCTGCCCCTCCCGGTCCGGCAACCACAGCACGAGGTCGGCGAAGGACAGGTCGGCGATGATCTGCCAGTCGGCCTGGAGCAGCTGCAGCCAGGCGACGTCGTCGACGTCGAGGTCCGTGTGGCTGCGGACCAGCTCGCTCAGGGACGGCACGGACAAGATCTATCACCCGGGACCTCGGGGAGCGGCCGGCGCTCGGGCTTTGGCAGGATGGAGGCCATGTCGGGGTCGTACTGGAGCCAGGTGCACGCGGGCGGCCTCGCAGTCCCGACGGACCGCCCCCTGGACGACCTCACCGCCGAGCTGACCCGGATGCTCGGGTCGGCCGACCCGGCCGACCGCGACGGCACCGCCTACCCCACGCTGGCGACCTGGATCGACCGCGGCGTCTACGACGACCTGCTCGCCGGCCTCGGCGACGGCATGGCCGCCGGCCTGCAGGTGGGCCTCGGGGAGCGGGGCACCGACTCGGTCTTCCGCCGCAGCTTCTCGGTGCTGGTGCTGGCCGAGTGCATCGCCCGCGACAACGGCCGCCCGCTGCTCCCCGGCGGCAAGATCCTCGAGTGGGGCGACCGGATCGCCACCTGGCTGCTGCGCGAGCGCGACCTGCGCGGCCACGTGACCGGCAGCGGCTGGGCGCACGCGGTCGCCCACGGCGCCGACGCGCTCGGCACGCTCGCGGAGTCACCGCACCTCAACACCCCCGAGCTGACCGTGGTGCTCGACGTCATCGCCGACCGGGTGCTGCTGCCCGTCGACACCCTGTTCACCTCCGGCGAGCCCGACCGGCTGGCCCGGGCGACCATGAAGGTGCTGCGCCGCAACCTGGTGCCCGAGCGGGTCCTCGAGCCCTGGATCGCCCGGGTGGCGGCCGCCGCCGGCACCCGGGCGTCCTACGACGATCGCGACCCGTTCCTGGTCGGCGGCAACGCGCAGGCGTTCCTGCGCGCGCTCCACCTGCAGCTCGCGCTCGGCCCCCGGCCGCCCGAGGTCCGCGCGGACCTGCTCCTGGTGCTGGTGCAGGCGCTGAAGGCCACGAACCCCGACTTCCTCCTGCCTACGCCCGGGTAACCACGCCGAGTAACCTGCCCGCATGAGCGACGCCGGAACCCGCACGGACGACGGATCGACCCCCAGCGAGGGCCCGGGCGACTCCCCCGACGGCACCTCGGGCGGCACCTCAAGCGGCAGCGGGGCGTCGGCGGCCGGGACCCTCAGCGGCCATGCCGGGGACCTGGCGGTGGCGGTGGCCCGCGCCCACGGCGTGGAGACGATGTTCACGCTCTCCGGCGCCCACGTCTTCCCGATGTACGACGGGGCCGTGAAGGCCGACCCGCCGCTGCGGCTGCTCGACGTGCGCCACGAGCAGACCGCCGCCTTCGCCGCGGAGGCCACCGGGAAGCTGACCCGGGTCCCCGGGCTGGCGGTGCTGACCGCCGGACCGGGCGTCACCAACGCGGTGAGCGCGATCGCCCAGGCGCAGTTCTCCGGGTCGCCGATGGTGGTCCTCGGCGGGCGCGCCCCGGCCAACCGCTGGGGCAGCGGCAGCCTGCAGGAGCTCGACCAGCCGCCGATCATCGGGCCGGTGGCCAAGCAGGCCCGCACGCTGCACCACGCGGGCGACGTGCTCGCCGGGGTGCACGAGGCCTTCACGCTGGCCGGGTCCGCCCACCGCGGGCCGGTCTTCGTCGACGTGCCCATGGACGAGCTGTTCGCCCCGGCCGCCGGGGTGGTGCCCAGCCCCGGGGCCGACCCAGCGGCCGCCGGGGGCGCGGAGCCGGACCCGGACGCCCTCACCCGGGTCGCCGAGCTGCTGGCCGGCGCCCGGCGCCCGGTGCTGGTGCTCGGCACCGACGTCTGGGCCGACGGCGCGGAGGAGGCCGCGCTGCGCCTCGTCGAGGAGGCGGGCCTGCCCGCGATCACCAACGGGATGGGCCGCGGCGTCGTGCCCGGCGGCCACCCGCTGCTGGTCACCAAGGCGCGTGGCCGGGCGCTCGGCGGCAGCGACCTGGTGGTCGTGGTCGGCACCCCCCTGGACTTCCGGCTCGGCTACGGCACGTTCGGGGGCAAGGACGGAGGCACTCCGGCGCCGGTCGTGCACGTCGCCGACTCCCCCGGCCAGGTCGCGACGCACGCCGACCTCGCGGTGTCGCTGGCGGGCGACCTCAGCCGGTGCCTCGACGGCCTGCTCGCGGCCCTGGACCGGGTCGACCGCCGTCCCGACTGGTCGGCGTGGGTGGACGACCTCCAGGGCGCGGTGGCGGCCGCCACCGCCCGCGACGCCGAGCTGCTCGCCGCCGAGGCCGATCCGATCCACCCGGCCCGGATCTACGGCGAGCTGGTCCCCCGCCTCGCCTACGACGCGGTGGTGATCGGCGACGGGGGCGACTTCGTCAGCTTCGCCGGCAAGTTCGTCGAGCCGCGCCGGCCCGGGTGCTGGCTCGATCCCGGCCCGTACGGGTGCCTGGGCGCCGGGCTGGGCGCCGCGATCGCGGCCCGGCTGGCCCGCCCCTCGGCCCAGGTCGTGCTGCTGCTCGGCGACGGGGCCGCGGGGTTCTCGCTGATGGACGTCGACACGCTGGTCCGCCACGGGCTGCCGGTGGTGATGGTGCTGGGCAACAACTCCGCGTGGGGCCTGGAGAAGGGGCCCATGCAGATGCTCTACGGCTACGACGTGGCCGCCGACCTGGCCCCGCGCACCGCCTACGACGAGGTCGTGCGCGCGCTCGGCGGCGCCGGCGAGACGGTCACCGACCCGCGCGGGATCGGTCCGGCGCTCGATCGGGCCTTCGCCGCCGACGTGCCGTACCTGGTCAACGTGATCACCGACGTGGGGGCCGCCTACCCTCGCGCCACGTTCGGAATCTGAGGGCCCGCACCCGACCGTCGGCCCGCGAAGGAGAGTCATGCGTCTGCGCCGCGCCACCCCCCGCGACTACGAGGCCGTCGGCGAGGTGACCGTCCGGGCGTACGCCGACTTCACCCTCGGCCCCGACGACCCCTACCTCGACCACCTGCGCAACGCCGCCGCACGCGCGCTGGAGGCGGAGCTGTGGTTGGCCACCCCCGACGACGGCGACGAGGTCCTCGGCACCGTCACGCTGTGCCGCGAGGGCTCCCCCTGGCAGGAGCTGGCCGACCACGACGAGGGCGAGTTCCGGATGCTCGCCGTGGCGCCCTCCGCCCGCCGCGCGGGCGTGGGCGAGGCGCTGGTGCGCCTGGTCCTCGACCGGTTCCGCGAGGAGGGCGCCCCCGCGATCGTGATGTCGAGCCTGCCGGAGATGGCCGACGCGCACCGGCTCTACGAGCGGCTGGGCTTCGTGCGGACCCCGGAACGGGACTGGCGGCCGGTGCCCCACGTCTCGCTGGTCGCGTTCCGCAAGGAGCTCGGCGAGTGAGCGGCCCGGAGCCGGCCGAGGCGGTCCTGCGGTTCACCGTGGGCCCGGACGACACGGCCGCCGCGCTCGGCTCGGGCAGCCTGCCGGTGCTCGGCACGCCGCGGCTGCTGGCGTGGTGCGAGGCCGCCACCTGCGCGGCCCTGGAGCCGACCCTCCCGGAGGGCTCCACCAGCGTCGGCACCCGGATCGCGCTGGAGCACACCGGGGCCAGCCCGGTCGGCCGGGAGCTCGAGGTGTCGGCGTCGCTGTCGTACGCCGACGGGCGGCTGCACCGCTTCACCGTGGCCGCCCGGCACGTCGGCGGGAGCGGTGCCGGCCGGGTGGTGGCCACCGGCGAGATCACCCGGGTCGTCGTGGACGCGGAACGGTTCCTCGGCCGGCTGTGACCGAGCCGGATTTCGCCTCGCCCCACAGTTTTGAGAGGATGGCCGACGGACCCTCGTTCGGCACGACCCGCGGGGGGCACAGACCGCGATCGAACCGGAGGACATCATGGGCAAGACCGGCCGCAAGCGCCGCGCTCGCAAGAAGAAGGGCGCGAACCACGGCAAGCGCCCGAACGCCTGAGCGCAGCTGCCCGACCCCTGGTCAGGCAGCAAGCACAGGAGCCCCCGACCGGTCGGTCGGGGGCTCCTGTGCATGTCGGGACCGTCTCCGGGGCCCGGGTCCGGAGACCGGCTCGCGCGGATCCGCGCGCTAGCCCTCGGTGATCCGGACCTGGACCTCACGGATCCGCAGCATCACGCGCTCCCGCAGCTCCCGGGGCGCGGCCTCGGAGCAGGACCGGGCGACCACGGCCTTGACCGTGCGCTGTAGGTCGTACTTCTCCAAGCAGGGGCTGCACTCGTCGAGGTGCAGCCGGACCGCCGAGCAGTCCGCCTCGTCGAGCTCGTTGTCGAGGAGGTAGACGATCCGCTCGAGGAAGTCCACACAGTCCTCGCCGGGGTGCTGATGCTCGCTCACGACTTGCCTCCCTCGTGGCCGGCCGACAGCAGGTCGTTGGTCCGCACGTAGTCCGAGAGCATGTCCCGCAGCTGCCTGCGGCCCCGGTGCAACCGGGACATGACGGTGCCGATGGGGGTCTCCATGATCTCGGCGATCTCCTTGTAGGCGAATCCCTCGACGTCCGCGAGGTAGACCGCCAGCCGGAACTCCTCGGGAAGTCGCTGCAGCGCGTCCTTGACCTGCGAGTCGGGCAGGTGCTCGAGCGCCTCCATCTCCGCCGACCGCAGCCCGGTCGAGGAGTGCGACTCCGCCCGCGCGAGCTGCCAGTCCTCGACGTCCTCGGCCATCGACTGCTGAGGCTGGCGCTGCTTCTTGCGGTAGGTGTTGATGAAGGTGTTGGTCAGGATCCGGTACAGCCACGCCTTGAGGTTGGTGCCCGGGCGGAACTGGTGGAAGGACGAGTAGGCCTTCGCGAAGGTCTCCTGCACCAGGTCCTCGGCGTCCGCGGGGTTGCGGGTCATCCGCATCGCGGCCGAGTAGAGCTGGTCGAGGAACGGCAGCGCGTCACGCTCGAAACGGGCCGAGCGCTGCTCGTCGGTCTCCGTGGCGGGGTCCACGACCTCGTCGGGGATGTTCAGGGAGTCAGTCATCGCATCCCAGTCTAGGGACCCAGCGGGCGTGGGTGCAGGTTCGAGAGTGGCAAGCACGTCGTTCCCAACACGACGCGGGGCCGGGTCATTCCCCGCTCACCCGCGCACCGCTCCGGCGGCGCCGCCGGCCGGGCCCTCACCGACGACCTCGCGCACCAGCCACTCCAGGGTCGCCTCCACCACGATCCCGAGCGCCTCGTGCTGGGTCACCTCGCCGCGCACGGGCACCTTCAGGCCGTGGTCGGCGTTCGGCACGACCGCCAGGTCGACGTCCGACGGGAACTCCTCGGGGCGGCCCATCACGTCGTTCTCCCCCTGCACCACCAGGGTCGGGACCCGGGCGGCCCGCAGCTCCTCGAGGCGCGACTTCTCGGGGTGGCCGACCGGGTGCAGCGGGAACGACAGCGCCAGGCACCCCGCCGCGCCGAGCTGGCGCGCGCAACGGGCGGCCGAGCGGGCGCCGGCCGAGCGGCCGCCGACGACCAGGGGGGTTCGGGTGCGTAGCCGGTTGGCGGCGGCGACCAGGGCGTCGTCGAGCGACGAGGGCCGGGTGGCCACCCGCTTGCCCGCGACCTTCCAGGGCTGCTCGAGGCGGACCACCGTGATCCCGTGCCGCGGCAGGTTCCCGGCGAGCGCCTCGAGGTCCGCGGTGTCGATGCCCGCCCCCGCGCCGTGGCTGAGGAGCAGCGTGGCCACCGGGTGCCGCGAGCGGCTGGTGACCAGCCGCGCCTCGCCGTGCGGGGTGGGGACTCGGAGCTCGGTGGTCACGCCATCGCCTCCTCGGGCGGGATCGGCTCGATCAGCTGGGGGCCGTTGTTGCGCACGTTGCTGACCGCGGTGGACACGGGGAACGCCTCGAGCCGGCCCGGGGCGGCGGGCACGAGCAGGCCGAGCAGGTCGTCGCGGTCCGCGACCGTCGGGTCCAGCCAGCGGTCCCAGCGCTCCCGCTCCACGGCCAGCGGCATCCGGTCGTGGATGCGGCCCACGGCGTCCTCCGCCTGGGTGGTCAGCACGGTGCAGGTCCAGCGGTAGCGCTCCGGGTCGTCGTCCGCCCGGGTGGGGTCGCGCCAGATCTCGTACAGCCCCGCCATCGCCAGCACCCCGCCGTCGGTGGGACGGATGAAGAAGGGCTGCTTGCGCGGCTTGCCGGCCAAGGTGTGCTGCTCGGTCGGGTACCACTCGAAGTAGCCGTCCGCGGGCAGCAGGCAGCGACGCCTGGCGAAGGCCCGCTTGTACGCCGGCTTCTCCGCCACGGTCTCCATCCGGGCGTTGATCAGCCGGTTGCCGATGGACGGGTCCTTCGCCCAGGACGGCACCAGTCCCCAGCGCACCACCCGCAGCTGCCGGGCCGCGGGCTCGGGCGGGCCGTCGCCGGGCGCGCGAGGCGGCCGCTCGACCACGGCGTACACCTCCTTGGTGGGCGCCACGTTGTAGTCCGGCTCCAGCGGCGCGGCGACCCGGTTCTCCTCGATCTCGAACTCCTCGACGAGGTCCTCCGGGCGCCGGCTCGAGGCGTAGCGACCACACATGCCAGGAAGCCTAGGGTGTGGCGGCGACGCGCGTCCCACTTCGCGGTCTCCCGCGGCCGGTGACGCATCGTCGTGAGGGGAACGGGGTAGAACTAGAGCCATGACCCTGAGCCGAACGATCGCCCGCCCGATGCTCGCGTCCATGTTCGTGGTCGGCGGCGTCAACGCCCTGCGCAACGCGACGATGCTGGCCGGCAAGGCCGGACCGATCACCGAGAAGGTGGTGCCCATGGCCCGCAAGGCCGTGCCCCAGCTGCCGATCCCGGAGGACCCGGTGACGCTGGTGCGGATCAACGCGGTGGCCCAGCTCGGCGCCGCCGCCGCCCTGGCCACCGGCCGCGCGCCCCGGCTGTCCGCCCTGGTGCTGGCCGCCTCGCTGGTCCCGACGACCGCCGCCGGCCACCGGTTCTGGGAGGTCGAGGACAAGGGGGACCGCGCCCAGCAGCAGCTGCACTTCTTCAAGAACGTCTCGATGCTGGGCGGCCTGATCATCGCCGCCGGCGACACCGACGGGAAGCCCGGCGTCGCGTGGCGCGCCCGCCGCGCCGCCCGGGACGCCCGCCGCGAGGGCCGGCACTTCGCACAGTCGGCCCGCCGGGAGGCGAAGCTCGCCAAGGCGAAGGTCGGCTGACGCGCCGCGCCCGGCTCGCCCCGCAACCCTCTAGGCTGGCGCGGTGAGCCAGCCCCGGAGTGAGCCCTGCACCGGGTCGGGCGTGCCCGACCCCTGGCCGGCGCCGCGCGTGCGGGAGCCGGTCGACCTGACGGTGGCGCTGCCCGGCAGCAAGTCGCTCACCAACCGTGCGCTGGTGCTGGCCGCGCTGGCCGACGGCCCGTCCACCGTCGGGGGCGCGCTGCGCTCGCGCGACACGACGCTGATGGCCGCCGCCCTGACCGCGCTCGGCTCCTCGGTGGACACCTCGGGCGCGGACTGGCGGGTCACCCCGGGCCGGTTCGACCGGGACGCGGCCGTCGACTGCGGCCTGGCCGGCACGGTCATGCGCTTCGTGCCGCCGGTCGCGGCGCTGTCCACGGCCCGGGTCGCCTTCGACGGCGACCCGCACATGCGCAGCCGCCCGATCGGCGAGGTGCTCGCCGCGCTGCGCGGCCTCGGCGTCCGCATCGAGGACGGCGGTCGCGGCGCGTTGCCCTTCGTCGTGCACGGCAGCGGTTCGGTGGCCGGCGGCACGGTGGTCGTCGACGCCTCGGCCTCCTCGCAGTTCATCTCGGCGCTGCTGCTCGCGGGCGCCCGCTACGAACGCGGCGTCGACGTCCGCCACGACGGCAAGCCGGTGCCGTCGCTGCCCCACATCGACATGACGGTGGCGATGCTGCGCGAGCACGGCGTCCAGGTCGACGATCCCGCCGCCGGCGGCGGCGCGAACCGGTGGGTGGTGGCCCCCGGGCCGATCCGCCCGGTCGACCACCGGATCGAGCCCGACCTGTCCAACGCGGCGCCGTTCCTGGCGCTCGCCGCCGTGTCCGGGGGCTCGGTCGTCGTGCGCGACTGGCCGCGGCACACCACCCAGGCCGGCGACGCCCTGCGCGAGATCCTCGCCCGGATGGGCTGTCGGGTCGACCATGTCGAGGAGGGCCTCCGGGTCACCGGCCCCGACGCCCTGGAGGGCATCGACGTCGACCTGCACGACGTGGGCGAGCTCGCACCCGCGGTGGCCGCGCTCTGCGCGGTGGCCTCCTCCCCCTCCCACCTGCGCGGCATCGCCCACATCCGCGCCCACGAGACCGACCGGCTGGCGGCGCTCGCGGCGGAGCTGGGCGGGCTCGGCGCCGACGTGACCGAGCATCCCGACGGCCTGAGCCTGCGGCCCGCCACCCTGCACGGCGGGGTCTTCCACACCTACGCCGACCACCGGATGGCCCATGCCGGCGTGATCGTCGGCGCGGCCGTCGACGGCGTCGAGGTCGAGAACATCGCCACCACCGGCAAGACCTTCCCCGACTTCGCCGGCCTCTGGTCCCGCCTCGTGGAGCCGGCGGGGGCCCGCGGATGAGCGGCCGGTACACCGAGCACGACCACGAGCACTACGAGCGTCCCCGCCGCCACACCCGCCCCCGCACCAAGGAGCGTCCCAGCTACGAGGACGCCGTCGACGGCGTGGTCGTCACCGTCGACCGCGGCCGCTACACGCTGCTCGTCGACGACGCCACGGTGATGGCGATGAAGGCGCGGCCGCTGGGGCGCAAGGGGGTCGTCGTCGGCGACCGCGTCCGCGCGGTCGGCGACACCTCCGGCGCCGACGGCTCGCTGGCCCGGATCGTGGAGGTGGCCGAGCGCCGGACGGTGCTGCGGCGCACCGCCGACGACGACGACCCGGTCGAGCGGGTCATCGTCTCCAACGCCGACCAGCTCGTGGTCGTCACCGCGCTGGCCGACCCCGAGCCCCGGCCGCGGCTGATCGACCGCGCGCTGGTGGCGGCGTACGACGCGGGCATGCAGCCGCTGCTGTGCCTGACCAAGTCCGACCTGGCCGACCCCGAGACGCTGCTCTCGACGTACCGCTCCCTCGGCGTGCCGTGGGTGGTGACCCGCAAGGGCGGCGACCTCGACGCGCTCCGCGAGCGGCTGCACGGGCGGACCAGCGTGCTGCTGGGCCACAGCGGCGTCGGCAAGTCGACGCTGGTCAACGCGCTGGTGCCGGCGGCCGACCGCCAGGTGGGCGTGGTGAACGCGGTCACCGGGCGAGGCCGGCACACCTCGACCTCGGCGTTCATGCTGGCGCTGCCCGACGGTGCCGGCTGGATCGTCGATACCCCCGGCATCCGGTCCTTCGGGCTCGCCCACGTGCGGCCCGGTCAGCTCATCGGAGCCTTCCCCGATCTCGACGAGCTGACCGGGGAGTGCTCCCGCGGCTGCACGCACGGCGCCGGCGAGCCCGAGTGCGGGCTCGACCTGGCCGTCGCCTCCGGCGCGGCCGACCCGGACCGGGTGGAGTCGTTCCGCCGGCTGCTGGCCGCGCGCAGCGAGCCGGCGTACTGACCCCGCTCCCGGCCGGCTCCTGCGCGCACCCTGAGACCGCCGCCGGACACGCTGCCCGTGGCCGGCGGCTGCCGCACGGTCGTGGGGCATAGCCTGTGGCCCATGCCGACCCCGGGTGCGACCGACTACACCGACGACCTGCGCCTCGCGCACCTCCTGGCCGACGACGCCGACTCCATCACCACCGACCGGTTCAAGGCGCTCGACCTGCACGTCATGACCAAGCCGGACCTGACTCCCGTCACCGACGCCGACCAGGCGGTCGAGCAGAGCATCCGCCGTACGCTCTCGCGGGTGCGGTCGCGCGACGCGGTCACCGGCGAGGAGCAGGGCACCAGCGGGCACAGCCAGCGCCGATGGGTGATCGACCCGATCGACGGCACCAAGAACTTCGTCCGCGGCGTGCCGGTCTGGGCCACGCTGATCTCGCTGGTGGTCGACGAGACGGTGGTGCTCGGCGTGGTGTCGGCGCCGCTGCTGCAGCGCCGCTGGTGGGCCTCCCTCGGCAACGGGGCCTGGACCGGTCGTTCGCTGCTGAAGGCGACCCGCTGCCAGGTCTCCGACGTGCGGCGGCTCGAGGACGCGTCGTTCGCCTACTCCTCGCTGTCGGGGTGGGACGAGCGCGGCCGGCTCGAGGACTTCGTGTCGCTCACCCGGCGCTGCTGGCGCACCCGGGCGTACGGCGACTTCTGGTCCTACATGCTGCTCGCCGAGGGCGCCGTCGACCTGGCCGCCGAGCCCGAGCTCGAGGTCTACGACATGGCCGCGCTCGACGTGATCGTCCGGGAGGCCGGCGGCCGCTTCACCTCGCTGGCGGGGACCGACGGGCCGTTCGGCGGCAACGCGCTGGCCTCCAACGGGCACCTGCACGAGGCTGCGCTCGGCTTCCTCGGCACGCTGCCCCACGACGACGACGACCCCGACTCGCGGCCGCACCGGCCCGGCTCGGTCTCCGACCTGCGCGACCGCCGGCCGCGCTGACCGGCGCGCCCGCGTCCCGGCGACCCTGACCCGTCCCTCGTTCCGGTGAGGCGGGCGTGTTCCTGCGCCTCGGGCCGGCCGCGCGAGTAGCGTCGGAGGCACACCCACTCGCACCTGACCAGGCGGAGGTAGCGCGATGCGGATCGGCGACGTACTCAAGGCCAAGCCCCGTCACGACGTGGTCACGATCGCCCCGGACGCCGGGGTGCGTGAGCTGATCGCCCTACTCCACGAGCACAACGTCGGCGCGCTCATCGTCAGCGGCGACGGCAGCACGGTGGAGGGCATCGTCAGCGAGCGCGACGTGGTGCGCCACCTGCACCAGGACGGCACGGTCGTCAACAACACGGTCCGGGCGATCATGACCGCCGAGGTCGAGACCTGCCACCGGGACACCTCTCTGGAGGACCTGATGAAGACCATGACCGAGCACCGGGTGCGGCATGTGCCGGTCGTCGAGGGCGACCGGCTGGTCGGCATCATCAGCATCGGCGACGTGGTCAAGCACCGGATCGACCAGCTGCAGTTCGAGCGCGACCAGCTCGACAACTACCTGCACCGGGCCTGAGCCGCCCCGCGCCGGCAGCTCCACTCCCCCGGTCGCCGGCGACCGGCCCCTCGTTAGGGTGGCCCGACCAACCCCCTGCGAGAGGACAACATGGACAAGCCCGAGATCGACTTCCCCGACTTCGAGCCGCCCGCCGACCTGGTGGTCACCGAGGTCACCGAGGGTGAGGGCGCCGAGGCCACGGCCGGCAGCACCGTCTCGGTCCACTACGTCGGGGTCGCGCACTCCACCGGCGAGGAGTTCGACGCGTCCTACAACCGGGGCGAGCCGCTGCGGTTCCGGCTCGGGGTCGGCCAGGTCATCGCCGGCTGGGACCAGGGCGTCCAGGGCATGAAGGTCGGCGGCCGCCGCCAGCTGGTCATCCCCCCGCACCTCGGGTACGGCGACCGCGGGGCCGGCGGGGTCATCAAGCCCGGCGAGACGCTGATCTTCGTGGTGGACCTGCTCGGCGTGAGCTGAGCGCCACCCCGCTCCCCGGCCCGCTCGGGCTCCGGCCTGTGGGCCGGGAGAGGGCGCCGGGGCGACGCGCCGGGACGTTATCCGGACCGGGGGCTGCGGCCCCCGATTCCTCTGACGTCCCGGCGTTCGTCGTTCGCGGTGTCGTCGTAGGCGCGGCGTCATTGGCGCCGTCGTCGCGCGGCCGGTCTCACCAGGGCAGGTCGTCGCCCGCGGACTCCTCGGCGACGCGGGCCGCCTGCCCGGCCAGGCCGACCACGTCGCCCAGGACCAGCTGCCGGCCGCGCCGGGTCTCGACCTCGCCGTTGACCGTGACCGCGCCGTCGGCGATCAGCGGCTTGGCCTCCGCCCCGGACTCCACCAGGTTGGCCAGCTTCAGGAACTGGCCGAGCCGGATGGAGTCGTCGCGGATCGGGACGTCGAAGGGGGTGCTCACCCGCCCATTGTCGGTCACGGCACCCGGTCCGGCCCACGGGCCCGCCCGGGCGGTGAGCTGTCCACCGATTCCTCGCCGGCGACGGTGGACCACCCACCGCCCGGGCGGAAACGTCAGCCCAGCAGCACCGAGCCGGTGTGGATGAGCACGCCGACCAGGCCGCCGACGATCGTGCCGTTGATGCGGATGAACTGCAGGTCGCGGCCCACGTGCAGCTCGATCTTCCGGGCCGCCTCGCGGCCGTCCCAGCGCTGCACCGTGTGCGTGATGACCGCGGTGATCTCGCGCCCGTAACGGTCCACCGCGAAGACGGCGACATCGGCGGCGAAGCCGTCCAGCCGGTCGCGCAGCTCCTCCTCGGCGTCCAGACGCGTCGCGAACCGGCTCAGCTCGGTCAGCATCCGCTGCCGCACCGCCCCCTCGGGGTCGCCCAGCGAGGTGAGCAGCACGCGGCGCAGCGCGTTCCACAGCGAGATGCTGGACTCGATGACCTGCGGGTGGTCCAGCAGCCGCTCCTTGAGCCGCTCGGTGCGCTCCTGGGTCCCGGGGTCGGAGAGCAGGTCGTGGGCGAGCTGCGCCAGCACCGAGTCGAACGCCTGGCGGGCGTGGTGGCGGGGGTCGTCGCGGATGTCGCCCACCCACCGGACCAGCTCGAGGTGGATGCGCGCGGTGACCGCCTCGTTGAGGCGGGTCGGGGCCCACCACGGCGCCCGCTCGCCGAGGATCTCGATCACGGTCTCGGGGTTGCGCTCCAGCCAGGCGTGCAGCTCGGCCAGCGTCAGGTCGACCAGGCCGTGGTGCAGGTCGTCGCGGACCACCTCCTGCAGCAGCCCGCCCAGCAGCGGGGCGATCGGCTCCTCGCGGAACCGCGGCACCAGCGCCTCGGTGACCAGCTCCGCGATGTGCTCGTCACGGACCTTCGACAGCCCGATCGACGCCACCTCGGAGGCCTCGTCGACCACGCGACGCGCGTGGGCGGGCTCGGAGAGCCACCGACCGACCCGACGCGAGATGGACGCCGCGGCGATCCGGTCGCGGATGATGTCCTCGGCGAGGAAGTTCTCCCCGACGAAGTCCTCGAGGCTGCGACCGAGCTCGTCCTTGCGCCGCGGGATCAGCGCCGTGTGCGGCACCGGCAGCCCGAGCGGGTGGCGGAACAGCGCGGTCACCGCGAACCAGTCGGCGATCGCACCGACCATGGAGGCCTCCGCGCCGCTGTTGACGAAGCCCCAGAACCCGTCCCGGTCCAGGGTGGCGACGTACACCACCGCCGCCAGCGCCAGCAGCGAGACGGCCAGGGTCCGCATCCGGCGCAGGCCGCGCCGGCGGTCCTCGTCGGCGGCCGAGTCCAGCCGGGGACCGCCGGGCGCGGAGGAGGTGCCGGTCGAGGTGCCGGTCGAGGGGCCGGTGGGCAGCGTCGAGGTCATCGCGGCCAAGTGTCCCCCACCCGGGTGACGGGGTGCCGGACCAGGGACCCGGGCGTGCCACAATCCCCGCATGTCCCGGACCGTCATCACCTTCGGCACCTTCGACGTCTTCCACGTCGGCCACCTGAGGGTCATCGAGCGTGCCGCAGCCCTGGGCGACCGGCTGGTCGTCGGCGTCTCCGCCGATGAGCTGAACCTGCGCAAGAAGGGCCGCGAGCCGGTCTTCAGCCAGGCTGAGCGGCTGGCCATCGTCGCCGCGCTCAAGCCGGTCGACGAGGTCTTCGTCGAGGAGAGCCTCGAGCTCAAGCGCGAGTACATCGTGAAGTACGCCGCGGACGTGCTCGTGATGGGCGACGACTGGTCCGGTCGATTCGACGAGTTCCGGGACGTCTGCGAGGTGGTCTACCTGCCGCGGACGCCGGCGATCTCCACCACCGCGCTCATCGAGAAGATCTCCGCGACGGGCTGAGCCCGGACTGGACGGGGCGGTGCCGGCCCGCACCGTTAGGGTGGTCCGGTCCGGCACACTCGACCCGGCTGGGGGAACCCTCGTCATGCGCCGTCCGATCCTCGCCGCCGTCCTCACGGTGGCCGCCGCCCTGTCCGCGATCCCACCGGGCGCGGCCGAGGCTGCGCCCACCGCTCCGGCGGCCCGCCGGGGTGCCGCGGTGGCCGTGGGCGCGCGACTCCCCGACACCTCCTCCCCCCACGCTCGGGCCGCCCTCGCGAGGGCGCAGCAGGTCCTCGCCGGTACGGCCGCCCCAGCCGCCGGGTCCGCCGCCGGGTCCGCCGCCGGGTCCACCCCGCACCGGATCGAGGGGACCCTGGCCATGCGCGACCTCTTCGCGGCGCTGCCCGGCCTCAGCGGCGGGGACCGGCGCCAGGCGCGCGCGGTGCTCGCCCGGCCGACCAACGGCAGCAACGACATCTACGGCGACGGTTACCGCACCAAGGCCAAGCACCGCTGCGCCGGCCACTTCTGCATCCACTGGGTGACCAGGACCTCCGACCGGGCCAGCAACGCGTGGGTCACGCGGACCCTGCGGACCATGAACGACGTGTGGCGGCTGGAGGTGGGCGAGCTCGGCTACCGCCGCCCGGTCCGCGACGGCCACCACGGCGGCAACAACAAGTTCGACGTCTACCTCAAGGACGTCGGCGCCAACTACCTCTACGGCTACTGCGCCCCCGAGTACCTCAAGCCCCACCACGAGCGGGAGGCCTCGGGCTACTGCGTGCTCGACAACGACTTCGCGCGCAGCCAGTTCCGGGCCAGGCCGGTCGACAGCCTGCGGGTGACCGCGGCCCACGAGTTCTTCCACGCCGTGCAGTTCGCCTACGACTACCAGGAGGACCAGTGGCTGATGGAGGCCACCGCCACCTGGATGGAGGAGCGGTTCGCCGACGGCGTCAACGACAACCGGCAGTACCTCAAGTACGGCCAGGTGAACCGGCCCGCCGGCCCGCTGGACTACTTCGACCCACAGGGCTTCAACCAGTACGGCAACTGGCCGTTCTTCGAGTACCTCAGCAGCCACTACGGGCTCAAGACCGTCCGCCAGATCTGGACGAAGGCCGCCGAGGCCCCCGACCGGCGTGGCGGCGGCCTCTACTCCACCCAGGCCGTGGACGCCGTCCTCGCCCGCCGCGGCGGCTTCCCCGAGGTCTTCACGACGTACGCCGCCGGCAACGTCGAGTCCGGGAGGACCTACGCCGAGGGCAGGCACTGGCCCAAGGCGGCGATCACCCGGACCTGGACCCTGCAGCAGGACGCCCCCACCGCCCAGCACACGTTCACGGTCCGCCACATGGCCTCGCGCAACGCCGTGCTGAAGCCCGGCAGGTCGCTGGACGGCGCCGGCTGGAAGGGCAGGATCACGATCGACGGGCCGATCGCGGACAGCCAGCCGCGCGCGTACGTCGTGATCCGCTGGACCCACGGCAAGGACACCCGCGAGGCCATCCCGCTGGACGCCAGCGGTCACGGCGAGCTGAACTTCCCCTTCGGCACCGAGAACGTGCACCGGGTGGCGCTGAGCCTCGTCAACGCCTCGACCCGGTTCGACTGCCAGCAGCAGACGACCTACTCGTGCAGCGGGGACCCGGTCGACGACCACGACCAGTTCGACGTGACGGTCTCGGCCACCCCCGGTTCCTGACCCGCCCGTCGCCGCCGGCCGGTGACGCGGGGCCGGTCAGTGGCGCTGCGGTCGGTCAGTGGCGCTGCGGCGCCCGGGCGGCGTACAGCTGGTCGGGACTGGCGACCCAGCGCCGGCTGCGGCCGGTCGGCGAGGAGCGCCGGTCGAGCTCGTCGAGCAGGGCGGTGCGCACCCGGACGATCCGGGCCTTGGTGGCCAGGTCGGTCGCCTGCTGCAGCGCGAGGTAGCTGGACTCCCACGCGAGCGAGAGGTCGTGGTCGCTGATCCGGGAGGCGAACGCCGGCCGGCTCGGCAGGCCCTGCGCCGCGAACTCGCCGTACCGGTGCTGGAACCAGGCCACGCACCGGGGCGCGGCGACGAGGAACAGCAGGATCGGCACCAGCCCACCGGGTCCCAGCGGAGCGAGCAGCCCGACCGCGGCCGGGACACCGACCCCGGCCCGGGCCGCCCAGGCGCAGATCCAGGCCGGACCGCCGCCGTCCTCGGCGGCGTAGAGGTACGCGTAGAGCGCGCCGATGCCGGCCATCGGGATCCCGACCGCCAGCACCTGCGCGACGCCCAGCCGGGCCATGGCGAGGGGCAGGCCGATCGCCACCAGGATCAGCGCGGTGGTGCCCCACCACAGGCGATAGGTCCTCATGGCAGCCTCTTCACGACAGGGACAGGGACGACACCAGGTCCAGGACGACCCGGACGGCCTGGACCATGACCTGGCCGACGGCGAAGCTCAGCGACAAGGCGAGCACCACCAGACAGCCCATCGTGAGGACGGTGAGGGCCACGGGACGACGCTCGCCGAAGCTCGGGCGACCCGTCCGGCCGCGTCGGTCCAGCGGGTCGGGCAGGTAACGGGGTCCGGCGGACAGGTCAGCGGTCATGGTCGGCACCTCCTCGAGGCCTACCGTCCTGCCCCCGGGCCGCCCGCGGTCAGGGCCGGAGGTCCCCGCCGCGCGGTGCCGTGGTCCCCGCTGACCCGGGGTCGGCCCCGCGGGCCGCCCGGTTCGTCCCGGTGGTGCGCGCGCACGTGTGTGAGCCCACAAACGTGGCGCAAACATCGCGACGAGGGCCTTTCGTCACTGTGCTGGACCGCGTCCGCCGGGTTGGCTTCTGGCATGGCCGTCCGCCCCCTGTCCGTCGAGCCTCCTGCCCAAGACGCCCGCGCTCCGATCCTCGTCGCCGTCGACGACGAGGCGGTGCCCGCGCTCGCCTACGCCGTGCCGGCGGCGCGCCGAGCCGGTTGCGGGCTCCACCTCCTGCACGTCATCCCTCCCGGCGCATCACCCCAGGCCTGCGACCGCGGCGAGCGGTTGCTCCAGGCCGTCGCCGTGAGCGCCTCGGCCATGGCCGAGGGACTGCGCGTCACCACCGAGCTCGCGCATGCCGCACCGGTCACCGAGGCGATCCTGCGGCGCGCCACCGGCGCTCGACAGCTCGTGCTGCAGTGCCGAGACGAGCGCGAGGACAGCACCTGTGCGCGGCTCGCCTGCCACGCCCCCTGTCCCGTCGTGCTCGTCCCCCGCCCCGGCGCCCGGGAGGTCGCGTCTCCGCCGCCGGCCCGGTTCGAGGTCGCACCCGCGGTGCCGGAGGCCCTGCCGTGACCAGGTCGCGGGCGGTGGGCAGCGACGTCGTGGTCGGGGTCGACGGGTCGCCCGACAGCCTCCGGGCGCTGCGCTGGGCGGTCGAGGTGGCCGCGAGCCGCGGCTGGTCGGTCGAGGTCGTGACCGCCTGGCCCCACGACGCCCCGGTGTTCCTGCACGACGTGCCGGGGCACTACAGCGACGCGCGGGAGCGAGCCCGGAGCGCCCAGCAGCGGGTGGTCGGCGAGGTCACGTCCGGTCGCGCGGCCCCGCCGAGGATGAGCCTCACCCTGGAGAACGCCCGGCCCGAGCGGCTGCTGGCCGAGCGGTCGCACGACAGCCGGCTGCTGGTCCTGGGCGCGACCGGCCGCCACGGCCTGGCCGACCGGTGCCGTGAGCGGGGCACCTGCCCGGTCGCGGTCGTCCGCGAGGCCGGCGAGCCCGAGGTGCTGCCCGCGCTGGCGCCCGCCCGGGGATGATGCGCGCCTGGTCGGTGGCGACCCCGGCCCCCATCACGAGCCGACCGGTCGCGCTGGGCGAGCGCGAGGTGCCGGAGGCGGGCGCCGGTGAGGTGCGGATCCGGGTGCGCGCCTGCGGCGTCTGCCGCACCGACCTGCACCTCGTCGAGGGCGACCTGGCCCCGCGACGTCCCGGGGTCGTCCCGGGGCACCAGGCCGTCGGCGTGGTGGACCGCAGCGGGCCCGGGGCAGCACGGTTCGCGCTCGGTGACCGGGTCGGCGTCGCCTGGCTGCGCCGGACCTGCGGGCGCTGCCGCTGGTGCCGCAGCGGCGCCGAGAACCTGTGCCCCCGCTCGGAGTACACCGGGTGGGACGCCGACGGCGGGTTCGCCGAGTACGTCGTTGCCCCGGAGGCCTTCGTGCACCGGCTTCCCGAGGGCTACGACGACGTCCACGCCGCGCCGCTGCTCTGCGCCGGGATCATCGGCTACCGGGCGCTGGCCCGGGCGGCGCTGCCACCGGGCGGCCGACTCGGGCTCTACGGCTTCGGTTCGAGCGCGCACCTGACCGCCCAGGTCGCCCGGGCCGCTGGCGCCGAGCTCTACGTGATGACCCGCGGCGCCCGGAACCGGGCCCTGGCCGAGGAAGTTGGCGCCAGTTTCGTCGGTGACGCCGCGGCCCGGCCGCCCGTGCCGCTGGACTCGGCGATCGTCTTCGCCCCCGCCGGCGAGCTGGTCCCGGTCGCCCTCGAGGCGCTCGAGCGTGGTGGCACGCTGGCGCTCGCCGGCATCCACATGACCGAGGTGCCGGCGCTCGACTACCAACGGCACCTCTTCGGCGAGCGGGACCTGCGCACGGTCACCGCCAACACCCGTCGCGACGCCGATGAGCTGCTGCGGCTGGCCGACCGGCTGCCGCTGCAGGTGCACGCCACGGCGTATCCGTTCGACCAGACCGACCGCGCTCTGGCCGACCTGGCCGCGGGTGCGGTCAGCGGCTCGCTCGTCGTGACCCTGCCCTGACCGGCTCCGGTCAGAACATCACCATCGACTCGGGCGTCGTGGTGTCGGAGGTGCTGTGGTGGTGCCGGCGTCGGATGCCGTGGGCGTCGGTCGGGTTGGCGAGCAGCACCGGGCACCCGGCGTCGCGCAGCACGGCACGGGCGACGGGACCGAGGTGGGAGCCGAACGGCACCAGCGGGTCGTGCCGTCCGACCACCAGCAGCGTCGACTCCCGCCCCGCGTCCAGCAGCGCGTCGGCCGGATGGGCGTGGCGGGCCTCGATCTCGACGGGGACCCCGCGGACGGCGTCCCCGAGGCCCGCGACCACCGCCTGGATCTCCTCCCGCGCGCGGTCGGCCCACGCGGCGTTCTCGACCCGGCTGGTGATGACGTCGTCGTAGACGCTGGGGAACCACCAGGTGTGCAGCACGTGCAGGGACCCGTCGCGGGACCGGGCCTCGGCGGCGGCCGTGGCGACCACGGGCGCACACCGGCCCGGGACGTCGACGCCGACCGTGACCACCGGCCGCCCATGGTTGCGCTCCACCGCCGCCTCCGACCAGCCGGCCGGCACCGACACCACCGGCACGTGCGCGTGCGAGGCCACCCCGCTGGAGATCGAGCGGGTCACGCTGCGGATCACCCGGGAGACGTCGCGCCGTTGCATGACGACCGCCCGGGCGGTGCCCTCGGTGGCCTCCAGCAGGGTCGACACGACCGGGCCCCGGAGCAGCGCGCTGGTCAGGGGGGCCCGCCCCCCGAGGAGGTCGCCGGCCCGCTCGACCGCCGCCTGCAGCAGGTCGTGCCCGACCTGGTCGACCTCGGTGTAGTCCAGGAGGGCCGACTCCGGGCCCGTGGGACCGGGGTGGAGGACGTGGATCAGGTGCAGCCCGCACCCCTCGCGCAGGGCCTGCTGCGCGGCGTACTCCAGGGCACTGTCGGCGGGCTGGTTGCCGACGGCGACGACGACCGGCCTCGCGGTCGACGGCGTGGCGTCGGGCCCGGACTCGGCCTCGGACTCGGACTGGGCCATGGCAGACCTCCTGAACGGGTGAGAGTGCCCCCACCCTCACCCCGGCCACCCGGATGCCCAAGGGACGAACGTCCGCCGCTGAGCGGTCCGAGGCCCCTGCGTGCACCCCCGCGCACCCGGGAGGCTGGGGGCGACGACGTCCCCGACCGGAGAGGCTGCGATGCGAGCGCTGCGCCTGAAGTCCTGGAAGAGCGAGCCCGTCCTCGAGGACCTGCCGGTCCCCGACCCCGGTCCCGGGGAGGTCCGCGTCCAGGTCGGGGCCGCCGGCGCCTGCCACTCCGACCTGCACCTGATGCACGACTTCGAGGCGGGCCAGCTGCCCTGGGACCCGCCGTTCACGCTGGGTCACGAGAACGCCGGCTGGGTGCACGCGGTGGGCGCCGGCGTCCGGGACCTCGAGCCGGGCCAGCCCGTGGCCGTGGTCGGTGCCTGGGGGTGCGGCACCTGTGCCCGGTGCCGGGACGGGCTCGAGACCTACTGCGAGCGCCCCGACCTCGCCCCGGTCCGCAGCGGTGGCGGTGGCCTCGGGCTGGACGGCGGCATGGCCGAGTTCCTGCTGGTCCCGGCCGCGCGGCACGTGGTCCCGCTGCCGGACGGGCTGGACCCGGTGGCCGCCGCGCCGCTCACCGACGCCGGGCTCACGCCGTACCACGCCATCCGCCGCTCCAACGCCAAGCTGGTCCCGGGCGCGACCGCGGTGGTCATCGGCGTGGGCGGCCTCGGCCACCTGGGGGTGCAGATCCTGCGGGCCACCACCGCCGCGCGGATCGTCGCCGTGGACGCCCGGGAGGCGGCCCGGGACCTCGCGCTGTCCTCGGGAGCCGAGCTGGCCCTCCCGCCCGGCGAGCAGCTCGTCGACCAGGTCCGGGAGTTCACCGGCGGCGTCGGCGCTGACGTCGTCCTCGACTTCGTCGGCTCCGACGACACCCTCGCCGCGGCCGCGCACTGCGTCCGTCAGCTCGGCGACCTCACCCTGGTCGGCATCGCCGGCGGCACGCTGCCGGTCTCGTTCTTCTCGTTGCCCTACGAGGCGAGCGTGCAGACGACGTACTGGGGCAACCGGCGCGAGCTGGCCGAGGTGCTCGACCTGGCCGCCCGCGGACTGCTGCACGCCGAGTCCGAGCTCTACACGCTGGAGGACGCCGCCCAGGCCTACCTCGACCTGCGGCACGGCACCGTGCGCGGCCGGGCCGTGGTGGTGCCGCACGACAGCTACCGCCCGTGACCACACCGCAGACCAGGGCCGCAGTCCAGGGGCCGCAGACCAGGGCCGTGACCGCGCGCAGCCAACCGAGAGGACCGGGAGCATGACCACCAACAAGGCCGTCGTGGTGTTCGAGTCGATGTTCGGCAACACCGAGAAGCTCTCGCGCGAGGTCGGCGACGGGCTCGCCTCCGACGGGTGGCAGGTCGTGCTCGCCGACGTCAGGCACGTGCGCCCGGAGGACCTCGCGGGGTGTCGCCTGCTGGTGCTCGGGGCGCCCACGCACGCGTTCACGCTCAGCAGGCCCAGCACCCGCGCGGACGCCGTACGCCAGGGGGCACCGGAGTCCCGGGCGGAGCTGGGCGTCCGTGAGTGGCTGACCTCCCTCGACGTGCTGTTCCCGGTCGTGGGCGCGCGACCGAGCGTCGCGGTCTTCGACACCCGCGCCGACCGCGCGCAGCACTGGCCGGGCTCGGCGGCGCGCAAGACCGCGCGCGTGCTGCGCTCGCACGGCTTCCCCGTCCTCGACCGCCCGGTCAGCTTCTACGTCAAGGACGTCAAGGGGCCACTCGTCGACGGCGAGCGCGAGCGCGCTCGGGCCTGGTCACAGCACCTGCTCGAGCTGCTGCGCGCCGAGACGGCCCGCTCGGCCTGAGCGGACCGCCGCCGGTCACGGCTCCTCGATGACGTGGACGGCGGCCTCCTCCGCGCTCGCACCGGCGCCGTCGATGCCCTCGTCCTCGGCCACCAGCCCGTCGTGGTCCTCGTGGGTGCCCTCGTCGGGAGCGAGCAGCCGCCCGGCTCGCTCGTCGCCCACCTCACCGCCGACCGGCCCGTCCACGACGTCCGCGTCCCGCTCGTCGTCAGCCTGCTCCCAGACCTCCGGCTCCTCCTGGCGGAGCCGCTCGTCGAGCGTCTCGCCCTCGATCTCCTCCAGGGGCGTCACACCCTTCGCGGTGACCCCGCGTGGCCGCTCGGCGGGCGAGATGCCCTCGTCAAGCACGTCGTCCACCCCCCGGTCGTCGAGGGTGTCCTGGGGCTGCAGCTGGTCTTCGCTCATGTCTCTCCGGTTGCCGCCGGGTGGGCCGTTCAAACCCGTGGGTGGGGTCACGTTGTCCGGGGTCGATGCGGAATGGCGACCAACCGCAGAAATCCGGCCCGCCGTCCTGCAGCCTCCCACCATTCACCACCCCGACCCGCCCACCGGGGCTGAGCCCGACCGCGCGACCCCGGGGGGGGTGGGATCACCTCGTCCCGGGTCGATGCGGAATGGCGACCAACCGCAGAAATCCGGCCCGCCGCCCTGCAGCCTCCCACCATTCACCACCCCGACCCGCCCACCGGGGCTGAGCCCGACCGCGCGACCCCGGGGGGGGGTGGGACCACCTCGTCCCCGGGTCGATGCGGAATGGCGACCAACCGCAGAAATCCGGCCCGCCGCCCTGCAGCCTCCCACCATTCACCACCCCGACCGGCCCCCGGCCGGCCACAGCCCCCTGCCAGCCTCAGGTCACCGCACGACGACGGCGTGCTCGCCGGCCGGCACCAGCTCCCCGATCACGGGGTGGCCGGGCAGCTCGCCGGCGACCAGGAGGCCACCGGAGGTCTGGGCGTCGGCGAGGAGCAGCAGCTCCTCCTCCGTGACCGAGCCGGAGGTGGCGACGTGCGGGCGGACCCAGTCCAGGTTGCGCCGGCTCCCGCCGGGCACGAAGCCCTCGGCCAGCGAGGGGCGCGCGGCTTCGAGGTAGGGCACCGCGGCCGCGTCGAGGACGGCGGAGACGCCGCTGGCCCGGCAGAGCTTGTACAGGTGCCCGAGCAGGCCGAAGCCGGTCACGTCGGTGGCGCAGGTGTGGCCGGCGCGGCGGGCGGCGAGCGAGGCGTCCCGGTTCAGGGCGGTCATCGTGGCGACGGCGTCCGCGAACACCTCGCCGGTCGCCTTGTGCCGGTTGTTGAGGATGCCGAGGCCGAGCGGCTTGGTCAGCGTCAGCGGCACCCCCGCGACGCCCGCGTCGTTGCGCAGCAGCCGGGCGGGATCGGCGATCCCGGTGACCGCGAGCCCGTACTTCGGCTCCGGGTCGTCGATGCTGTGCCCGCCGGCCAGGTGGCAGCCGGCCTCGGCGCACACCGCCGCTCCCCCGCGCAGCACCTCCGCGGCCAGCTCGAACGGGATCCGGTCGCGCGGCCAGGCCAGCAGGTTCACCGCGACCACGGGGTCGCCGCCCATCGCGTAGACGTCGGAGAGCGCGTTCGCCGCGGCGATGCGCCCCCAGTCGTAGGCGTCGTCGACGACCGGGGTGAAGAAGTCCGCGGTCGCCACCACCGCCCGGTCCTCCTGGATGCGTACGACGGCACCGTCGTCGCCGTTCTCGAGCCCCACCAGGAGGTCGTCGCCGGAGGCGCCGCCGAGCCCGGCCAGCACCCGCTCGAGCTCGCCCGGCGGGACCTTGCAGGCGCATCCCCCGCCCGAGGCGTACTGCGTCAGGCGGACCGTCCCGGCCAGGGCCCTCATCTGGTCACTCGTCACGTGCTGCTCCCCTCGCTCGACCCGCTCCAGCATGCCCGCCGGCCGGTGAGGGTATCGACGCGGGGGTGAGGTCCGGCGCTCGGCCGCCGGACCGCCCAGGACCTGCTGAGGGCGGCCCCTCCACCGAACGGTGGCGACCCGCGCCGCCCACCGCCCGGCGGCTCAGGCAGTGGGGCTGCTCGACCCCGTGACCCCGCCCGTGACCTTGCGCTGCTCGGCCGCGCGCTTCTCCAGCCGCTCGCGCTGCGGCACCACGACGTACTTCGGGTCGCGGGCCGAGGCCAGGCCGGCCTCGAAGATCCCGAAGCGGAGCGTCACCGAGCCCGCGACGTAGGCCGCACCGGCGACGGCGCGCGCGAACCGGGACCGGCGTCCCAGCAGCGAGAGCCCGACCCCGGTGACGGTGAGCGCGCGGGCCGTCTTCATCAGCCGGCCGGACTTCCCCTGCTCGTAGGGCTCGGCCAGCATCCCGAGGCGGCGGTTCATCAGCTCCACCCCGGCGAGGTCGATCGCGGCTCCGGCCAGCGCCATCCGCTTCGCCGGCCCGCTCTGCGAGACCGGCGCGAGCGCCATCGCCAGCCCGCCGGCCGCGGCGGCCCCGGAGCCGCCGAAGATGAACGGCATCTCCCGGTGCCCCTCGTGCCAGGCCGGGACGGCGGTGTTCGTGATCAACGCCGCGGTGTAGGTCGCCAGCGGCGGCCCGAACGCAGCGGCGCCGACGCCGGAGAGCCGGCCGAGCCGCGGGAGCCGGCCGGTCAGGTGCGAGCCGAGGGCAGCGGTCGACAGGGCCGAGAACGGCGCGAGGATGAACGACCCGACCGAGAGCGGTGAGGTGATCTTGAAGACCCGCAACATGTTGAGGAACCGCTCGGGACGCCCGAGGTCGTGGACCAGGAAGACCGTGCCGATCCCGGCACCGGCCGCGGCCGCACCGCGGGCGACCCGCTCCAGGGCAGGCAGGTCCTGCAGCGCGGCCCCCTCCGCGAGCAGCGACGAGCCGCCGGCCAGCCCTCCGAGGAAGAGGTAGAGCGGCACGTCGGGCGTCTTCCACGTCGGCGTCTTGAGGATCTGGCGCCCGTAGTAGGACTCGAACTCCGCCTCCGGCACCATCGGCGTCTCGCCGCGGCCACCGCCGCCTCCACCGCGCGGGCTCATCGGCGCCTCACTTCTTCCTCCCGAGGAACGACGCGACCCCGACCCCGACGAGGGTGGCCGCCGCCGCTCCGACGTGCTTCCAGATCGACCCGAGGTCCCGGGTGGTGACCACGGGGTCGGGCGGCAGGCCGTAGACCTCCGGCTCGTCGAGCAGCAGGAAGAACGCCCCGTCGCCGCCGACGCCGTCGTTCGGGTCCGCGCCGTAGAGGCGGGCCACGTCGACGCCCTTGGCGTGCAGCTCCGCGACCCGCTGGTCGGCACGCTCGCGCAGCTCGCTCAGCTCGCCGAACTGGATCGACTCCGTGGGGCACGCCTTCGCACAGGCCGGGGACTCCCCCACCTTGAGCCGGTCGTAGCACAGCGTGCACTTGAACGCCCGACCGTCCTCCTTGCGCAGGTCGATCACGCCGTAGGGGCACGCCGAGACGCAGTAGCCGCACCCGTTGCAGACGTCGGGCTGCACGACCACGGTGCCGAACTCGGTCCGGAACAGCGCACCGGTGGGACACACGTCGAGGCAGGCGGCGTGGGTGCAGTGCTTGCACACGTCCGAGGACATCAGCCAGCGCACGCCGTCCGCACCCGACGCGGTCGCCTGGTCGTCGCCGGCCGGGGCCGGCGGGCCCATGCCGGGCATGCCCAGCTCGGTGGCCGCGCCGCCGCCGGCCGGTGCGGTGACAGGCTGCTCGACGAACGCCACGTGCCGCCAGGTGCTCGCGCCGAGCGCCTCGGTGTTGTCGTAGGACATGCCGGTGAGCAGGTAGCCGTCCTCGGGGACGTCGTTCCACTCCTTGCACGCCACCTCGCAGGCCTTGCAGCCGATGCAGACCGAGGTGTCGGTGAAGAACCCCATCCGGGGCGGGTGCGCGTCGTAGCCGGCGTCGCGCTGGACGTCGTCCAGCGGACCCCACAACGAGCGGTCGAGGGAGCTGGTCACCGGTCGGTCCCTCCGTCGGTCGGATCGGTCATGTCGATGCCTGCACGCCGCCGGTAGTCCTCGACGTACGTCGTGAGCGCCGGCCCGCGCGGACGCCGGCCCGGCCGGATGTCACAGGTGCCCACCTTGTCCTGGATGTAGACGTTGGGGTCCATCGTCACGTTGACCAGGTCGTTGGGCGAGTCGCCCTGCGTGATGCCGTTGCGCCCCCAGTGGTACGGCAGGCCGACCTGCTCGACCCACTGGTCGCCCAGCCGCAGCGAGCGCAGCCGCTCGGTCACCAGCACCCGCGCCTCGATCGCCGTGCGACCGGTCACGATCGTCGCCCAGCCGCCGTGCTCGAGCCCGCGCTCGGCCGCCAGCCGCGGCGAGACCTCGCAGAACGGCTCGGGCTGCAGCTCGGTGAGGTACGGCAGGGTCCGGCTCATGCCGCCCGCGGTGTGGTGCTCGGTCAGCCGGTAGCTGGTGAACACGTACGGGAACACCTCGCTGAAGCTGGGGTTGATCGGGTTCGACGCATCGGACAGCTTGCGCCGCGAGGGGTTGTTCTGCTGCCCGTAGAGCGGGTTGCGCACCGGCGACTCCGGCGGCTCGTAGTGCGTGGGCAGCGGGCCGTCGGCCACCCCCAGCGGCGCGTAGAGCCACGCCTTGCCGTCGGTCTGCATGACGAACGGGTCCTTGCCGCCGATCGCGTCGGGGCCCCGGGCGTCGTCCGGCGGCACGTAGTCCGGAGGACGGTCCACGATGAAGTCGGGCACGTCGGAACCGGTCCACTTGCCGGCCTCCGCGTCCCACCAGACGTACTTCTTCCGCTCGCTCCACGGGGTGCCGTCCGGGGCCGCCGAGGCGCGGTTGTAGATGATCCGGCGGTTCGCCGGCCACACCCACCCCCACTCGGAGGCCACGTAGTCCTGCTCCCAGTGCGGCTTGCGGCGCCGGGCCTGGTTGACCTCGTCGGCGTAGACCCCGCAGTAGATCCAGCAGCCGCAGGCCGTGGACCCGTCGTCCTTGAGCTCGGTGTACGCCGACAGCGCGCTGCCGTCCGGCCCGGTGCCGTTGATCTCGCGCAGCACCGCGTGGCCGTCGGTCTCCCCGTCCTCGGTCATCGGGTAGTCCCAGACCAGGTCGAGCAGCGGCCGGTCCATCTCGTCGGTGGAGCCCGCCAGCTTCGCCCGGATCCGCTTGCCCAGCTCGTGGTAGAAGTCCAGCTCGCTGCGGCAGTCCCCCGGCGGCTCGACGGCCTTGTCGCGCCACTGGAGCATCCGCTGGGTCTGGGTGAACGAGCCCGCCTTCTCCACGTGCGAGGCCGCGGGGAGGAAGAAGATCTCGGTGCCGATCTCCTCGGTGACCAGTTCCCCGGTCTCGATCTCGGGGCCGTCCTTCCAGAACGTCGCCGACTCGATCATCTGCAGATCCCGGACCACCAGCCAGTCGAGGTTGGCCATGCCGAGCCGCTGCATCTTGCCGTTGGCCGAGCCCACCGCCGGGTTCTCCCCGACCACGAAGTAGCCCTTGCAGCCGCCGTCGATCATCGACTTCACCGTGGTGTACGTCGACGCGTCGCCGGTCAGCCGCGGCAGGTAGTCGAAGCAGAACTCGTTCTCCGGCGTGGCCGCGTCGCCCCAGTAGGACTTCAGCAGGCTGACCATGTACGACTTCATGTTCCCCCAGAAGCCGGTCGCGCCGGCGTCGGAGGCGACGTACTCCTCGAGGTCGTGGTGCATTCCCGCATGGGGCATCGGCAGGTAGCCCGGCAGGATGTTGAACAGCGTCGGGATGTCGGTCGAGCCCTGGATGCTGGCGTGCCCGCGCAGCGCCATGATGCCGCCGCCCGGCCGGCCGATGTTGCCCAGCAGCGTCTGCAGGATCGCGGCGGAGCGGATCATCTGCGCGCCGACGGTGTGGTGGGTCCAGCCCACGGCGTAGCAGAACGCACCGGTGCGCTCCCGGCCGCTGTTGGAGGTCAGCGCGTCGGCGACCGCCCGGAACTGCTCGGGGCTGATGCCGCACACCTCCTGCACCATCTCGGGGGTGTAGCGGGCGAAGTGGCGCTTGAGGATCTGGAAGACGCACCGCGGGTGCTGCAGGGTCTCGTCGCGGATCGGCTTGTTGGCCAGGGCGGGGCCGCCGGAGCCGTGCGACTCCGACTTCGCCGCCTCGTGCGCCGACTTGTGGTTGTCCTGTTCGGCCCCCGGGTCCGGCTCCTCGTCCGGGCCGGCGTCCTGGGCGGGGTCTCGCTGGCCGGCCGACGGCGCGGCCTTGGCCCCTTCGTACTGCCAGGTCTTCGGGTCGTAGTGGTTGCGCTCGGAGTCGAACCCGGAGAACAGCCCGTCGAGCTCCTCGGTGTCCTGGAAGTCCTCATCGACGATCGAGGCCGCGTTGGTGTACGCCACGACGTACTCACGGAAGTCGAGGTCGTTGCTGAGCACGTGGTTGATCAGGGCACCCAGGAACGCGATGTCGGACCCGGCCCGGATCGGGACGTGCAGGTCCGCCACCGCCGAGGTCCGGGTGAACCGCGGGTCGACGTGGATGATCGTGGCGCCGCGGCGCTTGGCCTCCATCACCCACTGGAAGCCCACGGGGTGGGCCTCCGCCATGTTGGAGCCCTCGATCAGGATGCAGTCAGCGTTCTGCAGGTCCTGGAGGAAGCTGGTGGCACCACCACGGCCGAACGAGGTTCCCAGACCGGGAACCGTGGAGGAGTGTCAAATACGGGCCTGGTTCTCGATCTGGATCGCACCCATCGCCGTGTAGAGCTTCTTCATGAGGTAGTTCTCCTCGTTGTCGAGGGTCGCTCCTCCGAGGCTGGCGATGCCAGTGGTCCGGCGGGTACGACGGCCTTGGTCGTCCTCCCACTCCCAGAACTGCTTGCGGGTCTCGATGACGCGGTCCGCGATCATGTCCATCGCGGTGTCGAGCTCGAGGTCCTCCCACTCGGTGCCGTGCGGGCGCCGGTAGCGGACCTTGGTGACGCGGGTCGGCGAGGTGACCAGCTGCTTGCTGGCGCTGCCCTTGGGGCACAGCCGGCCGCGCGAGATCGGGCTGGCCGGGTTGCCCTCGATCTGGGTGACCTGGCCGTCCTTGACGTAGACCTTCTGCGCGCAGCCCACGGCGCAGAACGGGCAGACGGAGTCCACGACCTTGTCGGCCTCGACCGTCCGGGGCGAGAGGTGCTCGCTGCGGGGGGACATCGCCGCGCTGCCGCGGCCCAACCGGTCCTCGCCGGTGGCCTGGCGAACCAACGGCCAGGAACCGATGAACGTCTTGACACCCACCTGGTCAGTCCTCCGTCCGATCCAGCCGGGCCGATGTCCGGGCTGCTGGTTCTCACCGTAACCACACCACGGCGATCCAAACCCGACCGGGTCGAGATTTGTCTGCGCCCGCGCAGAAACCCCGCGCAGAGACCCACGCAGAGCCCGGGCAGAACTATGTCGGCGCGCCGTCGGGACGGGCGACCCTACGGCGCTCCCCCGCACCCGCTAGGTTTCTCCGCGGAGGCGTTTCTCGTCTGGTGACGGGCGCGGTCCTCAAAACCGTAGGGGCCCGGTATCCGGGTCCGGCGGGTTCGATTCCCGTCCGCCTCCGCCAACGGATCCTGAGTGCCGAAGGAGTCGCCCATGGGCGCCGGCCACGACCACGGGAGCGTCGGCCTCGCCGATCACCGGGGCCGCCTGGTCACCGTCCTCGCCATCACGATCACCGTGCTGGTGGTCGAGGTCGTCGGGGCGGTCGTCTCCGGGAGCCTCGCGCTGCTCGCGGATGCCGGGCACATGCTCACCGACGTCGCCGGCCTGACGATGGCGGTGCTCGCGGCCGCGCTCGCCCGCCGGCCCGCCACCGACGAGCGGACCTGGGGCTACCGGCGGGCCGAGGTGCTGGCCGCCGCCGCGCAGGCCGCCGTACTCCTCACCGTCGGGCTGTTCGTGCTGGTCGAGGGCGTCAAGCGGCTCCTGGCCCCGCCCGAGGTCGCGCCCACGGCGATGGTCGTCTTCGGCGTCGTCGGGCTGGTCGGCAACCTGATCAGCCTCGTGGTGCTGCTGGGAGGCCGCGGCGCCGACCTGAACATGCGCGCGGCCTTCCTCGAGGTGCTCAACGACGCACTCGGCTCGGTCGCCGTGCTGCTGGCCGCGGCCGTCATCGCCCTCACCGGCTGGCTGCGCGCCGACGCGGTCGCCTCGTTGGTGATCGGCGTGCTGATCATCCCCCGGACGGTGCGGCTGCTGCGCGACAGTGTGGACGTGCTGCTGGAGTCGACGCCCAAGGGACTCGAGCTGACCGAGGTGCGGCAGCGGATGCTCTCCCTGGCCCACGTCCACGACGTGCACGACCTGCACGCCAGCCAGGTCGCGACCGGGCTTCCGGTGCTCACCGCCCATGTCGTCGTCGACGACTCCTGCTTCCTCGACGGCCACCTCGGCCCGATGCTCGACGAGCTGCAGCACGTCCTGGACACCGACTTCGACGTCGAGCACTCGACGATCCAGTTCGAGCCCGCCTCGCACGCCGACCACGAGCACGCCACCCACGCCTGAGCAGTCCACGCCCGAGAAGTCCACGCCCGAGAGGCCCACGTCTGAGAGGGGGGTGAGGCGGACGTACCGAAGGACCCGTCTCCTGGCCGCCCTGGCCCTCGCGGTCGCCGGTGCCGCGGCCGTGGCGACCACGCCCGCGGAAGCCCCCTCCCCCGGCCTGGACTACGTTGCGCTGGGCGACTCCTACAGTGCCGGCCCGCTCATCCCGCGGCAGCGCCTGGAGGCGGGCCTGTGCCTGCGCTCGGACCACAACTACCCCTCCCTGCTGGCCCGGCGGCTGCACGTGACGTCGTTCCGGGACGTGACCTGCACCGGTGCCGAGAGCAAGGACCTGTCCCGGCCGGTGCACACCGGTCTTCCCGGGCCGCCGTCCCCGCCGCAGCTCGCCGCGCTGGACCGCGGCACCGACCTGGTGACGCTGGGCATCGGCGGCAACGACGACGGGTTGTTCTCCGCGCTGTTCCGCACCTGCCCCCGCCTGGCCCGCCGCGACCCCGACGGGGCCCCCTGCCGCGACGCCTACACCGACGACGACGGCACCGACGAGCTCGCCGCGAAGGTGGACCACGTGCGGGCGCACCTGCGGACGCTGCTGCGCCGGATCCGCGCCCGGGCGCCGAAGGCCGAGGTGTGGGTCGTCGGCTACCCGCGGGTGCTGCCGGCCGACGGCACCTGCCGGGCGATCCCGCTCGCCGCCGGGGACTACCGGTGGGCGGACCGGATCGAGCGCACCCTCAACACCGCCCTGCAGTCGACGGCGGCGCTCGACGGCGCCCACTTCGCCGACACCTACGCCGCCTCGACCGGGCACGACGCCTGCGCGGGGCCGGACGCGTGGATCAACGGCTCGGTCGAGAGCCTGCGCCGGGCCGCGGCGTACCATCCGCTGCGCTCCGGCATGGAGGCCGAGGCCCGGTTGCTGCAGGGGCTGATCGGCACCGGCGACGGGGCGGCACCGGCGCTCGGCGCCTCCGGCTAGAGTCCCGGAACGTGACGGGAGCTGGGGCGGCAGAGGATCCGCGACGTCGGACGCCGCGCACCGACGCCGTGCTCGCCGACCCGGCGGTGGCCGCGGCCGCCGAGCGGCTGGGGCGCGCCCGCACCAAGGCGGTCGTGACCGCGGTGCTGGACGCCTGCCGGCGGGGTGAGGTCGCGCCCGAGGACGTCGTCGGCGCCGTCCGTGACGCGCTCCCGGCCGGTGCGTCCTCGCTGCGCCCGGTGATCAACGCGACCGGCGTGGTGGTGCACACCAATCTGGGTCGGGCGCCGCTGTCCGCCGCCGCCGTCGAGGCGCTGGCGGCGGCCGCCGGGACCACCGACGTCGAGCTCGACCTGGCGACCGGGAGCCGCGGGCGCCGGGGCGCGGGCGCGCTGGCCGCGCTGGCCGCGGCCGTCCCCGACGCCGGCGACGTGCACGTCGTGAACAACGGGGCCGCCGCGCTGGCGCTGGCCACCAGCGCCCTGGCCCACGTCGCCGACGGTCCGGGCCGGGAGGTCGTGGTGGCCCGGGGCGAGATGGTCGAGATCGGCGACGGGTTCCGGGTCCCCGACCTGGTCGAGTCCGCGGGCGCACGGCTGCGCGAGGTCGGCACCACCAACCGGGTGCACGCGCGGGACTACGCCGACGCGCTCGGCGAGCGGACCGCGTTCGTGCTCAAGGTGCACCCGTCGAACTTCCGGGTCGAGGGGTTCACCTCCAGCGTCGCCGTCGACGAGCTGGCCACCCTCGCCGCCGCGCGCGGCGTGCCGCTGGTCGTCGACATCGGCTCGGGGCTGCTCGCGCCGCATCCCCGGCTGCCCGAGGAGCCGGACGCGGCGACCGTGCTGCGCGCCGGGGCCGACCTGGTGACCGCCTCGGGCGACAAGCTGCTCGGCGGCCCCCAGGCCGGCCTGCTGCTCGGCCGCGCCGAGCTCGTGCACCGGCTGCGGCGCCACCCGCTGGCGCGGGCCCTGCGGGTCGACAAGCTGACGCTGGCGGCGCTGGAGGCGACGCTCAGCGGCCCGGCCACCCCGGTGGCGACCGCACTCGACGCCGAGCCGGGCGAGCTCCTCGCCCGGGCGGAACGGTTGGCCGCCGCGATCAACGCCGCCATCGACTCCGCCGTCAACCCTGCCGTGGCCGCGGCTCCGGAGCCGGCCCAGGAGCCGGCCTCCGGCGCACCCCGCAGGCGGAGCGCCGAGGCCGTGCGGTCCCAGGCGGCGGTCGGAGGCGGGGGCGCGCCGGGGGTGGTGCTGCCCAGCGCCGCCGTCGCCCTCGACGCCCGCCTGGCCGGGCCGCTGCGCGCCGGACGGGTCCCGGTGCTCGGGCGGGTCCACGAGGGGCGCCTGCTGCTGGACCTGGTGGCCGTGCCGGCCGAGCAGGACGACGCCCTGCTCGCCGCCGTTCTCGCCGCCCTGGGCGCGGCCGGTCCCGACCTGCCCGGCGCGGTGCCCGGCGCGGGGCGGCCCACGGACGGGACCCGCTGAGGTGCACGTCGTCGCCACCGCCGGCCACGTGGACCACGGCAAGTCCACGCTTGTCAGGGCGCTCACGGGCAGCGACCCGGACCGGCTCGAGGAGGAGCGGCGCCGCGGGCTGTCGATCGAGCTCGGCTACTGCTGGACCGAGCTGGTGGCGCCCGACGGCCGGAGCCTGGGCGACGTCGCCTTCGTCGACGTGCCGGGGCACTCCCGCTTCGTCTCCACCGCGCTGGCCGGCGTGGGCCCGGTGCCCGTCGCGATGCTCGTGGTCGCCGCCGACGACCCGTGGATGCCGCAGGCCGCCGAGCACCTCGCCGCGCTCGACGCGCTCGGCGTGCGGCACGGCGTGCTGGTGGTCACCAGGTCCGACCTCGCCGACCCGGCACCTGCCGTGGCGCGCGCCCGCGAGGAGCTGGCCCACACCGGGCTGCGCGACGCCCCGGCGGTCACCGTCAGCGGCCGCACCGGTGCCGGGCTGGACGATCTCCGGGCCGCGCTCGCCGGCGTGCTCGAGTCGGTCCCCCAGCCCGACCCGGAGGCCGCCGTACGACTCTGGATCGACCGGCGGTTCACCGTGCACGGCACCGGCACCGTGGTGACCGGCACCCTCCCGGCCGGCACCATCCGGGTCGGCGACACGCTGTGCGTGGGCGACGAGCCGGTGCGGGTCCGCGGCCTGGAGTCGCTGGGCCGCCCCGTCGAGTCCGTCCGGGGGGTGGCCAGGGTCGCCGTCGACCTCGGCGGCCGGGCGCCCGAGGCGATCAGCCGCGGCACCGTACTGGTCAGCCCCGACGCGTTCGAGGCCGTGACCACGCTCGACGTCCGGCTGACCGGGGACCTCACCCAGCGCCTGCCCGAACGGCCGGTGCTGCACGTCGGCGCGGCGATGACCACGGTGCGCGCGCGGCCGCTCGGCGACCGGCACGCGCGGCTGGCGCTGGAGCACCCGCTCCCGCTCCGGCTGGGCGACCGGGCGCTGCTGCGCGACCCCGGCAGCCGGACCGTGTGGGGGGTCCGGGTGCTCGACCCGGCGCCCCCGCCCCTCGGCCGCCGGGGCTCGGCCCGCACCCGCGCCGCCGCCCTCGCGTCGTACGACGGCGCCCTGGCCGGGCAGCTGGCCGCGCGCGGACTGGTGCGCGCCGACCTGCTGCGCCGCATCGGCGTGCCGACCGAGCCGCTCCCCGCGGGATCGGTGCGCGCGGGCGACTGGCTGCTCTCCCCCGAGCGCGCGGCCCGGCTGCGGGCGGACCTGGTCGCGGCGGTCGACCGACTCGCCACGCCGCTGCAGCCGGGCGTGACCCCGGCCGCGCTGGCCCACGAGCTCGACCTGCCCGACGCCGCCCTGGTGCCGCCGTTGGTCGCACCGCCGCTGCGGATCGAGGAGGCCCGGGTCCGACGGGACCGCGCACCCGGCCTGCCCCCGGCGCTGGCCCGTGCGGTCGAGGGCCTGGCCGCCGACCTGCGTGACGCTCCGTTCGCCGCCCCGGACGCCGGCCGGTTGGCGCAGCTCGGCCTGGACCCGAAGACGGTGGCCGCGCTGCACCGCACCGGCCACGTGCTGCGGGTGGCGGAGGGTGTGGTGCTGCTGCCCGGCGCCGACGAGGAGGCACGGGACGTGCTCCGCGGGCTGCCGCAGCCGTTCACGACCAGCCAGGCCCGTCAGGCGCTCGGCACCAGCCGCCGGGTGGCGCTGCCGCTGCTCGCCCACCTCGACCGGACCGGTCGCACGCTGCGGCTGCCCGACGACCGGCGGCAGGTCCGCGGCTGAGCGGTCGGGCTACGCCGGCGGCGGCCTTGGTGGCCGGTGGCCGCCCGAGGGCTACCCCTTCGCGGTTGAACATACATTTGTTCAACCGGCAGCGGCACCTCCCCCGGAGGGGCCCGGCAGGACGACATCGGTTCCGGCTGCCCGGGCGACCAGGCGCCCAAACGACCGGGCGGTCGGACGGTCGGGCTAGGTCATCACAGCCGCGCCGGGCCAAATTGGCGAGCGAGGTCGTCGAAGCCGCTGACGACGAGGTCCGGCTTCCGGAAGTACGACGGGTAGGGCGTCCCGGTCCGGTCGACCCAGCAGGTCCGTAGCCCGGCCCGCGCGGCTCCGTCGAGGTCCCAGGGGTGCACCGCGACCAGCATCGCGTCGGCGGGTGCGACGCCCATGACGTCGCAGCCGTAGGCGTAGGCGGCCGGGGCCGGCTTCCACACGCCGGCGTCCTCGACCGACAACATCGCCTCGACGTGCCCGTCCAGGCCGGCGCTGCCGAGCAGCTGCCTCGCGACCGTCGCCGCCCCGTTGCTCAGCGTGGCGACCCGCAGTCCGGCCGCGGCCAGGTCCGGCAGCCCCGAGCGGACGTCGGGGTGTACGTCCAGCGAGGTGAAGCTGCTCATCACGTGCTCGACAGCCTCCTCGAGCGGCCGGTCCAGCGTCAGGCCCGCGAGGTGACCGCGCAGGCAGTCGGCGCCGATCCGGGCGAACGGCGCCGAGACCCCGGCGACCGCGAGGGCGAAGCCGTCGCGCAGCACCCCGGCGAACCAGGTCCCCGCCAGCGCCGGAGGCGCCCCCACCTCCGCGAACCTGTCCTCCATCGGTCCGAGGTCGGAGACGGTCTCGTTGACGTCGAGCAGCAGCACGGCCGGGCGCGGGACGGTGGTGGTCATCCGGTCACTGTAGGCAGGCGTCCCAGGGTCACCGCTGCGCGCGGTCCAGGGTCACCGCTCCGCGCGGTCGCGGGCGCCGGCCTCGCCACGCAGGTCGGCGGTGGCGATCACCCGCTCGAGGTCGGTGGTCGAGAGCACGGCCACCGGTTCGTCGCCCGACGGGCCGCCCAGGACCACCCAGGAGGTGGGCGCCTCGCCGCGGTGCGCCACGCCCGGGGCGCCGAGGGCGGCGCTCACCCGCTGTGCGGCCTCGACGACCTCGTCCTCGGGGTGCAGCACCGGCAGCGCATCGGCCGGCACCATCAGCTCGCCGACCCGCACGTCGCCCCGGCGGTGCTCGGGGACCGCGCCGGCCCGGGCCAGCACCAGCGTGCCGAGGTAGCGGCCGTCGGCGACCACGGGGTAGGCCGGGTGGTGGCCCAGCTCGTCGAGGTGGGCCGCGAGGTCGGCGACCGTCCTGTCGGGGCGCAGGCACACCGGCGGCGCGGTCATCAGGTCCCGCACCCGCAGGCCCGTGAACGCCTGGGTCGCCCGCGCGGACATCACCTCCGCCCGGACCGCCTGCAGCAGGAACCAGCCGATCGCGACGAACCACACCCCGCCCACGGTGTCGCCGACCAGGGCCACCGCCACCCCCAGCGAGATCAGCATGATCGCGAAGACCCGGCCGGCGCCGGCCGCCCGGATCGTGGCCCGCTCCCGGTCCCCGGACCGCCGCCACAGCCACGAGTGCAGCAGCCGGCCACCGTCCAGGGGCAGCGCGGGCACCAGGTTGAAGACCAGGAGCAGCCCGTTGATCCGGGCCAGGTAGCCCAGCACCCCCACCCACGGGTCGGCCAGCCCGGCCACGTCGCCGACGAGGGCGAGCAGCCCGAAGAACAGCATCAGCACGAACGAGGCCAGCGGTCCCGCCGCGACGATCCGGAACTCCGCGCCGAAGCTGGGCACCGGCTCGTCGGCCTGGGACACGCCCCCGAAGAGGAACAGCGTGATGTCCTTGACGTGCACGCCCTCACGCATCGACTGCAGCGTGTGGCACAGCTCGTGGACCAGCAGCGAGGCGAACAGCAGCAGGGTGCCGACGGCCGCCATCGCGACGTACTCCCCGGCCGGGCGGCCCGGGTAGGCGTTCGGGAAGAGCACGGCCGCCAACGACCAGAAGACCAGGGCGACGATCGCGAGCCAGCTCCAGCCGATCCTGATCGGGACACCACGGACCCGGAAGACGACCACGCCCCCACGCTAGGAACGCGTGGGGGCGTGGACACGGGTCCACCGACACCACCGCGGGGACCTTGGGCCCGCGGCCGTCCAACCGCCGGTCAACCACCGGTCGAACCACCGGCCGGCCGCTGGTCGGTGCGGCCGCTGCTACGGCTGGAAGACGACCTTGATCGTGCCGTCCTGCTTCTTCTGGAAGTTGTCGTACGCCGTGGGTGCCTCGGCCAGCGGCACCCGGTGGGTGGCGAAGTCCTCGGTGCCCAGCGGATCGGCGTCGTCGGTCAGCAACGGCATGATGTCGTCCACCCACCGCTTGACGTTGGCCTGGCCCATCCGCAGCTGGAGCTGCTTGTCGAACATCGTGAGCATCGGCAGCGGGTCGGACTGGCCGCCGTAGACCCCGATCAGGGAGACGGTGCCGCCGCGCCGGACCGCGTCGATGGCGGTGTAGATCGCGGCCATCCGGTCCAGGCCGGCCTTGTTCATGATCGGGGCGGTGAGCCGCTTGGGCAGCGCGTTGAAGATCCGCTGGCCGAGCTCGGCGACCGGCGAGCCGTGCGCCTCCATGCCGACCGCGTCGATGACCGCGTCGGCGCCTCGGCCCTGGGTGCGCGAGCGCACCTCCTCGCCGACGTCGTCGACCTCACGCATGTCGAGCACCTCGACCCCGCGGCCCGCCGCCCGGGCCAGCCGCTCGGGGACCCGGTCGACCGCGAGCACCCGGTAGCCCTGGTGCCGCGCGATCCGGCAGGCCATCTCCCCGATGGGTCCGAGCCCGAGGACCAGCAGCGTGCCGTCCTTGGGGACGTCGGCGTAGACGAAGGACTGCCACGCGGTCGGCAGCACGTCGGAGAGGAACAGGAACCGATCGTCCGGCGGCCCCTCGGGCACCTTGATCGGCATGAACTGCGCCTGCGGGACCCGCAGGTACTCCGCCTGCGCGCCGGGCACCTCGCCGTAGAGCTTGCTGAAGCCGAAGAGCGCGGCGCCCATGCCCTGGTCGCGCACCTGGGTCGTCTCGCACTGGGTGTGCAGGCCCTGGGCGCACATCCAGCAGTGCCCGCAGCAGATCTGGAAGGGCACCACCACCCGGTCGCCGATCTTCAGGTCGCCGACCTCGGAGCCGACCTCCTCGACGATGCCCATGGGCTCGTGGCCCAGCACGTCGCCCTCCCCCATGAAGGGGCCCAGCGTCTCGTAGAGGTGCAGGTCCGAGCCGCACAGTCCGCTGGAGGTGATCCGGACGATCGCGTCGTTCGACTCCTTCAGGACCGGGTCGGGGACCTCTTCGACGCGGACGTCGCGTCGGCCGTGCCAGGTGACCGCCTTCATGCTCACTCCTCGGTGCCGGGAACGGTGGAGTGGGTCCGTACCCGGTCAGCCGGTGGGCATGTCCCCGCGGTGCCAGCGCGGATAGACGGTCAGCCGGCCCAGCAGCACGGCGAGCCCGGCCAGCACCACGCCGGCGCCGACGTCGGAGACGAAGTGCCAGCCGAGGTAGACGGTCGCGATCATCACCAGGACCAGGTAGACCGTCAGCGCCACCGACAGCCACCGGCGCCGGTAGTAGAGCATCATGAACAGCACCATGCAGGTGAAGCCCACGTGCAGGCTGGCGAAGGCCGAGATGCTCGCGAACGCGTCGGACGCGGACGGGTCGGCCAGCAGGTGCGCGCGCTGCGCGAGGTACTCCGCCTGGGTGCTGGTGATCGAGGTGTGCGGCAGCCCGGCGAACTCGCGCGGCGCGGAGGCGAACGGGCCCAGGGTCGGGATCAGGTAGTAGGAGCCGACCCCCAGCACCCAGACCCACAGGGAGGAGGCCAGGAACACGTAAGCCTCGCGGATCCGCGGGACGAACGCCAGCGAGCCCATCACCGACAGCGGCACCAGGTAGGTGAACGCCTTGTAGACGACCACCAGGACGTACGCCCAGGCGTGCGTGCCCAGCAGGTCGTGCAGCAGCACCGCCGGGCTGTGTCCCCCGAACAGGTCCCGGTCCCAGCGCAGCATCTGCTGGTCGCGGACGGTGTTGAAGGCGTCCCAGCTCTTCAGGTTGCGGTAGCAGATGTAGACCGCGTGGTAGGCGACCAGGCCGGCCAGCGCCAGCGCCAGCCGGCGGTTGGTCCAGCGGGCCCGCCAGACGGCGGGCAGGCCGCGGACCAACCGCGGGAGCGAGGCCTGCGGCCGCTTCGTGCGCCAGCCGCGCCAGGCCGCCTCGAGCACCGAGAGCACCGCCAGCAGCACGACCGCGCTGAGCAGGCGGCCGCGGAACATCTTCCCGTCCGGGTCGCGCAGCGGGATCCCGACGTGGTGGGACCACCAGGCGGTGATGACCGCGAAGACCACCACGATCACCCAGATGCCCGCCGCCCAGCGGACCCCGTCGGACTCCTCGGACCGGTGGCCGGAACCGGTGTCCGACGTCGTGGTGAGCGAGGTCGAGGAGGTCACGAGGCATCGTAACAACGCGATGAGTCGGCCTCCGGTAGGGCTTCGTGACACGATTTGTCCCAGAAACCGGACAGCACGGGACCAGACAGCACGGAACCAGACAGGGGGGTGCACATGGCGGCCAGCCAGCTGCTCACCCGCGAGCCGGCGGCGCCGGCGCCGGAGCGCCGACCGCTGGTGTCGCGCCACCCCGTGCTGGTGACCACGCTCGTCGCCGCCGCCCTGCACGTGCTCTGGTGGGCGCTGCTGGCCACCAGCGGCGGGGACATCGCCGCCCAGGACGCCTGGGCGGAGTTCGCGCGCGCCCATCCCGACAGCGCCTACAACCTCGCGTGGTACGGCGGCATGCACCCGGTGTCCTACAGCGTCCTGTCCCCCTACGTCATGGCGGTGCTGGGCGTCCGCCCCACGATGATGCTCGCCGGCACCGTCTCGTCGGGGCTGCTGGCGCTGCTGCTCGTGCGCAGCCGGGCCGTGGCCCGGCCGCTGTGGCCCGCGCTGTTCGGGGCGGCGGCGTTCGCGGGCAACGCGGTGTCGGGCCGGGTGACCTTCGGCCTGGGGCTGATGTTCGGCCTGGCGGCCGTCGCGGCGGTCTTCGTGTGGCCGCAGCGCTGGCGCACGCCGGCGGCCCGGCACCGGTGGCCGCGGGCCGCGGTCGTGGGCCTGCTCGCCGCCGCGGCGACCACCGGCAGCCCGGTCGCCGGGCTCTTCGTCGGCATCGTCGCGGCCGCGCTCTGGCTGGGGCGGCGCCGGGCGGCGTCGCTCGCGATCGGGCTGCCGCCCGTGGCGGTCGTCGCGCTGTCGGCCTGGCTGTTCCCGTTCTCGGGCCAGCAGCCGATGCCCTGGGCCTCGATGATCCTGCCGCTGGCCTTCGCGGCGGCGGTCTTCCTGCTCTCCCCCTCCTGGTGGCGCACCGTGCGCCTCGGCGCCGTGCTGTACGCCGTGGGCGTGGTCGCGGTGTGGGTGATCCCCTCCCAGATCGGCACCAACATCACCCGGCTGGGGCTGATCTTCGGCGGCGTGCTGGTGGTGGCGGTGGCCGTGCGGCGGCCGGCCGAGCCGTTGCGGGACCGGTGGCCGGCGGCCCTGCACGCCGACCCCCGCCGGGTCGCGGCGGTCCTGGCGGCGGCGGTGCTCACCTCGGCGATCTGGCAGGTCGCCACCGCCACCCGAGACGTGGTCGGTTCGCGCCCGGCCGCCGCCTGGACCGTCGACGTCCACCCGCTGCTGCGCCAGCTCGCGGCCCGGCACGCCGGCGACGCCCGGGTCGAGGTCGTCCCGGCGGCCAGCCACCGGGAGTCGTCCGCGCTGTCGCCGTACGTCAACCTGGCCCGCGGCTGGAACCGGCAGGCCGACGCCGAGCGCAACCCGCTGTTCTACGCCGACGGTGCGCTCACCCCCCGGTCCTACCGGCACTGGCTGCACCGGTGGGCGGTGCACTTCGTCGTGCTGTCCTCCGGCGAGCCGGACCAGGCGGGGCTGGCCGAGAACGCCCTGGTGGCCCGCGGCCTGCCGTACCTGCGCAAGGTGTGGTCCGACCCCAGCTGGAGCCTCTACGCGGTCCGCGAGCCGACGTCGCTGGTGCAGTCGCCGGCGGTGGTGACCTCGTTCGACGCCGCGGAGGTGGTGCTGTTCATGCCCCGCGCCGGCGACGTGCTGGTGCGGGTGCCGGACTCCCCCTGGCTCAGCCTCGTGGACCAGGCGGGCGAGCCGATCCCGGCCCCCGCCGCGACCACGCCCGGCGGCACGCCGGTCAACACCGACGGCTGCCTGAGCCAGGCCGAGCCGATGCGTCCCGACCACGCGGTGCAGTGGACGGTGCTGCACGCCCCGGCGGCGGGGACCTACCGGATCGCGGCGCCGTACAAGCTGCCCCGCGGCACCGCCTGCCCCGACGAGCTGCTCGGCACGTCCGGGTGACCCCGGGCGGCCCCAGGGTGAGCCGCGAGTGAGCCGGGCCCGCGCGGCCTACGCCGCGGGCCGGATGGGACGGAACGGCTGCAGGTCGTCGGCGCCGGGGCGGACCACGCCCCACGACGACTCGGGGACCTCGTGCCACGCGTCGGGCAGGTCCCGCAGCGGCTCGGAGACCACCAGGCGGCTCTCGTCGCCGAGCTCGCGCAGCACCTCCAGCTCCGGGTGCAGGGCCCGCAGCTCGGCCACGCCGGTGGAGTAGAACAGCGATCGGGTGCGGCCCGCGGTCGAGTAGCGGAAGCACCACATCGAGGAGCCGTCGGTGGTGGCCACGGTCATCTGCACCGGGTCGGCCACCCCGTGCCGTGCGGCGACGTCCTCGACCAGCCCCACGGTGCGCTCGACCGCGCGCACCGGGTCCTCGGCCAGCCCGAAGGACAGGGCCAGGAAGAACAGCGTCTCGGAGTCGGTGGACCCCTCGAGGTCCGAGAAGAGCGCCGGCTCGATGGCCAGCACCAGGTCCCGCTTGAGCAGGCCGAAGTCGGCGATCGAGCCATTGTGCATCCACAACCACTGGTCGTGCCGGAACGGGTGGCAGTTGCTGCGCTGGACCGCCGAGCCGGTCGAGGCGCGCACGTGGTCGAAGAAGAGCCGGGTGCTGACCTGGCCGGCCAGCTCCCGCAGGTTCCGGTCGTTCCACGCCGGGTCGATGCTCTTGAACACCGCCGGGCGCGGCCCGTCGCCGTACCAGCCGATCCCGAACCCGTCACCGTTGGTGGTGGTCGCGCCCAGCCGCGAGTGCAGGCTCTGGTCGATCAGCGAGTGCTGCGGCCGGAACAGCAGCTCCTCGACGGGCAACGGGTCACCGAAGTAGGCCATCCACCGACACATGCGACCACGCAACCGCGAGGACGGGACGGCGGCATCATCCCGCGAGGACGATCCGCGCACGGCGGCCGGATCCCTAGCGTGGGAACCGTCAGCATCGCCTGAGGACACCGAGGAGATGGAGCCGTGACCGCGACCGAGACCGAGATCCACGGACCCGTGGACTTCGCGCTGCTGGAGTTCCCCCGCGACCGCCTCACCGGCGAGGCCGCGCAGGCCCTGATGGACCTCGTGGACGCCGGGACGATCCGCCTCTACGATCTCGTGGTCCTGGCCAAGGACGACGACGGGGGCGTCGAGGTGCTCGAGCTGACCGACCCGGCCGGGCCGGCGGCGGGGTTCTCGTACTTCGCCGGCGCCCGGTCCGGCCTCCTGGGCGACGACGACGTCGCCGAGGCCGCCGGCGCCATGGACAGCGGCACCGTCGCGGCGCTGCTGATCTATGAGAACACCTGGGCGGCCCCCTTCGTGGCCGCCGCCCGGCGCAGCGGCGGTGAGCTGATCGCGAGCGCCCGGATCCCGGCGACCGACGTGATCGCCGCCGTGAACGCTCTCGACGCCAGCGCCTGACCCGCACCCGAGGAGGACCGCCATGCCCGGACTCGTCCGAGGAGTCGCCCGAACGGCCGTGGTCGCCGGCACCGCGACCGCCGTCAGCGGCCGGGTGCAGCGCCGGCAGGCCGAACGCTTCGCCGGACGCGACGCCCAGATCGCCGCCGAACGCCAGCAGGCCTACGAGCAGCAGGCCTACCAGCAGGCACCGCCACCGCCACCGCCGCAGGCGCCCGGGCCGGACCTGGTCCAGCAGCTCAAGGACCTCGCTGCCCTGCGCGACCAGGGCGTCCTCACCGAGGAGGAGTTCGCCCAGCAGAAGGCCCGGATCCTCCAGGCGTGAGCGCGAGCTCGCCGAGTGCGATCATGAGCGACGACGTCATCGTGCGCGCCACGGGGGTGCACAAGACGTACGACACCGGACGGGTGCAGGTCGCGGCCCTCAACGGCGTCGACCTGGAGCTGCGGCGCGGCGAGATGGTCGCGGTCATGGGGCCGAGCGGCTGCGGCAAGACCACGTTGCTGAACTGTCTGTCCGGCATCGACGAGATCGACTCCGGCCAGGTGCTCATCGAGGGCGTCAGCCTGGCCGACCTGCGCGACCGCGCACGTACCCGCTACCGCGCGGAGCGGATGGGCTTCGTCTTCCAGTTCTACAACCTGATGCCGGTGCTCTCGGCCGTCGAGAACGTGGAGATGGCGCTCCTGCTCGCCGGACGGCGGCCCGCCGAGGCGCGTCGCCGGTCGCTCGAGGCGCTGGGGCTGGTCGGGCTCGCGGACCGCGCCGACCACGTGCCCGAGGAGATGTCCGGCGGCGAGCGGCAACGGGTCACCATCGCCCGTGCCCTGGTCAACGACCCGGCCATCGTCTGGGCCGACGAGCCGACCGGCGATCTCGACAGCGAGACCGCCGACGACGTCACCACGCTGATGCGGCGGCTCAACCGCGAGCGGGGGCTGACGTTCCTCATCGTCACCCACGACATCGCGGTGGGACGCCGCACCGACCGGATCCTGCGGATGCTCGACGGCCAGGTCGTCGACGAGCAGGTCACGGACGCGCGCTTCAGTGAGGAACCGGCGAGGGAGGAACCGGCGAGGGAGGACCAGGGTGTACGCGCGAGTCACGCAGATTGAGATCGACACGATGCGCATCGACACGAGTACGGCGGTGCGGCTCTACGAGGACGAGGTCGTCCCCGAGCTGAGACGTCAGCCCGGGTACGCCGGCGTGCTGGTGCTGGCCAACCCTGAGGGCACCGGCGCCGTGGTCACGTTCTGGGACACCGCCGAGGCCGCGGAGACCGCCGGCGGCACCGGCTTCTACGCCGAGGTGCTCGAGAAGTTCACGACGATCTTCCGGTCCCCGCCGGGACGCGGGCGCTACGAGGTCGCGTTCGCCGAGCTGCCCACGGCGGGCGTACCGGCGCCCCACCCGTGAGCACGCTCTTCGGTGCCCCGGTCGGCACGCTCGCGGTCGTCCTCGGCGTGCTCGTGGTGCTGGTGCTCGCCGCGGTCGCCGTCCTGGCGAGCCGCCGCGTGGTGCTGCTCAAGCTGGGGGTCCGCAACCTCACCCGGCGCCGCGGCCGGTCGGCGATCATCGTGAGCGGGCTGATGCTCGGCACGATGATCATCGGCGCGGCGCTGGGCTTCGGGGACATCATGGCGAGCACCGTCCGCACCGCGGTGATCAGCCAGCTGGGGCAGACCGACGAGCTGGTCTCGGCCCGCAGCGGGTCCACTCCCGACGTGGCGACGCTGGGCGAGGCGGGCACGCCGCGCTACCTGGGCGCGGGCGAGGCGCGCGCGGTGGTCGCGGCGGCGCGGCGCGTGCCCGGGTGGACGGAGCCGCCCCCGGGATCAGCGAGAGCGTCGCGGTCCAGGACCCGGCCAGCCGCACCAACGAGCCCGCGGTGCGCCTGTTCGCGACCGATCCGAGCGCGATGTCCGGCTTCGGGCACCTCACCGACTCCTCGGGCCGGCAGGTCGGCCTCGGCGACCTGCCGGCCGGCTCGACATGGATCAACGCCGAGGCCGCCGCCGACCTGCACGCGAGCCGGGGCGACCGGCTGCTCGTCTTCGCCCGCGGACGCCAGGTCTCCCTGCGGGTGGCCGGTGTCGTCGGCTACGACGGGACCGGCACGGAGGACTCGGCACTGCTGATGCCGCTGAACCGGGCCCAGGCCGTGCTCGGGGTCGGCGACCGCGTGCAGCACGTGCTGATCTCCAACGACGGCGACGCGGTCAGCGGTGCCGACCTGACCGACCGGGTCCGCTCGGCGCTCGCCCCGACGGCCCGCGCGCTGGGGCTCAGGGTCGAGCCGGTCAAGTCCGACGGGCTCCGGCTGGCGGACCAGCAGGGCGCGACCTTCCTCTCGCTCTTCTCCACCTTCGGCACCTTCACGATCAGCGCCGGCATCCTGCTGATCTTCCTGGTCTTCGTGATGCTCGCCGCCGAGCGCCGGGGGGAGATGGGGACCGCGCGCGCCATCGGCACCCAGCGGCGGCACCTGGTCGAGATGTTCGTCTTCGAGGGGGCGGCGTACGACGTCCTCGCCGCGGCCGTCGGGGCGGTGCTGGGACTGGGCCTGTCCCTGCTGATGGTGCGTGGGATCGCGGGTGCGCTGGCCGACTCCGGAATCGTCGAGATCCGCTATCGGCTCACCTGGACCAGCCTGGTGGTGGCGTTCTCGCTCGGCGCGCTGCTCACGCTCGCGGTGGTCGCACTGGCCGCGTGGCGGGTCAGCCGGCTCAACATCGTGGCCGCGGTGCGGAACCTGCCGCAGCCGCCCCGCCGGCGCCGGCGGCGGTCGGGCTGGCTGCTGGCCGCGCTGCTGCTGCTCCTCGGGGCGGCGCTCGTCGCCGGGGCGTACGCCTCCCACAGCGCGGTCCAGCTGCTGGTCGGCGGCTCGGTCGCCCTGGTCGCCCTGGTGCCGGCGATCCGGTCGCTCGGCGGTGGCGAGCGGCTCGCCTACAGCGTCGCGGGGCTCGGTGTGCTGGCGTGGAACCTGCTGCCGTTCAGCGTCTACAAGGCGCTGGTGCCTGACCTGCGGATGGGCTTCGACGTGTTCGTGCTGGTCGGCCTGCTGCTGGTCGCGGGCGCTACCTGGGTGGTGGTCTACAACCTGCACCCGGTGCTCGACGGGCTGATGTGGGTCTTCGGTCGGTCCCGGCGGGCGGCGCCGGTGCTGCGCACCGCGATCGCGGCGCCGCTGCGCAACCGCTTCCGCACCGGCGCGACGCTCGGGCTGTTCACGCTGGTGGTGTTCACGCTGGTGACCGGCGCCTCGATCTCGGCGTCGTTCCTGGCGACGATCGACGACGCCGCGACCTTCGGGGGCGGGTACGACATCACCGCGCAGACCTCGCCGTCGAGCCCGGTGCACGACATGGGCCGGGCGCTCCGCACCGCGCCGGGGGTGGGCGCCGGCGACCTCACGGCCTACGCCGGACAGTCGTTCGTGCCGGTCGACGCTCGCCAGGGCGGCGCCGGACCCGGGTCGGGCGCCGGATCATGGGAGGGGTACGTCGTCCGCGGGCTGGACGACCGGTTCCTCGCGGACACGACGTACGGCTTCGCCACCCGCGCCGCGGGCTACGACTCGGACCGCGCGGTGTGGAACGCCCTCGCCCGGCACCCGGGCCTGGCCGTCGTCGACTCCTACTCGGTGCCGCGCCGGGCGAACTGGGGCACCGCGGTGGTCTCGGACTTCCGGTTGCACGGCTTCGCCCTCGAGGACCAGGGGTTCACCCCCGTGCCCGTCGAGGCCCGGGACACCCGCACCGGTCGGGTGCTGCGACTGCGGGTGGTCGGAGTGCTGGCCGACTCGGTGCCGCTCGCCATGGTCGGGCTCTCGACCGCACAGCGGACGCTCGCTCCCCTCGGCGCCGCGGCCGCGCCGAGCGTCTGGTACTTCCGGGTGCGGGACGGCGTCGATCCCGTGAGGGCGGCCGACCGGCTGGAGTCGGCGTTCCTCGACAACGGCATGCAGGCCACGGCGGTGAGCCAGTCGCTGCACGACGCGGTCTCGTCCTCGCTCACGTTCCAGTACCTCATCCTCGGCTTCCTCGGGCTCGGCCTGGTGATCGGCGTGGCCGCGCTGGGGGTGATCAGCGCCCGAGCGGTGGTGGAGCGTCGCCAGCAGATCGGGGTGCTGCGCGCGATCGGCTTCCAGGCCCGGATGGTGCAGGCGAGCTTCCTGGTCGAGTCGCTGTTCATCACGCTGCTCGGCGTGGTGATCGGGACCCTGCTGGGACTGTGGGTCGCCTTCAACGTCGTCCGGGACACGGCCGGACAGCCCGGCTGGGAGCGCCTGACCCTCCAGCCGCCCTGGCCGGCGCTCGCGCTGATCCTGTTCGTCGTGGTCGCCTGCTCGGTCCTGACGACCTGGCTGCCCAGCGTCCGGGCCTCGCGCACCTGGCCGGCCGAGGCGCTGCGCTACGAGTGAGCCGCTCCCTGTCCGGAGGGGCGGATCACCCTTCGGGGACGACGCGCCGGACGCGCGAGGTGAGCAGCGTGGAGTCATCACCTCTCCTGCCGAAAGGACCGCACCGTGTCCCCCTCCGCGTCGTCAGCTCCGTCCGACTACCCCCTCATCGCCGACCACGGCCTGATCGGCGACCTCCAGACCTCCGCCCTGGTCGCCACCGACGGGACCATCGACTGGTTCTGCGCGCCCCGGTTCGACTCCCCCAGCATCTTCGGCTGCCTGCTCGACCACGCCAAGGGCGGGCACTTCCGCGTCCGCCCGGCGGTCGAGGAGGTCACCACCAAACAGCTGTACTTCCCCGACACCGCGGTCCTGGTCACCCGGTTCCTCACCGAGGGCGGCGTCGGCGAGGTCGTCGACTTCATGCCGGTCTCCGAGCCGGGCACGGCCACCGACCGGCACCGCCTGGTCCGGATGCTGCGGTGCGTGCGTGGCCGGATGGGCTTCGACATCGAGGTCGCCCCCCGCTTCGACTACGGCCGGGAGGCCCACCACACCCGGCTGCTCGACGACGGGATCGTCTTCCAGGGCCACACCACCGCGATCACGCTGAACCTGGTCCGCCAGCCCGGCGACGAGCAGCTCGGCCAGCTGCAGGTCGACGCCGAGGGCGACGTGCACGCCCACCTCGAGCTCACCGCCGGCCAGGTGCGGGGGGTGGTGCTGGAGACCGGCACCGCGGTGCCCGTGCGCCGGATCCACACCGACGAGGTGCGGGCACTCTTCGACGAGACCGTGCACTTCTGGGAGTCCTGGCTCGCCCAGTCGACCTACGAGGGCCGGTGGCGGGAGACCCTCAACCGCTCGGCCATCACGCTGAAGCTGATGACCTACGCCCCCACCGGCGCGATCGTGGCGGCGCCGACCGCGGGCCTCCCCGAGCAGGTGGGGGGCGAGCGGAACTGGGACTACCGCTACACCTGGGTGCGCGACGCGTCGTTCTCGGTCTACGCCCTGCTGGGGCTGGGATTCACCGACGAGGCGGTGGCCCTCGGGCACTGGCTCGCCGACCGGGTCGAGGAGCAGGCCGGTCGCGACGGCGCCGGACCGCTGAAGATCATGTACCGCGTCGACGGCTCCAGCGACCTCTCCGAGGAGGTCCTCGACCACTGGGAGGGCTACCGCGGGTCCTCCCCGGTGCGCGTCGGCAACGGCGCCGCCGACCAGCTCCAGCTCGACATCTACGGCGAGGCGGTCGACAGCATCTACTTCGCCGCCCGGCGCGGGCTGCAGGCGGGACACCGCGGCTGGCAGAAGCTGTCCGAAGTCATCGACTGGGTCAGCGAGCACTGGGACCAGCCCGAGGAGGGGATCTGGGAGACCCGCGGCGGCCGCCAGGACTTCACCTACGGCCGGCTGATGAGCTGGGTGGCGCTCGACCGCGGCATCCGGCTGGCCCAGGAGAACGGTCGACCGGCGCCGGTCGACCGCTGGCGCACCGAGCGCGACGCGATCTACAACCAGGTGATGGACCGGGGCTTCAGCCCCGAGCGGCAGGCGTTCGTGCAGCACTACAAGACCCAGGTGCTGGACTCCGCGCTGCTGCGGATGACCACGGTCGGCTTCGTGGCCCCGAACGACCCGATGTGGCTGTCCACGCTGGCCGCGATGGACGAGGAGCTGGTCACCGACAGCCTCGTCTACCGCTACGACCCGGAGGCCTCCCCCGACGGCCTGCGCGGCTCGGAGGGCACGTTCTCGCTGTGCACGTTCGCCTACGTCGACTCCCTGGCCCGGGCCGGGCAGGTGGACAAGGCGCGGATCACCTTCGAGAAGATGCTGACCTACGCCAACCACCTCGGGCTCTACTCCGAGGAGATCGCGCTCAACGGCGAGCAGATCGGCAACTTCCCCCAGGCCTTCACCCACCTGTCGCTGATCGACGCCGCGATCACGCTGGACAAGGCGCTCGACCGGGCCCAGGAGCACCACCCGGTGTCGGCGTGAGGCGCCGGGGCCGGTGTGAGGCGGGCCGGGGTCCGCGCTGGACCGGCCGTCAGGTCTCGACGACCTCACCCTTGCGCACGGTCACGCTGACCTGCGGCAGCGGCTTCGGCGCCGGGCCGCCGGTGTTGTCGCCGGTGGCCAGGTCGTACGTCGAGCCGTGGCACGGGCACTTCAGCTCGCCCCCGTCCGGGGCGACCGTGCAGCCCATGTGGGTGCAGATCGCGGAGAACGCGACGATCTGCCCCGCCTTCGGCTGGCACACGAGCACCGGCTTGCCGTCGGGGCCGGTCGCCGAGACCGCTCCCCCGACCGGCACGTCGGCCACCCTGGCCAGCGCGCCGCCCGGGGCGCCCGCGGACCCGCCCGCGGACCCGGTCGCGCCGGCGGAGCCCGTCGTACCGCCGGATCCGGAGCCGCCGCCGCAGGCCACGAGCACCGAGGCACCGAGCGCGGTGCCGGCGCCGGCTGCCAGGACCCGGCGCCGGCAGAGCCCGCCGTGCGCCGCCGGGCCGCCCGGCGCCCGGTCCTGCGGGCCATGCTGGAGGCCGTGCTGCGGGCCGTGCTGGGGGTCGTCCTGCTCCATCGGGATCATCGGCTGGTCTCCTCGTGAACGCGGCCCGCGCCTGCCGCGGGCCGCCTCGTTGCCACTGCATACGGCCCTCTCGACGTTCGGGTTCAGGACGTCGGTGAACCGGGCGGCGCTCCGCGTCGTGAACCTGTCATGAGGACGACACGACTGCTGCTGCGAACGCTCACCGCCGCCGGGGTGCTGACCTCGGCATGGGTGCACTACAAGCTCTGGAACGACGGGTTCCGCGAGCTGCCCCGGATCGGCCCGGCCTTCATGGTCAACGCGGTCGCCGGGCTGGTCATCGGCCTGCTGCTGCTGGCCTGGTGGCGGTGGGTGCCGCCACTGCTGGCGATCGGCTTCGGCCTCTCGACGCTGGGCGCGTTCGTCACCTCGGCGACCGTCGGCCTGTGGGGCGTGCACGAGCTCTGGACCGGCACCTGGGTCACCACGGCCTGGGTCGCGGAGGTCGTGGCCGTGCTCGGCGGCGCGGCGGTGCTCCTGGTGGAGCACCCGTGGCGCTCCGCCGGCTGGCACCAGCGCCGCGCCGGTGGTCGGGCGCAGCACGGGCTCTCGCTGCGACGTGCGCACGTCGAGTGAGGCACGGTGCCCGGGGTCGCGCGGTCCACGATCCGTGCGGACCTGCCGATCCGAGGGCGTTCGAGCGCGAGCACGCGGCTGGTTACTGCGCTTTGGTCTCGTCGGGTTTGCCGAGCGTGCGGCCCGCGTCTCGTACGACGTCGCGTAGGAAGCTGTACTGCGTGGTGACGAGCTTGTCGGCCATGTCCAGCGCGGCGTCGATGACGGTCTGGCGCCGGGACGGGCGGTCCCCGATCGACGGAATCACCTCGTCGACCGTGTCGACGAACCGCCGCACGGCCTCGATCGCGGCCCGCTGACCCTTCTCGACCGACTTGAGCACCTCTTCGGAGAGCTCTGCCGCACTGGCGACCGTCGTGCTCGGCGCGGGTGTCGGGCTCTTCTTCGTTCCGGCGCCGGTGCTCGCTGCGGGTGCACCGGCGCTCTTCGCGGTCTTCGCGCTCTTCGCGCTCTTCGCGGTCTTCTCAGCCATGATCGCCCTCCTTGTGGGTGAGGTAGGCCCCTCGCCACAGGGTGGCCCGCGGCGGAATGCCGGAACACCGGCGTTGGTAGCGGACGGCTGTGACTTCGGACCTGCCGGTCGCGTGCGCCGCGGCGATCCGTCGCTGCTGACGTTCGGCGCAGAAAACGGAATGGAGTCGCTGCGTCCGACGTGCGAGGATCCCTGCAGAGGCGCCGCCCAGCGCCCAGCCCACGCGTCGGCCCCAGTCCGAGCGAAGCGGCGAAGGGGAGCAGATCCTCGGGCGATCACACGGCACACGTCGAACCACACGCGGTGCGGCGGCGGACTGGGGACGCGACGCACGCGAGGTGAAGACAGTGACCAGGCATCGTGACTTCAAGCGGCTCGTCCGCGCGCGGATGGCCCGGACCGGTGAGCCCTACACGGTTGCCCGCGCGGCCATCGAGCAGCAGGCTCCGCCGAGCGGGACGCCGTCACCCGGTTCGGCCGACCAGACGGCGTACGACGCGGCGCGGCGCGACCAGCTGCGGCTCGTCGGCCGCTTGTTCACCGACGGGCGCCTGGCGCAGATCCCGGCCAAGCGCAAGACCAGGGCAGCGGCGCTGCTCGAGGTGCTCTCCCGTTTCGAACCGGGCCGAATCTACACCGAGGCCCAGGTGAACGAGATCCTGCTCAGCGTGCACGAGGACTTCGCGTACCTGCGCCGCGAGCTGGTGAACTACCGCTACCTCGAGCGGGCCGACGGTCGCTACCGCGTGGTCGAGCAGGTCCCCACCCGGGCGCCGATCGAGAGGCAGGAGATCCCGGACTGGGAGGCGTTCTGGTTGCCGGCGTTCCTGGAGGGGCGAGCCGGAGCGGAGTCCGTCGCCGGGCCACTCGGAGGCTCTGCCGTCAGGTGAGGACGCCGGACACCGCAGCTCGCGGGCGTCCGGCCTCCGACCGTTCGCCCATGTCGTCGTCTGGAGCGCGGGCTCAGGTGGCCAGCCGCAGCACGGGTTGCCCCTGCGCCGTGCGCACCTCGACCGAGGCGATGTCCGCGGCCGCGGCCGAGGTGGCCGCGGCCAGCCGCATGGTCCGGCCCGGCAGCGCGTGCCAGGTCGCGATCTGCTCGGTGCGCCCGTCGCGCGTGTGGACGACCAGGGAGTACGTCGTCCGGGCCCCGGAGCCGCGCTGGCCGCCCGCCTGCTCGGCGTAGCTGCAGGTCAGGTCCAGGCGGGTGCCCCACGGCACGGGGGTGAACGCGACGTCGGCCTGCATGCCGGTGTAGGCGACCGGCTGCATGGGCCGGCCAGCCGCGGCGCTGACCGTCGGCGTCGGCCCCGGTGTGCCACCGCCGCCCTGGGTGGCGTCGACCGCGACCGCTCCCAGCGTCACCACCACGGCCGCAGCGGCGGCGGCCAGGACGCCGGCGGTCATCGTGCGGCGACGCCGGGAGCGGCGTACCTCGCCCACCAGGGCGGGCAGCAGCGTCTCGGGCACCTGCTCCTCGTCGTACGGCTCCTCGAGCACCGAGGGGTCCACCCGGGCCAGCAGGCCGGGCAGGCCGGCCAGCTCCTGGACCGCGTGGGCGCAGGTGGGGCAGGTGTCGAGGTGCTCCTCGTACTCCCGGCGCTCGATCGGCGACAGCGCGCCCAGCACGTAGGAGCCGTCGAGGTGGCCGAAGTCGCAGCTCATGCCCCCACCCCCATCTCCTCCAGCGCCAGCTTCAACGCCCGCAGCGCGTAGTGGGTGCGGGACTTCACGGTGCCCTCGGGGATCCCGAGCCGCCGGGCGGCCTCCGAGACCGGGGCACCACGGTAGTAGCACTCCTGCAGGACGGCGCGGTGCTCCGGGGAGAGCCGGGTGAGCGCCTCGGCGACCAGCCAGGACTGCAGCAGCTGGTCGGTCCGGTCGACCGGGTCCCCCACCTCGGGCACCTCGGCGACGCTGAGCTCGCCGTGGGCCTTCCGCGATCGCCAGTCGTCGATCACGATGTTGCGCGCGACCGTGAACAGCCAGGCCCGCACCGAGCCGCGGCTCTGGTCGAGCACCGGGAAGTGTCGCCAGGCGCGCAGCATCGTCTCCTGCACGACGTCCTCGGCCCGGGCCCGGTCGTGGCCGGTCAGGCGCACGCAGTAGCCCCACAGCGCCCCGGCGTGCTCGTCGTGGAGCTGCTGCATCAGTGCGACCTGGTTGCCTGCCACCGGACCTCCGGTTCCATTCTGCGCCTCGACGAGGCTCAGCGGTCCTGTCCTGCCTGGATCGCCGAGAAGCGGTCGGCGCGGTCGTCGCGGCCGTGGTGGTGGCCGTGGTGATGGCCGTGGTGATGGTGGTGGTGCGGCTCGCGGTGGTGGCCGTGGTCGTCCGCGGCCGCAGCGCTGGTGGTCGTCGCGGCGGAGAGAGCCAGCGCCAGCGCCGCCCCGAGGCCGAGCATCTTCTTCGTCATGGTGTGCCTCCTTGCCGGAGACACGGAGCCGGGGGCGCACCGGTTCAACCGCCCCGCCATCTGTCGCGGGAACGAGCCCGACGGCGCCCCGGGCCCTCAGCGGCAGATCCGGTGAACGCGGTTGCCCGGCGCCCGGCCGATCAACAGGGACGTCCGGTCAGGACGGGGAGGGACCCGCGCGCAGGACGCCGACGAGCGCGACCAGCGCCGCGGTGAGACCGGCGTCGTCGACCTCGGCGTTCAGCCCCAGGCGTACGCCGAACGCGGCCTCGCTGCGTTCGGTCACGAAGTCGTCGCCGGGCGCGACCAGCACCTCGGCCTCGCGCGCCGCGGCGACGAACGACCCGGTCGACCACGGCTCCGGCAGTGGCAGCCACAGGTGCGGGGACGACGGCTCGCCGACGACGTCGAGGTCGGCGAGCAGCTGCCGGGCGAGTCCGTGCCGCGCCCGGGTGGCCTCGACCCGCGCCCGCACGACCCGGTCGGCGGTCCCGTCGCGGACCCACCGGGCCAGCACCTCGCCCAGCAGCGGCGCGGTGAGCCACGTCGAGGACCGCAGCGCGGCGGCCAGTCGGGGGTAGGCGGCCTCGGGGGCGCTCAGCACCCCCACCCGCAGGCCGAGCGCGAGCACCTTCGCGGCACTGGCGACGTGGCAGGTGCGCTCGGGGGCGAGCGCGGCCACCGGGTCCGGCCGGTCGGGCGCGAGGAACGCGAGCGGGTCGTCCTCCAGGATCCAGACGTCGCGGCGCCGGCAGGCCTCGGCCAGCTCCGCGCGGCGCGGCGCGGGCGTGGTCCGGCCGGTCGGGTTGGCCAGCGTGGTCTGCAGGTGCACCACGGCCACGTCCCGCTCCGCGCAGGCCTGCTCGAGGAGGTCCGGGCGCATGCCCTCCTCGTCGTCCGGCACGACGACCAGGCGCACGCCGAGCTGTCGCGCGGCCGCCACCAGACCCGGGTTGGTCAGCGGGGTCGTGGCGACCGCACCGCCCGAGGGCACCAGCGCCAGCAGCGCCAGGCTCAGGGCGTGCTGCGCCCCCGCGGTCAGCAGCACCCGGTCGGGGTCGGGCGCGAACGACCCGTGTGCCACCCAGCGGGCGGCGGCGGCCCGATGGGCGGGTGCGTCCGCGCTGCGCTCGGTGTCGGTGACCGCCGCGAGCGCGAGGGGGTCCGCGGCCAGCTCCCCGAGGGTGGCCCCGAGCAGCTCGGCGGGCACGAGACCACCTCCGATCGGCGGGTGCAGCGCGGCCAGGTCCGCGGGTCCGGAGCCCGTCGTACCGATGCCGAAGCCACCGCGGACGAACGTGCCGCGCCCCACCTCCCCGCTGACCAGACCGCGACGCTCGGCCTCGGCGTAGCCGCGGGCCACCGTGCCGATCGTGACCCCGAGGGCCCGGGCCAGCGCGCGGTGCGTGGGCAGCCGGTCGCCGACCGCCAGTCGGTCGCGGGCCAGGTCGGCGGCGATCGCGTCGGCGAGCGCGACGTAGGCCGGTCGGTCCGGCGTCAGCGGTCCCGGCTGCCAGGCGTTGTCCATGCTCACACCCTCGCGTCATTCAATCGCCTTATTGACACCCTCATTGTTGCATGTCTTAGGGTATCAATCTAGAGGAGCGACCAGGAGGCGGCGTCATGGAGGACCGGATGGAGCAAGTGGCACGACTGAGGTGGCGAGGCGGGTTCGGCCGCGTGTGGGGCTCGATCGCGGTGAGCCTGTTCGGCACCCAGGTCTCGCTGCTGGCACTGCCGCTGACCGCGCTGGCGGCGCTGGACGCCTCCCCCAGCCAGGTGGCGCTGCTCGCGGCCGCGGGGACCGCGCCGTTCCTGCTGTTCGGGCTGCCCGCCGGCGCCTGGGTGGACCGCTTCTCGCGGCGGGGGCTGATGGTGACCACCGACCTGCTCCGCGGTGCCCTGCTGGCCAGCGTGCCGCTGGCCTGGCTGGCGGGAGTGCTCACGCTCGCCCAGCTCTACGCGGTCGCGTTCGGGGTGGGGTCGCTGAGCGTGTTCTTCGACGTGGCCGCGCTCTCGGTGCTGCCCGCGCTGGTGCCGCACGGCTCGATCGCGACCGCGAACGGCCGGCTCGAGGGTGCGCGCGCCCTGTCCCAGACCTCGGGCCCCGGCTTGGGCGGCCTGCTCGTCCAGGTGCTCACCGCGCCGCTGGCCGTCGCGGTGGACGCGGTGAGCTACCTGGGCTCCGCGCTGCTGCTGCGCGGGCTGCCGCACCTGCCCCCGGTCGCGGCACCGGTGCGCGAGCGACTGGTCTCGCAGGTCTTCTCGGGCCTGCGGTTCTGCCTGGCCCACCGGTTCATCCGACCGCTGGCGCTGGGCGCGGCGTGGATGAACTTCTGGGTGGAGGGGCTGCTCGCGGTCCTGGTGACCTGGGCCGTCCGCGACCTCGAGCTCGGTGCCGCGACGGTCGGGCTGGTGCTCGCCGGCAGCAACGTCGGCTACCTGCTCGGCTCGATGGCGGTCCCCCGGCTCAACGCACGGATCGGCGTCGGCCCGACCATCGTCGTCGGCGCCGCCCTGCAGGCGGGCTTCGCGCTCACGGCGTTCGCACCGCACCCGTACACCCTGCTGTGGCTCACCCTGGGTCTCGCAATCAGCGCCGCCGGCACCGGGCTGTGGAACGTCGACGCGGTCAGCCTGCGCCAGGCCACGACCCCACCGGCGATGCAGGCGCGGATGAACGCCAGCAACCGGTTCCTCATCTGGGGCACCATGCCGCTCGGCGCCGCCGCGGGGGCCACGATGGCCGGCGCGATCGGGTTGCACGCGACGGTCGCCGTCTGCGCGGTCCTCGCCCCGACCAGTGCGCTGCCGGTGCTGTTCTCCGCGGTCCGGGGCGTGCGGTCGATGCCGTCGTACGACGACCTCCCGACCCCGCTCGCTCCGCCGGCGAACGACATGCCCGGAGCGCCGGTCGTGGCCTCGTTGGTCGACTAGCCTCGGGGCCGGGCGTGAGGGGTCGCCGGCGGCGGCGCCCCTCCGGACCCGATCAGCCCCTCGCCAGTCGACCAACGGCCCTGTGCCTCGGTGAGCCCGTCCCGGAGCCTGACGCCATGACCGAGCGCACCGCACCGTCCGGCGTGAGCACGCTGGAGGACCCCATCGCCTGGTTCGCGGACCTGGCCCTCACCGACGTCCCCCGGGTCGGCGGCAAGGGCGCCAACCTCGGTGAGCTCACCCGGGCCGGAGTGCCCGTGCCGCCCGGCTTCGTGATCACCGCCGGGGCCTACCTCGACGCCATGGACGCGGGCGAGGTGCGGGCGCGGCTGCTGGACCGCTCGTCGACCGCGGACGTCGACGACCTCGCGGCCCTGACCGAGGCCGCGGCCGAGCTGCAGGAGCTCGTGCACCAGGCCGGGCTGCCGGCGACGCTGCACGAGCGGCTCCTCGCGGCGTACGACGGCCTGGGGCGACCACTGGTCGCGGTCCGGTCCTCGGCGACCGCGGAGGACTCCGCGTCGACCTCGTTCGCCGGCATGAACGAGACCTACACCGACGTCCGCGACGGCGATGAGCTGGCGCGGCGGGTCGTGGACTGCTGGGCGTCCCTGTGGTCCCCGCGCGTGGTGGCCTACCGGAGCACCCAGGGGCTGGACGTGGAGCCCGCGATCGCGGTGATCGTGCAGCGGATGGTGCCCTCCGACGTCTCCGGCGTCATGTTCACCGCCGACCCCGCCACCGGCGACCGGGACAAGCTGGTGATCGAGGCCGCCTACGGGTTGGGCGAGGTGGTGGTCGGCGGCCAGGTCGAGCCGGACACCTACGTGTTGTCGAAGGCCACCCGGGCGGTCCTCCAGACCCACGTGGGCACCAAGGCCGAGAAGGTGGAGCGCGGTCCCGACGGTCGCGACCGGCGGCTCGTCGTACCCCTGGAGGAGCAGGCCCGCCGGGTGCTCGACGACGACGTCCTCCAGCAGCTCGCCGACCTCGCGATGGACATCGAGCGGCACTACGGCTCGCCGCAGGACGTGGAGTTCGCGCGCGCCGACGGCCAGACCTGGATCGTCCAGTCGCGCCCGATCACGACGCTGGGGCCGACCCCCGAGACGGCCGTGGGCGAACCGGCCGGGGCGTCCGGCGACCTGCTGCTGACCGGGCTGGCCGCGGCGCCGGGCGTCCGGTCCGGGCCGGTGCGGATCCTGCGCAGCGTGGCCGACGGGGCGCGGCTGCAGCCGGGCGACGTGCTGGTCGCGACGATGACCAGCCCCGACTGGGTCCCGACCATGCGGCGGGCGGCGGCCCTGGTCACCGACGGCGGCGGGGTCACCTGCCACGCCGCGATCGTCGGGCGCGAGCTGCACCTGCCGACGGTGGTTGCCACGCGGACCGCGACCACCACGCTCCGCGACGGCGAGGTCGTGACCGTCGACGGCGCGCGCGGCGTCGTCCTCGCCGGCCGGACCGCGGCCGCGACGGCGGTGGCCCACGGGCCCGCCGCCACGGCCCCGGTCGCGGCGGCCGCCGGCGAGCCCACCGGCACGCTGCTCTACGTGAACCTGGCGATCGCCGACCACGCCGAGGAGGTGGCCGCGATGCCGGTCGACGGGGTCGGGCTGCTCCGCGCGGAGTTCCTGATCACCGACGCGCTGGCCGGCGAGCACCCCAAGCAGCTGCTGGCGGCCGGGCGCCGCGAGGAGTACGTCGAGAAGCTGGCGGCCTCGGTGCTGCGGATCACCCGGGCCTTCGTGCCCCGGCCGGTCGTCTACCGGGCCGTGGACTTCCGCACCAACGAGTTCCGCGGCCTGGCCGGCGGTGAGCAGTTCGAGCCGGTCGAGGCGAACCCGATGATCGGCTACCGGGGCGCGTACCGCTATCTGCGCGACCCGGAGATCTTCGGCCTCGACCTCGACGTGATCTCGCGGGTGCGCGAGCAGACGCCGAACCTGCACCTGATGATCCCGTTCGTGCGCACCCGCTGGGAGCTCGAGGCCTGCCTCGAGGCGGTCGAGGCGCACCCGCTCGGCCGCGACCGGGGCCTGCACCGGTGGGTGATGGCGGAGGTCCCCTCGGTCGCCTACCGGATCCCGGAGTACGCCGCGCTCGGGATCGACGGGGTCTCGATCGGCTCCAACGACCTCACCCAGCTGGTGCTGGGGGTGGACCGCGACTCCGAGATCTGCGCCGAGCTGTTCGACGAGTCCGACGAGGCCGTGCTCGACACGATCAGCCGGATCATCGGCGCCGCGCGCGACGCCGGTCTCACGTCCTCGCTGTGCGGGCAGGCCCCCTCGAACCGGCCGGAGTTCGCCGAGTTCCTCGTCCGCGCCGGCATCACCTCGATCTCGGTGAACCCCGACGCGGTCGAGCGGGCGCACCGGGCCGTCGCCCGGGCCGAGCGGCGGCTGCTGCTCGACCAGGTGCGCCGCTGACGAGCCGCCGAGTCGGCGCAGGTTGACGCCCGCGGGCGTCAACCTGCGCCGACTCGGCGTGTCTCCTGGGACTCGGCGGACTCCTGGGTCAGGGCACGAACGGGACCAGCGCGACCGCGACGAACAGCAGGCTCAGGTACAGGTTCGAGAAGTGGAACAACCGCATCGGACGCAGCACCGCCAGCGCGTCGGACCCGCGCGAGCGCCGGAGCAGCAGGAGCGCCTCGCCCACGAAGGCGGCGCCGAGCACCAGCGCGATCACCGGGTACACGAATCCCGTGTGCGCGACCGGCCACAGCTCCACGGACGTCGCCACGGTGAGGACGGCGTACCCGACGACCTGCCGGGCGACCGCGCGCGCGGGCGCCACCACCGGCAGCATCGGCACCTGCGCCGCGGCATAGTCCTCGCGGTAGCGCAGTGCGAGCGCCCAGAAGTGCGGGGGCGTCCAGAAGAACACCACGACGAACAGCACCACCGGCGGCCAGGCCAGGCCGTCGCGCACCGCGGTCCAGGCGATGAGCGTGGGCACGCAGCCGGCGGCCCCGCCCCAGACGATGTTCTGGCTCGTGCGGGGCTTGAGCCAGATCGTGTAGCCCACGACGTAGAAGGCATTGGCCGCCAGGGCGAGCAGTGCCGACCACCAGTTGACCAGGACCGCGAGCACGGCGGTCGACACGACCCCGAGCGCGAGCCCGAACACCAGGGCCGAGCGTCGGGTCACGACGTCGCGCGCCAGCGGCCGCCGCCGGGTCCGCCTCATCCGCGCGTCGATGTCCGCGTCGACCACGCAGTTGAGGGCGTTGGCGCTGCCCGCCGACAGGGTGCCGCCGACCAGGGTCGCGACCACCAGCCCCAGGGGCGGCACCCCGTCGCTCGCCAGGAACATCACCGGCAGCGTCGTGAGGAGCAACAGCTCGATGATGCGCGGCTTGGTCAGCGCCACGTAGGCGCCGACCACCTCGTGCAGGCGACCTGCTCCGGACGTCCCGGCGGCCAGCGACAGCGTCATGAGGAGCCCCCCAACCGGCGGAGGACCCGCCGCAGCACGTCGGCGTCCACCGGCCCCACCACCCGCGCGGCGACGCGTCCCCGCTCGTCGAGGAAGAGCGTGCTCGGGACAGCGTTCTGCGGCAGCATTGCCAGGCTCGCCAGCAGGGTGCCGTCGGCGTCGGACAGGCTCGGGTACGCCGCGCCCCGGGAGGCAGCGAACGCCCGCGCGGCGCCGCGATCGTCGCGCTCGTCGATCCCGAGCACCCTCACCCGCGAGCTGGCCCGCGCGAGGACCGGCATCTCCCGCCGGCAGGGATCGCACCAGGAGGCCCAGACGTTCACCGCCACCGGACCGTGCCCGAGCAGGTCCGCGAGGTCGAGCTCGTCCCCGGTCAGCGTGGTGCCGCGCAGCTGCGGAGCCGCGGCCCGCTCGCCGGCCGGGAACACCTCCGCCCCCGCCCCGAGCGCCGAGTGCGACGCCGGCGTCTCGAGCCCGGCCGAGCAGGCGGTGCCCCCGGCGAGGGCTGCGGCGAGGGCTCCCGCGAGCACCGTCACGCGCACGAGCCGTCTCATGACGCTCCTCCGAGCAGCCAGTCGACCACCTCGGTCACCTGGTCCGGTGTCCAGGCGCCGGGGTCGGTGGCCGAGACGTTGCGATGGCCGAGCCGGTCCATGAAGCGGTAGATCCGGCCCGGAATCGCCGAGGCCGGCACGTTCCCGTAGCCGTCCATCTCGTAGCGGAAGCGCTGGTCCCCGTCGATGAAGATCAGCTCGTCCGTGTGCGCGATGTCGGTGGTCAGCGGGACGCCGGTGACCCAGTCCCGCGGAAAGGGACGCTCGATCGGGGTCCGGTGGCGCCAGACCCCGAGCGTGTCCCACAGGCCGTCGACGACCCGGCGCGATCCGGTGAGCAGGGTCCAGTTGGGCAGCGCGCCGAACTGCCGCTCGTAGGCCCGCAGATGACGCACGTCGTCCCGGCCCGGGTCGACGGTGAGGCTGAGGAACTGCACCCGGTCCCCGCGCAGCGAGGCCTCGAGCCGGCGCGCCGCCGTCACCATGCTGGCGGTGACGATGGGGCAGGACTCCTGGCAGAGGGTCATCACGTCGGTGAGCACCAGCACCTTGCCGCGGAAGGCGTCCAGCGTGGTCGGGCGACCGCGGCTGTCGGTCAGCGGCGCGGTGAGCACGCTCGCGGGCACCGGTGCGTCGAGCGAGGTGCCGGCGTCCGGCATCGCGCCTGCGGCGGCGGCCGGCGCACCCTCCTTCGCCGAGCAGGACGCCAGGCCGAGCACCAGGATCGCGGCCAGCAGCATCGTCAATGTGGGCGTTACGCGGAGCCTGGAAGCCGCGTAGCGTCGATGGACGTGAGCGAAGCGCTGCACCTGGCCCGGAGCTGGGAGCCCGCGCCCCTTCCGTGGCTGCTCGTGGTCCTCACGGCCGTGGCGTACGTCGTCGCCGCGCGCGGTGTCACCCGCCGGGTTCCGCAGCACCCCTGGCCGGCGCACCGGACCGCCTGCTTCCTGGCCGGCCTCGGCGCCGCCGCGCTCGCCGTGGTCGGTCCGCCCGGCGCCTGGGACGACGTCTTCTTCTTCGCCCACATGACCCAGCACCTGCTGCTGACCATGCTGGCTGCGCCACTGCTGGTCCTGGGGGACCCGGTGCTGCTGACGATGCGCGCCAGCCCCGGCCCCGTGCGCCGCGGCCGGTTGGTGCCGATCCTGCGCAGCGACGCGGTCCGGGTGCTGACCCATCCGGTCGTCGGTTGGTGCTGCTTCGTGGGGGTCATGGCGCTCAGCCACGTGCCCCGCGTGTACGACGTGTTCCTCGCCCACCCGGTGCTCCACGACTACGTCGAGCACCCGCTCTACCTGGCCGCCGGGCTCGTGTTCTTCCAGCCGCTCCTGTCCCCCACGATCGGCGGTCGCCTCGTGCCGCACTGGGTGCGGCTGGTCTCGCTGTTCACCGTCATGGTGCCGATGGCGATGACCGGCTTCTTCATCTTCGCGGCGCCACACCTGAGCTACCCGTTCTACGCCCACGTGGCACGCCCCTTCGGGCCCGGCCCGCTGGCGGACCAGCACCTCGGCGGGATCCTGATGTGGTCCACGTCGATGGTCCTGAGCGCCGCGTGGCTGGTGGTGGCCGGCAACGGCTGGCTCGCGGCCGAGGACCGACGTACGCGGCGCGCCGACACCGGCCACGCCGCGCTGGCCCGGGGTATGAGCCCGTGAGTGGCCCCCCGGGCACCTCGTCGAGGCTGCGGTCCAGGGCCGCGGTGCGCTACCACCTGGTGTTTCTGCCGGCGGTCTGTCTCTGTCTCGCGGCCGGCTGGTTCGAGCTGACCCGTGCCCGGCACGGCCACCAGATCGCCTGGGCCTACTGCGTGGAGTGGCCGATGTTCGCGGTCGTCTTCGGCGTCATGTGGTGGCACGTGGTGAGCGAGCGCGAGAGCCGCCGCCCGAGCCCTCCCCGGCCGCACACCGAGCGCGACATCCCCGCCGACGACCCCGGCCTGCAGGCCTGGCGCGACTACCTCGACGCGTTCGAGCATGACGACGACGGCACCGACCGTGCCCCGGGGTCGGGCTGATCCGGGGCGAGCGGGCAGCCGACGGTGCCGTTGGCGACGGTCACCGTCAACGCCCCGACGAGGGAGGCGACGCTCACCCAGGCGAACCAGATCCCGACGATCCGGACGTGCCAGTCGCGGGCCCCGCGCGTCACCCGCCGATGCACCCGGATCACGATCCCCAGGCCCAGGAACACCGTGGCCAGCAGGTGGAAGACGTTGGCGGCGGCGAGCACCCACACGGCCGAGGAGTAGGCGTTGTCGCTGACGTGGAACGGGAACCGGAGCATCTGCACGACGCTCAGGACCAGTGCGACCGCCATGCCGACCAGCGCGGCGACGCCACCGTTGAGGAAGTGCCGCCGTCCGGGCTCGTGCGCCTCGAGACCTGCGCGGTAGGCCAGGTACGACGCGATCATCACGACCGTCACCACCCACGGCCACCACAGCGACGCCACCCCGGTCCCGCCCGGGTGGAACGAGGCCTGGGTGTCGACTCCCCGCAGGTACAGGAACGCGAAGGACAGCGCGACGACGAACGAGGCGTCCGCGACGATCAGCAGCAGCGCGCCGGTGCGCCACCGCTCCCCGAAGTCCTCCGGCTCCTCGGGGGCGAAGGCTTCCTTGTTGACCAGGGACTCGGTGCTCACGTCCTCGCCTCCTCGCCAGTACCGCCGCCCTGCCCGGGGCCCTGCCCGGGGCCGGCGCCGGCCGCGACCGGCGCCGGCGCGCGGGCGGGGGCGTCGCGGACCGGCTCGCCGTACCCGTAGGCGTCCTCGGTGACCACCGGGAGCACCGCGAAGTTCTCCAGCGGGATCGGGTTGGGCACGGTCCACTCGAGGGTCTTGGCCCCCCAGGGGTTCATCGAGGCGGGCTTGCCGTGCCGCCAGGAGGCGACCACGTCGTACAGCAGGACCAGCATGCCGACGCCGATGAAGTAGGCGCCGATCGTCGAGATCAGGTTGCCCGTGTGGAGCGACGCGCCGTAGTGGACCACCCGCCGCGGCTGGCCCTCCAGGCCGACCATGAACATCCCCAGGAACGTGACGTTGAAGCCGATCTGCACCAGCCAGAAGGACACCAGGCCGGGGGTGTCACCGAGCATCCGGCCGGTCATCTTCGGGAACCAGTAGGCCAGGGCACCGATGGCGCCCGTCAGCCCCGCCCCCATCAGCGTGTAGTGGAAGTGCGCCGTCACGAACATCGAGCCGTGCAGCTGGTAGTCCAGCGGCACGTCCGAGAGGTAGATGCCCGTGATCCCGCCGATGATGAAGTTCCAGAGCATCGCGTAGGTGCACATCATCGGGAACGTGGCCCAGATGCGACCGCGCCACAGGGTGCCCAGGATCACCAGGAACAGACCACCGGTCGGGATGGAGATCAGCTCCGTGGTCAGCATGAACGGGCCGTTGAGGTCCGGGGCCCAGCCCGAGGCGAACATGTGGTGGGCCCACACGGTGACGCTCAGACCGACGATGGCGATGATGGACAGCACCGCGATCCGGAAGCTGTACAAGGGCTTCCGGGCGAAGACCGCCGTCAGCTCCATCAACGCCGTGACCGCCGGGATGAGGATCACGTAGACCTCGGGGTGGCCCATCAGCCAGAAGAGGTTCTGGTAGAGCCAGGGCTGGCCGCCGAGGCTGGGGATGTAGAACCCGCCGCCCATCAACCGGTCCACCAGGAGCAGGATCTCGGCGGCCATGAACATCGGGAACGCCGGGAGCGCCAGCACGACGCTGGCCAGCACGCCGTACACGAAGATGGGGGTGCGGGTCCAGGTCATGCCCCGGGCCCGCATCGTGAGGATGGTCGTGGTGATGTTCGCGCCCGCCACGGCCGTGGAGACCGCGAAGATCAAGATCGCGACCATGTAGGAGTCCACGCCGGCCGGCCCCTGGTCCGCGATCGGCGTGTAGCCCACCCACCCCATCGGGATGCCGCCGAGGAACGCGGCCGAGTACAGCACCGGCAGCATCGCGAAGAGCAGCCACAGGCTGAGCGCGTTCAGGCGGGGGAACGCCATGTCCCGGGCGCCGATCATCAGCGGCACCACGAAGTTCCCGAACGGCCCGGTCACCATGATGATCGTGGCCAGGATCATCGTCAGCCCGTGCAGCCCGACCAGCGAGTTGTAGGTCTGGGGCCCGAGGAAGCCCGAGTTCGGCGAGATCAGGTCGGTGCGGATCAGCATGGCCATCGTGCCGCCGGCCCCGAGCATCACCATGGTCAGCACGAGGTACTGGATGCCGACGACCTTGTGGTCGGTGGTGAAGCGGAAGTAGCGGCCCTCGCCCTGGTCCTTGCCGGCGAGGAACAGCTCGTCGGCATGGGTCAGGTCGCGGCCGAGCAGCCAGCGCACCGGCCCGGTGAACGCGCCCAGCCCCGCCATGAACCCGACCGCCCAGCCGACCATGGTCGCGGTCGCCCGCACGTCGACCTCGTGCACGGCGTCGCCCGCGAGCCAGTCGGCGAGCAGGTTGGCGGCCAGCGCGAGCACCACGCCGCCGAGGATCCCGGTCCCGACGTTGAGACGACGCATGATCCCGCCGTCGGGGCCGCCGGTGACCGGGTCGGTCTGGTAGGTGTCGGCGACGGTCATGAGCTGCCCCCTCGGGTCGCGGCCCACGTGGCGAAGTCGTCGGACGAGACGACATGGGCATCGGTCTCCATGTCGGCGTGGAGCAGGCCGCAGAGCTCCGCGCACTTCACCTGGTAGACCCCGATCCGGTCCGGCGTGGTCCGGGTCGTGGTGGTCATCCCCGGGTTGGCGTCGACCTTGATGCCCATCGACGGCACCCAGAAGGAGTGGATCACGTCGTCGCTGGTCACCTTGAACACCACCGGGCGGTCGACGGGCAGGTAGAGCTGGTCGGTCTCGAAGCCGCCGTTCTCGGGGTAGGTGAAGGTCCACACCCACTGCTGGCCGGTCACGTCGATCTCCATCGGCGTGGCCGCACTGGCGCTGGCGGGTGAGTCGACGCTGCTGAGCGCGGCGAGGCCCCAGATCAGCAGGAACAGGCACAGCGCGGACGAGACGAACATCCACAGGCCGGTCGACCAGCCGTGACCGCGCAGCGGCGGCCCGTCGGGGTCGCCGGCCGACCAGGGACCCCTGCGGCGCCAGCGCCACAGGCTGTAGCCCGCGAGCGCCCAGACCAGGGCCGCCACCGGCGCGGAGGCGACGGAGAACACCACGAACGTGCGCTCGACCTCGGTCATGGTGTCGGAGGCGGCGACGCCCATCAGGTGGCGGGGCACGATCAGCGCGAAGACCACGCCCAGGATCGTGAAGACGGCCCACAGCAGGGCGATGACGCGGACGTCGCGGTGGTTCCACCAGCGCGGTCGCTTCTGGATCTCTTCGGTGCTTGACACGCGGCGCCCTCCCTTGCGACCCGTCTCGCACGAACTGCGTGGATGAGGCTCAGGTCACGGTCAAGGTCCCCGACATGTAGCCACGGGTGGACATCGGTCCGCCGAACTTGGCGTAGGTGCCGTCCCCGCACGGGAACTCGCAGTTCCACACGTACTTCCCGGGGCCCTTCGTGCGGAACGAGAACGTCACCTCGATCGGCTTCGGGTAGTCGCTGCCGGCTGCCGGTGGCGCCTCGTCCGGCACCGCGGGCAGGGGCACGCTCACGAAGAGCGGGTCCTGGGCGGTCGGGGCGGCGTGGATCGTGAAGGTGTGGCCGACGGCCTCGGGATCCACCCCGGTCACGGTCTTGCCGTCGACGGTCTCGCTCCCGCCGACGGTGCCGTGCACCCGGGCGAACCAGGGATTGGTGATGGCCTCCCCGCCGTCGTACTGGCTGATCGTGACGGTCACCAGCGAGTGCCGCGGCACGTTCAGGGTCGTCGTCGGCCCGTAGCTGACCCAGTCCGGCTCGGCGCCGCCGTCCTTGCCGTGCTCACCGGCCATGCTGTCCGGGTAGGTGGCCAGGTGCAGGTAGACGTGGTGGCTGTCCGCGGCCCCCTGGTGCGGGACCGCGACGGCCGCGGGCGACGGCTGCTGGTGCAGCAGCCAGCCGATCAGCGCCACGAACGCGGCACCGAGCAGAATCGTCAGCGCAGGACCGAGCAAGCGTCTCATGGTGACCCACCCTCGGGACCTCGGCACGAGGTCCCCACTGCTCGGTCTAGGGCGCACCTGCCCCGACTGTCAACGCAATTGCGAGCCGCTCCCCAATTTCGGTCGCCCGGACGCGACCTCACGTGCGGCGCGCGCCGGCGGGTGGATCGTCCAGCGCCCGAGACGGACCGACAGCCAGCCGATGAACAGCCCGGCGATGTCGTCGACCGCGAAGTGCCAGCCCAGGTAAATGGTGGCCACGATCGTGCCGATCAGGAAGACCGTCATGGCCCGGGTGGACCGGCGCATCCCGTAGTAGCGGAACATCAGCAGGATCGTGGTCGTGACGCCCACGTGCAGGCTGGCGAACGCCGAGATCTGCGCGAACGCGTCCGGGGCGTGCGGGTGCGCCAGCAGGTCGTTGCGCTGCGCGAGGTACCTCGCCTGGGTGTCCTGGATCATCATGTGGGGCAGGCCGCTGAAGTCGCGCGGCGCCGCGTTGAACGGCCCGAGCGTCGGGATCGCGTAGTACGACGCGGTGCCGAGGATCCAGATCCACAGCCCCGACGCGACCCCGACGTACGCCTCCCGCATCCGCGGGGCGAAGACCAGGGCCGCCGGGATCGCCAGCTGCTCGAGCGTGGGGAACGACTCGTACCAGACCATCAGCACCCAGGCCGCCGCGTGCTGCCCGAGCAGGTCGTGGAGGAGGACGGCCGGGCTGTGGCCCAGGAAGAGCCAGTGGTCCACGGATTCGAGCATCTGGTCGTGGGGCGCGATGAAGACGTCCCAGCTCTTCAGGTTGTGGTAGCAGAAGTAGACGAGGTGGTACGCGAGCACGGCGAGACCGGCCAGGAGGAGCCGTCGGCGCGTCCACCGCTCGCGCACGGCCGTCACCAGCGCGGTCGCGCTCCAGCCGCGACGGGGCACCCGGGTGGCGGCCTCGATGAGGACGAACGCGGTGAAGGCCACCAGCGTGTAGGCGATCTTCGACCGCAGGATGTGCCCGTGCGGGTCCTTCAGCGGGATGCCGACGGCGGAGGACCGGACCAGCGTGATGACCCCGAACACGACCATGACCGCCCAGACCCGGAGCACCCAGGAGGGCAGCGCCTCGCGGTGGGTGGCCTCGGTGTCGGGGTCCGGCTGCGTGCGCGTCGCGGTGTCCGGGTGCAGGTCGGGCATGCGGTGGTCGTCTCCGTTCGGGCGGGTGAGGTGCCCGTCGATTCTGCCGAGCCGCCATGAAGGCTGGGTGAAGCCCCCCGAGTCGGCGCAGGTTGACCGCTCCGGGTGTCAACGAGCGCCGACTCGGCGGGCTCCGGGTGTCAACGAGCGCCGACTCGGCGGGGGCCCGGTGTCAACGAGCGCCGACTCGGCGGGCTCAGGCGTCGGTGAGGGCGTGGATCGCCGACAGGTGGGTCTCGGGGTGCTTCGTGATGACCAGCAGCGCGTCCATGTGCGGCTCGAGCCCGGTGACCTTGTCCAGCGGGACCCCGATGACGAGCTGGAAGCCGAGCCCCTTCCAGGCCCGTACGGCACGGCCCGCGAACTCCGAGTCGGCCTTGACGAAGCCCTCGTCCAGGAACACCGGGGCGAAGCGGGGCCGGGAGCGCATCTCGTCGCCGAGCCGGAACCGCAGCGCCGAGCCCACGATGAACGCGACCAGCTCCTGGGACTCCCCGCCACTCTTCTCGCCGAGGGTGCGGTAGGTCGCCTTCAGCTCGCCGGTGAGCCGGTCGTAGCGCTCGGCACTGATCTCGACGTGCCGGCGCACGTCGAGCAGCCGGTCGCGGTCGGAGCCGCGCTCACCGTCGTACCCGTGCTCAGGGCGCCGCAGCTGCTCCATGAACCGCCGCAGCTGGGCGAAGCGGGCCTCCATCTGCTCCTCGGTGAGGTCGCGACCGGTGCCCCTCGAGAGCTCGCGCAGCTCACGGACGAACACCTGCACGTGGGCGGGCGCCAGACGCCGCAGCCGGATCCGCAGCCGGTCCTTCGCGGCACCGAACTCCAGCCGGCGCAGGATCGCGTTGATCGGCTCGAGCCGGTCCTCGATCTCCTCGACCGACGCCGACATCGCGCCGGCCAGCGGCACCAGGTCCTGGCCGCTCCACTCGGTGAGCCGGCGGCGCCACTCGCTGCGGCGCTGGGCCAGGCCGGTGGCCTCGATCTCGGCGAGGATCCGCGCGTAGTCGGCCACGGAGTCCGAGGTGGTGCCGAGGTTCGGGTCCTCCCACTGGAACTGGTAGCTGCGGAAGATGTTGCCCAGCTCCCGGTCCACCTGCTCCACCTCGACCTGGGCGCCGGCGACCGCCTCGTTGAGCCGGACCTGCAGACGGCCCGCGTTCTCGTGGAAGCGGCCGAGGTCCTCGGGGTCGTCCGGAGCGGCCGCGACCGCGAACTCCTCGTCGAGCCGGGCGGCCTGCTCCTCGGTGAGCACGACCCGGACCGTGCCGATCCGCTCCAGCTCGTCGTTGACCTGGTCCTCGGCCTCGACCAGCTCGCCGTGCTCGGCGTCCAGCCGGCGCCGCTCCTCGTCGAGCTGGTAGCGCTGGCGGCGGGCGGTCTCGAGGGCGGCCTCGAGCCCCGCGATCTGCTGCTCGATCGTCTCGAGCCGGTCGTCGGCGGAGAGGAGGTCCTCGCGCCGCCGCTCCAGCTCGGCGATCCGGGTGTCGCAGCTGACCACGTCGAGGTCGTCGAAGCCCTGGCTGCGCACCGCGTCGTACGCCGTCCGCCGCTGCTCCAGCACCCGGGTCGCGGCCTCGACCTCGGCCAGCCGCCGGTCGAGCCCGGTCAGCGCCTCCTCGATCCCGGCGAGCTCCTGGTCGAGCTCGGCGAGCGCGTCGGCGTTGCTGAAGCCGATGATGTTGCGCTGCTCGCCGCGGCCGTGCGAGCCCCGCCGGCCCGACCGGGTCTGGCCCGCCGCGGTGACCCGGTAGCCGCCGTCGCCGAGCTCGTCGGCGGACTCCACGCACAGCGCGTTGCGGGCCGGCTCGGCGACGTGCCGCTGCACCCAGCCCCGGAACGGCGAGTCGCGGAACAGCAGCTTGCCGGCCACCCGGTCCGGGTCGGTCGTCGTCGGCCCGTCCAGCTCCAGCTCGGCGCCCTCGAAGGTCAGCCGGCCCCGCAGCCGCAGCGAGTCGATCGCCGCCGAGAAGTGCTCGAGCCGGTCGGCCGGCACCAGCAGCAGCCGCGCCGACCCGGCGAGCACGGTCTCGATCGCGAGCCGCCACCGGGACTCGGCCGGGGCGACGTCGATCAGCTCGGCGACGAACGGCAGCTCCTCCAGCGACAGCCCGCTCGCCCGCGCCACCTCGGCGCGCAGCGCGTGCAGCCGCTCGGGCACCCGGCCGGCGCGGCCCTCGAGCGAGCCCCGCTCGGCCTCCAGCTCCTTGCGCCGCGCGAGCAGCGGGTAGCGCTCGCCCATCACCTGATCGCGGCGGGCGACCAGGTCGGCCGCCTCCTGCGCGTGGGCCGCGAGCCAGGCCTCGGCCCGCGCCCGCAGGGCGGCGAACTCCTCGCGCGACGCCAGCGCCTCCTCGGCCCCGCCGTCGGCGAGCGGGGCGAGCCGCTCCAGCAACGAGTCGCGGCGGGCGGCCCGCTCCTCGCGCAGCACCCGCTCCCGCTCGGCGTCGACGCCGAGCCGCTCGAGGCTGGCACCGCCGGCGGCCCGGTGCTCCTGCTTGGCGGCCTCGAGGTCGGCGGCCAGCGCGGTCTCGGCGCGGGCGCTCGCCTGCAGCTCGTCGGCCACCCGCAGCCGGCCCCGTCGGTTGGTGTCGACCGCGGCGCCCAGCAGCCGGGCATGGGTGCGCAGCAGCCAGAGCCGCACCGGCGTGTCACCCGTCGAGGTCACCCCGAAGGCGTCGAGCTCGCGGGTCCGGGCCTGCGCCACCGTCTTGCGCTGCTGCAGCCCGGTGATCGGCGCCAGCAGGTCGAGCTTCTGCTCCTCGGTGCGCATCGCGGTGTACGCCGACTCGAGGTCGTCGAAGTGCTCGATCGCACGGTCGGCGGCCGCGAACGTCGCCGGCCGCTCGAGCACCATCTCCTTGTAGAGCTCGTCGACGCTGCGCACCTGGTTGCCGGCCTGGATCCGGGCCAGCAGCCGCAGCGCCTTGGCGCCGTCACCGTTGGCGCCGATGCCGAGCCGGGCGTGCAGGACGGCCGCGAACTCGGCGTACGTGCGGTGCACGCGGAGGCCCGGGTAGAGCTTCTTGAGGGTGTTGGCGTGGAACCGGTCGGGTACGGCGGCCTCGAGTCCGGCGAGGTCCACCAGCGCGTCCAGGGTGGCCAGCTGCATCTGCACGTCGCCCGAGCGGGTGGCCCGGCGCGGCACGTAGTAGGTGCGCAGCACGGTGAAGCGGCGCTGCTGGTCGTTGACGAAGGTCATCGCGACCGCGCCCCAGGTGTCGACGTTGCGCCCGCGCAGCAGCCGCTCGACCGGTCGCCCGGTGCGGGGGTCGTCGACCACGTCGACCGCGCCGCGCAGGTAGGACAGCAGGTTGCGCTGGCCGACGCCCCGGGCCCGGCCGGCGACCGCGTCGTTGGAGGCCCCGTTGAACTTGGTGTCCGAGGGCATCATCAGCGCCGTGTAGGCGTCGAGCACGGTGCTCTTGCCGACCCCGGACGCGCCGGACATCATCGTCGCGTCGCCGTGCAGGTCCACGCGCGCGCTCCCGGAGAACCCACCCCAGTTGACCAGCTGCAGCAGCTCGGCCCGCCACTGCAGGGTGTCGTCGGCCGGCGTCGTCACGCTGCCGTGGTCGAACAGGCCCTCCCCCGGCGCGGCGTCGCCGTCCGGGTCCGGGGCGGTCTCCGCGCCGTCGGACGGCCCGGACGGCCCGAACGGCCCGGTCTCGAGGTCGGTGCTCACGGCTGCTCCTCCGGGTCGTTCTCGTGCGGCTCGACCTCGCCCTCGAAGCCGGCGAAGAGTGGGTCCTCGGCCGCCTGGGCGGCGGGGTCGTTGGTGCGCCGCAGCCCGTCGAGCAGCTCGCGCAGCAGCTCCAGCGGCAGCAGCGACTCGATCGCCTCGGAGACCTCGAACCGGTCGTCGGTCGGCGACCCGATGAGCAGGCCGGCCTTGTTGATGCTGCTCACGGCGTTGCGGGCCCGTTTCTCGTCCCCGGCGACGTCGGTGGCGTGCGTGGGACGGAAGCCGGCCACGTGGCGGACCACGTCCTCCCGGTCGACGTGGACGCGCTGCTCGCCCGCGGCCGTCGCCGCGCGGAACCGGTCGCGCAGGTGCACCAGCACGATCGTCTCCTCCCGGCTCCACGCGGTGTCGTGCAGCAGCGTGGGGAACCGCGGTCCGGTCTCAGGGGTCGCCTGCCGCTTCCAGGCGACCTCGCGGACCGGGTCGACCTGCAGCTCGAGGAACAGGTCGTTGAGGCGTGAGCGGAGCACCCGCTCGTTGGCGACCAGCGCCTGCCAGTCGCGGGGGTGGGTGCGCGCGCTGATGAAGCGCTGCTTGAGCAGGGCGACCAAGGCCCGGCGCTCGGCGAGCTCCAGGCTGCCCTCGTCGCCCTCGAACAGCGAGACCGAGGCGGTGGCCTCGCGGGTGGGGTCGTCGTCGTCGAGCGCGGTGAACTCCCCCGCGACCGGCTCCCCCTGGATCGGCTCGGTCTCGGTCAGGTCGGTGCTCATCGGGTCTCCTCCGGCGCGAGCTCGGGGTCGGACGGGTCCGGGACGGGCGGGTCCGGCAGGGCGAACCGGGGCACCGCGAAGCTCCGCGCGGAGCCGTCGGCGCGCACCGCGCGGTAGTGCTCCAGCGCCGGCTCCGCGGTCAGGTCGTGGTCGGCGGCGAGGTGCAGCAGGCCGAGGATCTCCACGGGCCGCCGCAGGGACGAGTCGAGGCTGTCGAACAGCTCGCCCAGCGAGCTGGCCGCGTCGGGCGAGCGCAGCGCGGCGTCCAGCCGCTCCCGCAGCGCCGGGAGGGACGGGCCGCCCTGCGCCAGGAGCTCGGCGTACGACGGGCTCTCGGACTCCGCCCGGGGAGTGTCGGCGAGCCGGGCCGGCCCGAGGTCGTCGGCAGGGTCGTGGAACCGCTCGCGCAGGTGGTCGACGTCGACGCGCGCCGGCAGCAGCGGCAGGCCGATCGTGGAGCGCGGGCCGGAGGCGGCCATCCAGGTGGTCAGCTCCGACTCGATCTGGCGCAGCGTCTGCTCGAGCTCGCGGTCGCGGGCCCCGTCGTGGGAGACGATGTACTCCTTGAGCGTCGAGGTCACCCGGGACCGCTGGGAGAGCACCCGGTCCAGGCCGTCGCGCACCAGCCGTACGGTGCCGCGCAGCTCGGCGCGGTCGGCGTCGGCGAGGATCGCCTCGGCGAGCGGGTGGTCGAGCAGCGCGTTCATGTCCTCGCGCAGCTGGGCGACCATCGCGTCGTCGCGGAGCAGCGCGAACGCACCCTCGAACGCGCGCCCCTCCGGGGTGGCCGTCATCAGCGCGTCGGCGCGGGCGAGGTAGTCGTCGATGACCTCGCCCGCGGGACGGTCCTCGGCACGGAAGGACGCCAGGATCTCCGAGCGGATCTCGGCGAACCGCTCCTCCACCCGCGCGAAGTCGCTGGGCAGCGCCGAGATCAGCGACTGCAGCTCGGTGAAGCCCTCGAGCATGTAGTCCTCGCTCAGCAGCGCGAGCTCCTCGCCGTCGACCAACCGGTCCCGCTCGGCCGTGAGCCGGCCGATCTCGGCGTTGAGGATCGCCACCCGGGTGCCGCGGTCGGGGTTGGCCTCGCCGTTGAACCGGCGGACCGTGGTCAGGATCGTCGCGATCCGGTGCTCGCTGAGCGTCGCCCGGTCCCGGGAGAGCGTCTTGACCAGCTCGAGGGCCTGCTGCGCGTGCGAGGTGAGCGTGTAGACCTCCTGGCCGCGCTCGTCGAGCGCCCGCACCAGCCACTGACCGCGCATCCAGCGCTGGCACAGCTCGCGTCCGGTGCCGGAGGGCAGCTCCTTCTCCCCCGCCAGCCGGAGCTCGGCCAGGTGGTCGTCGACGACCGCGTGCAGCCGCGCGGTGGGGATCGGCCGGTTGTCGCGACCGAACGCGGACCGGAAGACCGCGATCACCACCGGCGCCTGACGCTGGTGCAGCAGCGTCAGCGTGGGCTGCTCGAACGCGCCGCGCACGCGCGCGAGCTCGCCCGCCACGTCGCTCATCGCTTCCCTCCCACCACGCCGGCCGCCCTCCGGGCACAGCGGCCAGACAGCATGCCACCGACCGCCCGGCCCGCTCGCGGCCGGGTGGTCGCTGGGGCGGGCGAGGCTGCGGGAATCCCCGGCCAGCCGGGGATTCCCTCGGTTGGGGGCCGTTGCAACGCCCCCCAACCGAGAGAACACCCTGACAACCCCCAGCGGATCGACAGGGCAAACCGAATCCGGCTCGGGCCCGACCGCCGCGGCGAGGGGCGGGGTCAGGGCGAGGTCAGGGCGTCAGGGTGGCAGGGCCGGGCTCGTGGCCGGGGAGCACGGCGGTGCGCAGGGCCGGCGGCACCGCGAACAGGGTGTACCCCTCCCCCTGGTGCAGCACCGGCAGCCGGCGCAGCACCGAGCGGGTCCGCGGGCTCAACCGGTCGGCCCCGGGCCGGGCGACCACCGTCGTGCCGCCTGAGAGGAGGTAGCGGCGCAGGGCCCGCTGCCAGACCCCGTTGTGCGCGCGCGGCACGTGGTGGCCGTCGCGCTGGATGCTCGCGGAGTCGTAGGTGATCCCGCTGACGTCGACCGGCACCGGGCAGTCCCGCGACAGGTTGCGTCCGAGCCGGTCGAGCAGCACCAGCATCCCCGGGGAGTCCGAGGTCACGCACCGGCTGGTGGCGGTGAGCGCCTGCAGCTCTCCGCCCGGCAGGGGTACGCCGGGGGCCGCCCGCGCGTCGACGAGCACCAGCGGCAGCAGGCCGACGCCGAGCACCGCCAGCGCACCCGCCCGGGCGGTCGGCGCGACCGCGGGGCGGGCGAGGCGGAGCCACCCCAGGGCGTCGCCGACGGTCGCGACCGCCGCCGCGACCACGAGCGCGAGCGCGGGGACGACGTACGCGGCGTAGAAGGAGAAGAACGGCGGTCCGGCGAGCAGCACCGCCAGCTGGAGGCCGAGCAGGCCGACCGCCCACCGCCCCAGCGGTCGTCGCCCGACCAGCGCCAGCGCCACCAGCAGCAGCATGACGACCTCGGTCAGCGCGGTCGTCGCGGACGACGAGGTGCCGCCCAGCACCTCGGCCAGCCGCTCGGTCACGGGCACCGGTGCGCGGGTGCGGCCCAGCTGGTCGAGGACCACCATCCGGGTCATCGGTCCGGGCGCCGCCAGCCAGAACGGGAGGTAGAGCGCGAGCGCGGTCCCGACGGCCGCCAGCCCCACCCGCCGCGCGGCGACCGGCCCGAGGCTCCGGCGGCACCACCACCAGATCACCGCCACCGGCACCACCGCCCAGATCTTCACTGCCAGCGCGAACCCGAGCGCGCCCCCGGCGACCAGGTGCCCTGGCCGGGACCTCGCGCCGAGCGGGCCGGCCAGCAGCGCCAGCGCCAGCAGCACCCCCAGGCTCAGCAGCGGCTCGAGCCGGGTGGTCGTCTCGGTCTGCGCGGCCGCGGGCCACAGCGCGTAGAAGAACCCCGCCGCCCCCGCCGCGACCAGCCCGAACCGGCGCGCGGCGACCACGACCAGCCCGGCGTTGAGCGCGCCGAGCAGCATCCAGGCCAGCCGGGCGACCTCGAAGCCGAGCAGGTCGCTGGTCAGCCGTCCGAAGGCCGCGAACGGGGTGAGCGCGACGACGATGCCCGGCGGGTGCAGCAGCAGGAAGTCGCGGTACGGCAGCCGTCCCCAGACCAGGGACCCCGCGGCGGAGTAGTAGACCCCGTCGTCGTAGGACAGCATCCCGCCCAGCCCCGCGCCGCGCAGCACCATGAGCAGCCGGACCACGACGGCGGTGGTCGCGACGACCAGCGACAACAGCAACCACCACCGTGCACCCGCTCCCACCTCTTCAGTGGACGCATCGGACCGGGCGTGGTCTCAGGGTCCAAGGTCACGCCGCGGGTCCCCCGGGCGGTTCTCACAGCCGGCACACAGGCGGGCTTCATGGTCCGCCAAGTCCGTCCCGCGAATGTCTACCTCAGACACAGACCCTGGGAGAGACCATGAACGACACGACGTCCGGCCCGGCGCCGGTGCTGCCTCCGGAGGCGCCGCGCGATCCGGCTCGCGGTGTCGGCAGGGGCCACGGTACGTCGTTGCGCAGCTGGCTCGCCGGCGGCGCCGCCGCGCTGGTGGTGGCGGGACTCGGTGGCCTCTGGGTGAGGCCGCGACCCCCGAGGGTGACGGCCTCCCGGCGTACGTCCACCAGGACGGGCAGCGCGACTTCTCGCCCCAGGTCCGGCAGGACCCGACCCAGCAGCAAGGCCCGCAGGAGGGTCAGGACCAGCAGCAGGCGCCGGGCGTCGGCGAGGGCAGCGACACGTGACGGCGGTGGTGTCGGGCACCACCGCGTCCCGGGCCCGGCCGGTCCCCACCGGCCTGCGGGCCCGGCGCGACGCGACCGTCCGGCTCGCCGCCGGCAGCCTGCTGTGGCTGGCGCTGCTGCTGGTGACCTACTGGTGGGTCGCCGGCGGCGGGGTGCAGGGCCTGGGCGGCCGGGCCGACCGCCTCACGTCCGTGGGCCGGATCACCGGCCTGGTGGCGTCGGTGCTGCTGCTCGCGCAGGTCCTGCTGATGGCGCGGGTCCCGGTGCTGGAGTCCGCGTTCGGCCAGGACCGGCTGGCCGCGATCCACCGGGTGGTCGGCTTCACCTCGTTCAACCTGATGCTCGCCCACCTGGTCGCCATCACCTGGGGGTACGCCGGCGGCCGACTGGCCGGGACCCCTGCGACCGCGTGGGACCTGACCATCAACTACCCCGGCATGCTGCTCGCGGTCGCCGGCACCGGCTGCCTGGTGATGGTGGTGGCCACCAGCGTCCGGCTCGCGCGCCGGCGGCTGCGCTACGAGTCCTGGCACCTGCTCCACCTCTACGCCTACCTCGGCGTCGGGCTGGCCCTGCCGCACCAGCTCTGGACCGGCAAGGAGCTGATGTCCTCCCCCGCCCGGTCGCTCTTCTGGTGGTCGGCGTGGGGGGCCACCGCGGCCGCCGTGCTCGTGTGGCGGGTGGCGCTGCCCGGCTGGCGCAACCTGCGGCACCGGCTGCGGGTGGCGTCGGTGGTCGCCGAGGGGCCGGGCGTCGCCTCGGTCTACCTCACCGGGCACCGCCTCGACCGGCTGCCCGTGGAGGCCGGCCAGTTCCTCGGCTTCCGCTTCCTGGGCCGCCCCGGCTGGACCCGCGCCAACCCGTACTCCCTCTCCGCGGCCCCGGACGGACGCAGCCTGCGCATCACCGTGCAGGCGGTCGGCGACGGCAGCGCGGCGAGCTTCCGCCTGCGGCCGGGCACCCGGGTCCTCTTCGAGGGGCCGTACGGCCGGCTCGGCGCCCGCGCCCGCACCCGGCACAAGGTCGCGCTGATCGGTGCCGGCGTCGGCATCACCCCGCTGCGCGCCCTGGCCGAGGGGCTGGCCTACCGGCCCGGCGAGGCCGTGCTGCTCAAGCGCTACACCACCGAGGCGCTCTTCTTCGACGAGCTCGAGCACCTGGCCCGCGAGCGCGGGCTGCGGGTGCTGTACCTGCCCGGCCACCGCCGCGGGCCCCACTCGTGGCTGCCGCACGGCGTCGGCGAGGTCTCCGACCTCGACGCGCTGCGCTACTGGGTCCCCGACATCCACGAGCGCGACGCGTTCGTGTGCGGCCCGGCGGCCTGGACCGAGCTGGTCCGCCGGGACCTGCTCGCGGCCGGCCTCTCCCCCGACCAGATCCATCTCGAGACCTTTGCGTGGTGACCCCTTGAAGCGAATCGTCCTGTGGTTCCTGTCCACCGCCTCCCTCGTGGTGCTGCTCTTCGGCTATCACACCTCCACCTCCTCCACGCTGGCCACCGGCGCGTCGACGTCGATCGTGACGGGCGGCAGCGGCTCGACCGGTACGACGAGCTCGGGCGGCGCGGGCGGCACGGGCGGCGGCTCCGGCGGCGGCGCGGGCGGCACGGGCGGCGGCTCCGGCGGCGGCTCGGGCGGCGGCTCGGGGTCGGGCGGCTCCGGCTCCGGCTCCGCGACCAGGGCACCCTCCACGACCCCCACCACGACCAAGGCCACCGGCGGCGTGGCGATGACCGCCTGGGGCCCGGTCCAGGTGCAGCTCACGCTGCGGGGCGGCACGATCACCCGGGTCGGCGTCCTGCAGCACCCGACCGGCAACCCGCGATCCGACGAGATCAACGCCTACGCCCTGCCGATCCTCATCCAGGAGACCACCGAGGCCCAGAGCGCCGACATCGACATGGTCAGCGGCGCGACCTACACCAGCACCGGCTACCTGCAGTCGCTGCAGAGCGCGCTCGACCAGGTGGGCGCGTGACCGAGGTGACCGGCTCCCGGCCCCTGGTGCGCCGGGTCGAGCACGTGATGGGGATACCGGTCAGCCTCGCGGTGCGCGGTCGGTCGGCCGACGACCCCGCGCTGGCCGACGCCTGGCAGCAGGCGGTCGCGACGCTGCATGACGTGGACCGCGTGTTCAGCACCTACCGGCCCGCGTCGTACGTCTCCCGGCTCGGCCGCGGCGAGATCGGCGTGGAGGAGTGCCCGCCCGAGGTGGCGGAGGTGCTCGCCCTCGCCGAGCGCACCCGGGTGGAGTCCGGCGGCGCCTTCGACGTACGCCGTCGTGACGCCGAGGGGCGCCCGGTGCTCGACACCGACGGCGTCGTCAAGGGCTGGGCGGTGGAGCAGGCGGCCCGGGCGCTCGAGACGCTGGCCGGCGACTTCTGCCTGTCCGCCGGGGGTGACCTGGTCTGCCGGGTCGCCGACCCGGCGCGGCCGCCGTGGCGGATCGGCGTGGAGGACCCCGCCGACCCCAGGCGGCTGGTCGCCCGGATCCCGGTCCGCAACGGCGGCGTGGCGACCTCGGGGTTCACCCACCGGGGCACGCACATCGTCGATGCGCGCACCGGGCTGGTGCCGGTCGGTGTCGCGTCGGTGACCGTGGTCACCGCCTCGCTCACCGACGCCGACCTCGACGCGACCGCGGCGTTCGCGCTCGGCCCGGAGGCCACCGGCTGGCTCAGCTCCCGGCCGGGCCGCACCGGGCTCGTGGTGGGCACCGACGGCAGCCGGACCGTGGTCGGTCAGGCGGACGGCCAGACCGGCCCCATCTCGTAGGCCGGTCTCGTAGGCCTGGCTCGGCGCAGCTCGGCGCAGCTCATGGTGCTCGCGGGGCGTCCGGCCGAACCCGGGTCCGGGCGAACCTGGGTCCGGGCCACCTGCGCCGGCGCTTCGCGGTCGATCCGACCTGCCAGGCGGGTCCGACCGCAGACCGCTCAGTGCGTCGCGGCCGCCGGCGGCACGACGCAGCTCGCCGTCACGGGCGCCCCCTCGCAACACGGGCGGATGTGCCCGCACCGGTCGCAGCGCGAGTGCGAGGTCTCCCACCGCATCGTCGCGCCGCAGTTGTCGCACTGCATGTCGGGAGTCGCCACGGGTCTTGCCCCTTCGGGTCGGGTGCGGCCCAGCCTAGGAGCCGTGGGCCGGCCCCGGGGCGCAGAAACGCCGCCGGAGTCCTCACGCCCCCGACGACACCTCCCCACGCGCCGGTGCGGCAGGGTTGACCGCATGCAGTCCCCTGCCTACTTCTTCCGGCTCGACGGCAGCCGCTTCCGGGCGACCCCGCACACCAGCGGCGCCTGGTCGGAGACCGAGCAGCACATCGCGCCGATGACCGGCCTGTTGGTGCACGAGATCGAACGCGCCGTCGGCGACGACGGCCTGGTGCTCGGCCGGCTCACCCTCGACATCCTCGGCGTGGTGGAGGTCGACGAGTTCGAGGTGGCCGTCGAGCTGATCCGGCCCGGCCGCACGATCGCGCTGGTCGAGGCGCGGGCCACCCGGGCGGGGCGCACCGTGGCGATCGCGCGGGCGTGGCGGCTGGTCCCCGGGGACACCACGGCCGTCACCGGAGGCGAGCCGGTCGCGACACCCTCGCCGGCACAGGTGCCGCCGTGGGACATGACCTCGGTGTGGCCCGGCGGCTACATCGCCTCCCTGGAGGTACGACGCGAGCCGGACGCCGAGCCGGGCCGGGCGCTGGCCTGGGTGCGCAGCCCGGTCGAGCTCGTGGCCGGGGAGCCGGTCAGCGACCTGGCCCGCTGGGTCGGGCTGATCGACACCGCCAACGGGCTCTCGGTGCGGGAGTCGCCGCAGAAGTGGCTGTTCCCCAACGTCGACCTGACCCTGCACCTGCACCGCCAGCCGGTCGGGCGCTGGGTCGGCTTCGACGCCGCGGTCGTCTTCGGAGCGCAGGGCCTGGGGCTCACCGAGACGGTCCTCCACGACGAGACCGGCCCGGTGGGCCGGCTGGCGCAGCTGCTCACCGTGCGCGCCCGGACGGACGGGCCCGGGTGACCGGCCGGCCGGCCGGGACGGGCCGCGAGGACGAGGCGATCCTGGCCGCCGAGGGGCGCCGCCTGCTCGGGTTCGCCGCAGGCTCGGTGCTCGAACCGGCCGGGTTCGGCTGGCTCGACGAGCGCGGCACGCCGGTCCCGGGATCGCCGCTCCCGACCTGGATCGCGGCCCGGATGACCTACGTGTTCACGCTCGGCGCCCAGCTCGGGGTGCCCGGTGCCCGGGAGACGGCGGAGCACGGGGTGCGGTCGCTGCTGACGGCGTACCGCGACCCGGTGCACGACGGCTGGTTCGAGTCGCTGCGGCCCGACGCCGCTGCCGCGGCGGATGCCCGCAAGACCGCCTACACCCATGCCTTCGTGGCGCTCGCGGCCGGCTCCGCCACGGCGGCCGGCGTGCCCGGCGGACGCGACCTCCTCGACGGCGTCGCCGGCGTGCTGCGCACCCGCTTCCTGGACGCGCGAGGCCGGGTGGTCGAGGAGTACGACGAGGCGTTCACGGCGAGCGAGTCCTACCGGGGCGCGAACGCCAGCATGCACATGGTGGAGGCGCTGCTCGTGCTGGGCGACGTCGAGCCGGACGCCGAGTGGCACCGGCTCGCGCTCGGCCTCGCCGAGCACCTGGTGCACGGGGTCGCCCGGGCGCACGGCTACCTGCTGCCCGAGCACTTCTCGGCGCAGTGGCAGCCGCTTCCCGACTACAACGCCGATCACCGCGACGACCCGTTCCGGCCCTACGGCTGCACCCCCGGCCACCTCCTGGAGTGGTCACGGCTGCTGGTGCAGCTCGAGGCGTCGGTCGCCGGGGCGCCGGGCTGGCTGCTCGAGGACGCGCGGGCGCTGTTCGACACCGCCGTGCGGGTGGGCTGGCAGGTCGACGGGCGGCCGGGGTTCGTCTACACCGTCGACTGGGAGGGCCGCCCGGTGGTCCGCACCCGGATGCACTGGGTGGTCGCCGAGGCGATCGCTGCGGCGGCCGCGCTGCACCGGCGCACCGGCGAGCCCGGCTTCGGGCGCTGGTACGACGAGTGGTGGCGGTTCGCCCGGGAGCACCTGGTCGACCTCGAGCACGGCAGCTGGCACCACGAGCTCGACCCGGCCAACCGGCCCGCGGCCACGGTGTGGCGGGGCAAGCCGGACGTCTACCACGCCTTCCAGGCCACCCTGCTCCCCCGCCTGCCGGCGGCGCCGGCGGCCGCGGCCGCGTTGGGACCGCTCCCGGACTGACCCCGCCCGGCCCGGCCCTGACGCGGCCCGGCCGGGTGATCAGCGCCAGCCGAGCTCCGGGGCGAGGTGGCGCAGCACGCTGTCGAGGACGTGGACGTTGTAGTCGACCCCGAGCTGGTTCGGGATCGTCAGGAGCAGGGTGTCGGCCGCGGCCACGGCCTCGTCCTCGGCCAGCTCCGCGACCAGCCGGTCGGGCTCCCCGGCGTAGGACTTGCCGAAGCGGGCGAGGCCGCCCTCGAGCCGGCCGACCTGGTCCTGGCTGTGGGTGTCGTGCCCGAAGTAGGCGCGGTCGGCGTCGCTGAGGATCGGGAAGATGCTGCGGCTGACCGAGACCCGCGGCTCGCGGGCGTGACCGGCCTCCTTCCACGCGTCCCGGAACCGCTGGATCTGCTCGGCCTGCAGCTGGTGGAACGGCACGCCCGTGTCCTCGGTGAGCAGCGTGGAGCTCATCAGGTTCATGCCCTGCTGCGCGGTCCACTCGGCGGTCGCCCGGGTGCCCGCTCCCCACCAGATCCGCTCACGCAGCCCGGGTGAGTGCGGCTCCAGCCGCAGCAGCCCCGGCGGGTTGGGGAACATCGGGCGTGGGTTGGGCTCGGCGAACCCCTCCCCCTCGAGCAGCCGCAGGAACAGCGCCGCGTGGTCGCGGGCCAGGGCGGCGTGGTCGGAGCCCTCGGCCGGCACGTAGCCGAAGTGGCGGAAGCCGTCGACCACCTGTTCCGGTGACCCGCGGCTGATGCCGAGCTGGAGCCGGCCGCCGGCGATCAGGTCCGCGGACCCGGCGTCCTCGGTCATGTAGAGCGGGTTCTCGTAGCGCATGTCGATGACGCCGGTCCCGATCTCGATCCGGCTGGTGCGCGCACCGACCGCGGCCAGGAGCGGGAACGGCGAGGCGAGCTGGCGCGCGAAATGGTGCACCCGGAAGTACGCCCCGTCGACGCCGATCTCCTCGGCGGCGACGGCGAGGTCGATCGACTGCAGCAGCGCATCGGACGCCGAACGCGTCTGCGAGTGCGGCGACGGCGACCAATGGCCGAACGAGAGGAACCCGATCTTCTTCATGCCTTCTCCAACAATCATGCCGCCCGATCCTTCCCGAGGGCCGCTCACGCGGCCCACGGACGCCGGCGCCAGCACGGCCGGGCCCCACCGGTGTCCCCACCTGTCGAGAGTTGTGCGGCGGTGCGATGAGTTCGGGGCGCCAACCGGGTCGAAGCGACATGAGCCTCACGACCGCGCATGTCTCGATCTCCCTCGACGGCTTCGTCGCCGGCCCCGACCAGAGCCGGGACGACCCGCTCGGTCGTGGCGGGATGTTGCTGCACCAGTGGCACTTCGACGCCGACCTGCCCGGCCACGAGGTCGACGCGCGGTGGACGGCACGCCTGTTGCGGCCGCGCGGCGCCTACGTCATGGGCCGCAACATGTTCGGTCCGGTGCGCGGGCCGTGGACCTCCTGGGCCCGCGAGCACGGCGGTGACTGGCGCGGCTGGTGGGGCGAGGAGCCGCCGTACCACGCCCCGGTGTTCGTGCTGACCCACCACGCACACGAGCCGATCCAGATGGCGGGCGGCACGACGTTCCACTTCGTCACCGACGGGTTCGCCGCGGCGCTGGCGCTGGCCCGGGAGGCGGGCGGCGGCGACGTCGACATCGCCGGCGGGGCCTCGGCCGTCCGGCAGGGGCTGGCGAGCGGCGAGCTCGACGAGCTCACCCTCGACATCGCCCCGGTGCTGCTCGGCTCCGGGGAACGGATCTTCGACGGCCCCGCCGACGTCGCGCTCGAACCCCTCGAGGCCGAGCACTCCCGCTGGGCCACGCACGTGCGCTACCGCGTCCGTCGCGCCGGCCCGGTCACTGACCGCTGAAGAGGTCCAGGTCCTCCCACACCGGGACGGACCGCTCCTCGGGATGGCTCGTCACAGCGCCCGCGAAGCCCGGCCCGGCGTCGGGGGTGATGCGCTGCTTCCAGGACGCGGCGGCGGCATTGGCCAGGCGGTCGGCCGCCTCGTTCAGCGGGTGCCCGGAGTGTCCCTTCACCCACTTCAGCTCGACGCGGCGACCGGTCATCGCCGCGTCCAGCGCCTGCATGATCTCCACGTTGAGCACCGGCTGGCCGTCGCCCTTGCGCCACCCGCGGCGCTTCCACCCGGCCATCCACTTGGTGACCGAGTTGATGACATAGGTGCTGTCGCAGTAGACGAGGAGGTCCTCGGCGAGGTGGGCGGTCTGCTGCAGCAGGTCGAGGAGGGCGGTCAGCTCGGCCTTGTTGTTCGTGCCGTGCGCCCAGCCACCGCTCGCCCAGCAGCCGTCGTCGACGAACCACGCCCACCCTGCGGGCCCCGGGTTGCCGAGCGCTGAACCGTCCGCCGCCGCGATGATCGTCACGCACCGCATCCTTCCATCCCGCCCACCCGGGTCGCTCCTCGGCGAGCCTCAGGCCGGCGGCAGGGGTCCGGGGTCGGGCGCCGGGTCCGGGATGCCGGCCCGGGGCACGGCCGGGTCGGCGGCGTGCGCCGCCGCCTCGAAGTAACGCAGCAGCTCGACCGGGAACGGCAGCACCAGCGTCGAGTTCCGCTCGGCCGCGACCTCGACCATCGTCTGCATCAGGCGCAGCTGCAGGGCGCCCGGGGTGGCGGTCATCGCCGCCGCCGCCTCCGACAGCTTCTTCGACGCCTGGAACTCGCCGTCGGCGGTGATCACCCGGGACCGGCGCTCCCGCTCCGCCTCGGCCTGGCGCGACATCGACCGCTTCATCGACTCGGGCAGCGCCACGTCCTTGATCTCGACCCGGTCGATCTCGATCCCCCAGGGCGCGGCGGGGCTGTCGAGCATCACCTCGAGGCCCTGGTTGAGGCGCTCCCGGTTGGACAACAGGTCGTCGAGCTGGCTCTTGCCGATGATGGAGCGGAGCGAGGTCTGGGCCACCTGGGAGATCGCGTACTGGTAGTCCTGCACCTCGACGACCGCGCGGACCGGGTCGGTCACTCTGAAGTAGACGACCGCGTCGACCCGGACCGTCACGTTGTCGCAGGTGATGCCGTCCTGGGCGGGGACCGGCATGGTCACGACCTGCATGTTGACCCGCCGCATCCGGTCCGCGAACGGCACCAGCAGCGTGGGACCCGGCCGCCTCACCTGCTGCTGGGCGCGGCCCAGCCGGAACACGACCCCGCGCTCGACCTGCTTGACCACCCGGAAGCTCGACGCCGCGCCCGCGACGACGAGCGCGACCAGGACCAGCAGCACGACGAGCAGGACGCCCATGACGACCTCCGGCGAGGAAGGAGCCCCCGACGACATCGAGCGTACGCCCCGCCAGCGGCCGGTGCGGCCGGCCGCGGACCGAGCGGCGGCCGGGACGCTCAGCGGCCCGGCACGACCAGGCGCTCGTCGGGGACGACCGCGACGCCGAGGATCTCGATCATCGCCTCGGGCTGCCACAGCGCGGTCGTCCCGATGCCGGCCATCGCCGGGTAGACCGGACCGGCCAGCTCGCGCCAGACGGCACCGATCTCCCGGCCGTGCGCCTGGTAGTCGGGGATGTCGGTCAGGTAGATCGTGAGGCTGACCAGGTCCTCCGGGACGCCGCCGACCTCGGCGAGCGTCGTCAGCACGTTGCCGAACGCCTGCCGGAACTGCTCGACGATGCCGCCCGCCACGATCCGCATGTCCGCATCCAGCGCGGTCTGGCCGCCGAGGAAGAGCGTGTTGCCGCTCAGGGTGCCGTGGGAGTACCCGCTCGGGGCCGGGAGCGAGGGCGGGTTGACGGGGATCGGGGCGGTGTCGACGGCCATGGGAAACGGACTCCTCGGGGACGGGCTGCGGGGTCCGGCTCAACGTAACATCTATTGACATATCCCGCACGAACGTGAAAGTTATGCAATATCCAACGTCGGCCCCGAGGAGAGTGCGATGCAGTTCGCGACCGTGACGACCGAGGGCGGCGGCCGGTCCGCAGCCGTCCTGGACGGCTCGGACTGGCGGGCGCTCCCCGCCCCGGACCTCTCGGCGCTGCTGGCCACCACCGCCCTGCGCGACGCGGCCGGTCTCGCCGGCGAGGTGCTCGCGGGCGCCGAGCCGACGCTGCCGCTCCCCGCTCCCGGCAAGGTCATCTGCTGCGGGCTCAACTACGCCGACCACATCGCGGAGACCGGCCGGGAGCTCCCCCGCCACCCCACGCTGTTCCCCAAGTACGCCGACACCTTGGTCGGCCCGGCCGACGACCTCGAGCTGCGTGAGGGGCTGCAGGTCGACTGGGAGGTCGAGCTCGCCGTGGTCGTGGGGGCGACCCTGCGCGAGGCCGACCGCGACGCCGCCCTGGCGGCGATCGCCGGCTACTCGGTCGCCAACGACATCTCCGTGCGTGACTGGCAGTACCGCACGATCGCCTGGTTCCAGGGCAAGGCCTGGGACCGCTCCACGCCGGTCGGGCCGGTCGTCGTCACGCCCGACGAGCTGGACCCCTTCGCCGGGGTCGAGGTCATCTGCCGCGTCAACGGCGAGGAGGTCCAGCGCGCCAGCACGAAGACCCTGGTCTTCGACGCGGCCGACCTGCTGGCCTACATCTCCACGTTCACCACGCTCCGGCCCGGCGACCTCGTGCTGACCGGGACCCCCGGTGGCGTGGGCATCGCCCGCGACCCCCAGCGCTTCCTCGAGGACGGCGACGTCGTCGAGACCGAGATCCCCGGCATCGGGGTCCTGCGCAACACCGTCCGTCTCGCGCCCGCGCGACACACCCCTGTCCACCCCTGAGCAGCACCGACCTGCCCCGAGCCAGCACCGAGCCAGCACCGAGCCAGCACCGAGCCACGGACCCCGTCCGGAGGAGTGACCATGGAGCCCGACCTCAGCAAGTACGCCCTCGAGGGCGACAACTCGATGTACGCCACCGGCAGCGGCCTGGTGGTCCCGGTCGTCACCCGCGGCGGGCACGAGCCGGACACGACCGGGCAGTCCGGGGGCGCGACGCGCATCTCCGGCGTGAGCGTGCAGCACACGCCCGCGACCAGGCTCTGGTTCGGCAAGGTCAGCAACGAGGCCGGCTACCGCTCGGTCCCCCACCACCACGGCGAGGCCGAGACCGGCGGCTATGTGCTCTCCGGACGGGCCCGCATCTACTTCGGTGAGAGGTTCGAGGACTACCTCGACATGGAGGAGGGCGACTGGGTCTTCGTCCCGCCGTTCATGCCCCACGTCGAGTGCAACCTCGACCGCAACCGGCCGCTCACCTGGATGACGGCCCGCACCCCGGAGAACATCGTGGTCAACCTCCCGCAGGTCGACGACACGGTGCTGCCCGACTGGCTCGGCCGCGCATGAGCGCCGCGACCAGCAGCGTCTTCACCGACGCGGTCACGCTCAAGCCGGTCGACGCCGAGCACCACGACCTCGCCTTCACCGCGGTCACGCAGCCGTGCCCGTGGCCGAAGGCGTACGGCGGGGACCTGGTCGCCCAGGCGGCCGCCGCGGCGATGCGCTCGGTGACCGACGGCAAGCACCTGCACTCGATGCACTCCTACTTCATGCGGCCCGCCGACATCGGCGCCGAGGTCCGCTACGAGGTCGAGCTGCTGCGCGACGGCCGGGGCTACAGCACGCGCCAGGTGCGGGGCTACCAGAACGGCAAGACCGTCTACGTCTGCCTGGCGAGCTTCGCCGCCGGCGAGGCCGGGGGCAGCTTCGCCCCGGGGCCGCCCCGGGACCTGCCCGGCCCCGACGAGCTGCCGAGCGCGGAGTCCTACCTCGCGGACCGCACCGGCGGGACGATGACCGAGCAGTCGAAGGCCTACTGGTCGCACGGGCGCAGCTTCGACATGCGGCACGTGCCCGGACCGGTCTACCTCGAGGTCGAGGGCGGGGCGGTGCCCCACCAGGCCCTGTGGGTGCGCCCGTTCGACGCGCTGCGGCCGGTGGACGGGCTCACCGACGCCCAGCGCGACCTCGCCGCGCTCGCCTACGTCTGCGACTACACGATCCTCGAGCCGGTGCTGCGCACCCTCGGCCTGCCGTGGGCCGCGGAGGGCCTGATGACCGCCAGCCTGGACCACGCCATGTGGTTCCACCGCACCCCGGCGCCGGGCGCACTCGACGGCTGGCTGCTCTACCTCCAGGAGGCGGTCGCCGCCGCCGACGGTCGCGGCACCGGCCTCGGCCACTTCTTCACCCCCGACCACACCCACCTGGCCACGGTGGTCCAGGAGGGCCTGGTCCGCCACACCGACGGAGCCGGGGGACGACGATGAACCTCTCCCCCACCGGCTACGCCGACACCTTCGCCCGCGACAACCTGCCCCCGGCCGACCAGTGGCCGGTGCTGGAGTTCACCACCCCGGACCTGCAGTACCCCGACCGGCTCAACGCCGCCACCGAGCTCATCGACGTGCCGGTCGCGACCTTCGGCGCCGACCGGCCGGCGCTGCGCACGCCGGACGGCGAGGTGTGGACCTACGGCGAGCTGCGGCGGCGCGCCAACCAGGTCGCGCAGGTGCTGGTCGAGGACCTCGGCCTGGTCCCGGGCAACCGGGTCCTGCTGCGCTCCCCCAACAACCCGTGGACCGTGGCCGCCTGGCTCGGCGTGCTCAAGGCGGGCGGCATCGCGGCCACCACGTTCGCCGCGCTGCGGGCCCGGGAGCTCGGCCCGATCGTGGCGAAGACCGCCCCGAGGTTCGCGCTTGTCGACCATCGGTGCGCCGCCGACGTCGAGGCGCTGCGCACCACGGTCGCCCCGGGGCTGGAGATCGTCTGCTTCGGCGGCGGCGGCGAGGCCGACCTGGTCGTGCGCGCGGCCGCCAAGTCCGGCGAGTTCACCAACGTGGAGACCGCCGCCGACGACGTCGCCCTGTTCTGCCCGACCTCGGGGAGCACCGGGATCCCCAAGATCACGACCCACTTCCACCGCGACGTCCTGTCCATCGACAACACCTTCGGCAAGCACGTGCTGCGCCTCGAGCCGGACGACCTCGTCGCGTGCACGGCGCCGTTCGCCTTCACCTTCGGCCTCGGGATGCTCGTCGTGTTCCCGTTGCGGGCCGGGGCGTGCGCGCTGCTGACCGAGGCGGCGACGCCGGCGCAGATGGCCGACGTCGTCGCCGCCTCCGGCGTGACGGTGCTGGCGACCGCGCCCACGGCGTACAAGCAGGTCATCGCCGGCGGCAAGACGCACCAGCTCGCGGGCCTGCGGGCCGCGGTCAGCGCCGGCGAGCACATCCCTCGGCAGACCTGGACCCGGTTGCGCGACGAGATCGGCCTGCGGGTCATCGACGGCATCGGCGGCACCGAGGTGCTGCACATCTACATCTCCGCCGCCGGGGACGACATCCGGCCGGGCGCCACGGGCCGGCCGGTGCCCGGCTACCGGGCCACGATCCTCGACCCCGACGGGGAGGAGCTCCCGCCCGGCGCGGAGGGCCGGCTCGCGGTGATCGGGCCCGTCGGCTGCCGCTACCTCGACGACGAACGCCAGCGCAGCTACGTCGTGAACGGCTGGAACGTCACCGGAGACACCTTCACCCGCGACGAGGACGGCTACTTCTACTACGCCGCGCGCACCGACAACATGATCGTCTCCTCCGGCTACAACATCGGCGGCCCGGAGGTCGAGGCCGCGATCGACGAGCACCCCGACGTGGTGGAGTCGGCCGTCGTCGGCGAGCCGCACCCGGAGCGCGGATCGATCGTGTGCGCGTTCGTGGTGCTGCGCGACGGGGTGACCGGCGACCAGACCAAGGCCAAGGAGATCCAGGACTTCGTCAAGCGCACGCTGGCCCCCTACAAGTACCCGCGCGACGTGCGCTTCGTCGACGCGCTGCCGCGCAACTCCAGCGGCAAGCTGCAGCACTTCCAGCTCCGCAAGCAGGTCGAGGGCGAGTCCGCCCGCGCCGCCGGCGCCTGAGAGAACCCGAGAGAAGAGGACGTCCGATGAGGATCGCGATCGCCGGCGGCGGGCCCGGTGGGCTCTACCTCGCCGCCCTGATGAAGGGGCTCGACCCGAGCCACGAGGTCACCGTGTGGGAGCGCAACGCCCCCGACGACACCTTCGGCTTCGGGGTGGTGTTCTCCGACGAGACCCTCGGTGGCATCGAGAACGCCGACCAGATCGTCCACCGGCAGATGGAGGCCGGCTTCGCCCGC